>CAZHGR010000037.1:0-27127 GCA_964532255.1 uncultured Sphingobium sp.
ATATGCCGACCAGTTCATGCGCGCGATCGCCAGGGATGTGGGGGTCAGCCGCAACGATGCCGCGACCGCGCGCGTCCGCTCCGACCTGCTGGGAACCGGCGGGGGCCAGTGAGCGCGTCTCCACCGGCGATGGCCGCCGATCCCGCAGCGCTTCGCCAGAGCCTCGCAGCCGGACGCTCCGCGCTCTACTGGCAGCGGCAGATCGCCGACACCGACACCCCGATCTCGGCCGCGCTCAAGCTGATGGAGCCGGGGCGCGGCGACTTCATCCTCGAATCGGTCGAGGGGGGGTCGGTGCGCGGCCGCTATTCGATTCTCGGCCTCGCGCCGGACCTGCTGTTCCGCGCCCATGGGCGAAGCGCAGAGATCAACCGCACATGGGCGACGGATCGCGCCGACTTCACCCCGCTGCCCGGCGATCCGCTCGTCGCGCTGCGGGCGCTCGTCGCGCAATGCCAGGCCGACATGGACGAGGGGCTTCCGCCCGCCCTCTCCTGCCTCGTCGGTTATTTCGCCTATGAAAGCATCGGCCTGGTCGAGAGGCTGCCGCGCGCGCCCGACAATGGGCTGGGCACGCCCGACATGATCTTCGCGCGGCCGACGCTACTGCTGGTGTTCGACCGGCTGGCGGACGCGCTCTACTTCGTGGCACCGATCTGGGCCACGGAGATCGGGGACGCCGACCGCGCGATCGACGCGGCACGCGATCGCGTGGAAGCCGCCGCCGCGCGGCTGGCGGGACCGATCCCACCCGAGGCATCGGCAGCGCCTGACGCGGCACTGGCAGAGCCCGCCCAGCGGACCGCAATGGTCGCGGCAGAGGACTATGACCGCATGGTCCGGCGCGCGAAGGACTATATCGTCGCCGGCGACATTTTTCAGGTGGTGCTGGCCCAGCGCTTCACCCAGGATTTCGCTCTGCCGCCGCTGGCGCTCTATCGCGCGCTTCGCCGGATCAACCCCTCGCCCTTTCTCTACTGCCTCGACCTGCCGGGATTTGCGCTGATCGGATCAAGTCCCGAAATCCTCGTCCGCGCGCGCGACGGCGAGGTGACGATCCGTCCGATCGCCGGAACCCGGCCGCGCGGGAGCAATGCTGCGGAGGATGCCGCGAACCGCGCCAGCCTGCTCGCCGATCCCAAGGAGCGGGCCGAGCATCTGATGCTGCTCGACCTCGGCCGCAACGACGTCGGCCGCGTGGCGGCGGCAGGCACGGTCACGGTGACCGAAAGCTATACCGTCGAATACTACAGCCATGTCATGCACATCGTGTCGAACGTCACCGGGCGGCTGGCGGACGGCAAGGACGCGCTCGACGCGCTGTTCGCGGGCTTTCCGGCGGGCACCGTCAGCGGCGCGCCCAAGGTGCGCGCGTGCGAGATCATCGCCGAGCTGGAGCCGGAATCGCGCGGCCCCTATGGCGGCGGCGTCGGCTATTTCTCGCCCGACGGCAACATGGACAGTTGCATCGTCCTGCGGACCGGCCTGCTGAAGGACGGGGTGCTCCACGTCCAGGCGGGCGCGGGCATCGTCGCCGACTCCGACCCCGCCTCCGAACAGCGCGAATGCGAGGCCAAGGCCGGCGCGCTGTTCGCCGCCGCGCGAGAGGCGGTGCGCGTTGCGCGGGAAGCGGGCTTTGGACAGTAGCCGCCCGGCGGACGGCATTGCGCGTTGGACCGCCGTCCGGCATGCTCCCCTCATTTGAGACCGTTGGGGGGGCGGCGAACGTGATGCACAGCGACTTTTTCGGCTCGGCCCCGCTTCTGGTGCTGTTCCTGCTGATGTTTGTCGGCCTTGCCCTGTTCGCCGCGCTGGGCATGCGCCTTCGCGGTCGGCTTCACGCCACTACGACCGACGGCAATGCCGAAGCCAATCTGCTCTCGGCGGCGCTGGCGGCGCAAGCCGTTCGCTGACGGGCTTTGCGCTTGGCCGCTTGCCGCACAATGCTATAGGGCGACCATGATCCTCGTCATCGACAATTACGACAGCTTCACTTGGAACCTGGTCCACTATCTCATGGAGCTGGGCGCGGAGGTCGAGGTGGTGCGCAACGACGCGCTGTCCGCCGGGCAGGCGATCTCGTCGGGCGCGGCGGCCTTCCTGCTGTCGCCCGGCCCCTGCACGCCCAATGAGGCGGGGATCAGCCTCGACCTCGTCGCCGCGTGCGCCGATGCCGGAAAGCCGCTGCTGGGCGTCTGTCTCGGCCATCAGGCGATCGGCCAGCATTTCGGGGGCAA
This sequence comes from uncultured Sphingobium sp., assembly GCA_964532255.1. Classification (GTDB taxonomy): domain Bacteria; phylum Pseudomonadota; class Alphaproteobacteria; order Sphingomonadales; family Sphingomonadaceae; genus Sphingobium. The sequence goes on from CAZHGR010000037.1 coordinate 2,238, forward strand.
GGTGGTGCGCGGCGGCCTGATGCACGGCAAGACATCGCCTGTCAGCCATGACGGCAGCGGCCTGTTCGAGGGGCTGCCCTCGCCCTTCACCGCCACGCGCTATCATTCGCTGGTCGTGGAGGACGTGCCCGAGGTGCTGGCGATCAACGCCAACGCCGCCGACGGTTCGGCGATGGGATTTCGCCACCGGACGCTGCCGATCCACAGCGTGCAGTTCCACCCGGAGAGCATCGCGACCGAGCATGGCCATGACATGCTCGCCAACTTCATGCGGCTTGCGGGCCTGACGCCCAGGGAACGCGCCGCGGCATGATCGCCCTGCCCGATCCGACGCGTCCGCTCTCGCAGGCGGAGGCGGATGCCGCGTTTACGGCGATCCTCGACGGCACGGTCGCTGACGACGCCATCTGTGGTTTCCTTGGGGCGCTCACCGATCGCGGTGAAACAGCCATCGAGATCGCGTCGGCAACGATTGCCATGCTCGACCGGATGATCCCCATCCGGTCACCACAAGGCGCGATCGACGTGTGCGGCACGGGCGGCGACGGTCTCCACACCGTCAACGTCTCAACCGCCGTCGCCATCGTCGTTGCCGCCTGCAACGTGCCCGTGGCCAAGCATGGCAACCGCGCCGCGACCTCCCTGGCCGGCGGTGCCGACACGCTGGAGGCGCTGGGCCTTGACCTCGACCGCGCAACGGCGACGGCGGAGGCGACGCTCGCCGATCTCGGCATCTGTTTCCTGTTCGCGCAGACGCATCACCCCGCGCTCGCCCGCATTGCGCCGATCCGCCGGGCGCTCGGGCGACGCACCATCTTCAACCTGCTCGGCCCGCTCGCCAATCCGGCGCGGGTGACGCGCCAGCTCATCGGCATCGCCCGCGTGGACTATGCGCCGCTCTACGCCGAGGCGATGCGGATGATCGGCATGGAACGCGCCATGATCGTGTCGGGCGAAGACGGCATGGACGAGCTGTCGGTCAGCGCGGGCAACAGCGTCACCGATCTGGCGGGCGGGCAGATCCGCCGCTTCGCGGTCGATGCGACCGACGCGGGGCTGAGCCGTCATCCCGTCGAGGCGCTACGCGGCGGCGATGCGGCGCACAACGCCGCCGCGCTTCGCCGCCTCTTGCTCGGCGAGACGGGCGCCTATCGCGACGCCGTACTGCTCAACGCCGCCGCTGCGCTGATGGTCGCGGGCGAGGCGAGCGACCTTCGCTCCGGTGCCGAGGAAGCGGCCGAGGCGATCGACAAGGGCCTTGCCAACGCGCTGCTCAACTGCTGGATCGCCTACCGATGAACAAGCTCGACGAGATTTGCGCGACCAAGCGCGAGGAGGTCGCCGCGCGCCGCGCCGAGCGGCCGGTCATCGACACCGCCGCCGCATCGCCGCCGCGCGGATTCCGCCGCGCACTGGAAGCAAAGGCTACGGACGGCGGCCTCGCGCTGATCGCCGAGATCAAGAAAGCGAGCCCGTCCAAGGGGCTGATCCGCGCCGACTTCGACCCGCCGGCCCATGCCCGCGCCTATGAGGAAGGCGGTGCCGCCTGCCTGTCGGTGCTGACCGACGGGCCCTATTTTCAGGGCCATGCCGACTATCTGGTCGCCGCGCGCGGGGCCTGCGTACTGCCGGTGCTTCGCAAGGACTTCATGGTCGATCCGTGGCAGGTGGCGGAGGCGCGCGCGATGGGCGCCGACGCGATCCTGATCATCGTCGCGGCGCTTGACGACGGCGCGATGGCGGAGATCGAGGCGGCGGCGATCGACCATGGCATGGACGTTCTGGTCGAGGTGCATGACGAGGCCGAACTGGAGCGCGCGCTGCGGCTCCGGTCGCGGCTGATCGGTGTCAACAACCGCGATCTTCGCGACTTCACTGTCGATATCGACCGCACCCGGCGGCTGGCACGGCTCGCGCCCGACGATGCGCTGATGGTGGCGGAAAGCGGGCTGTCGCGCCATGCCGACCTTGCCACGCTGGCCGACGACGGCGTCCGCTGCTTTCTGATCGGCGAGGCGCTGATGCGGCAGGCGGATGTCGCCGCCGCGACCCGCGCCATGCTGGGGCGATGAGCGGCGAACGCCTCAGCCATGTCACCGCCTCGGGCGAGGCGCATATGGTCGATGTGTCGGCCAAGGCGACGACCGTCCGCAGCGCTACCGCCAGGGGCCGGATCAGCGTCAACGCCGCCGTGCTTTCCGCCATTGCGGAGGGAAGCGTCGCCAAGGGCGATGTCCTTGCCACGGCACGGATCGCGGGCATCATGGCGGCCAAGCGCACCGCTGATCTCATCCCGCTCTGCCATCCGCTGCCGCTGACCGGCGTGACAGTCGAGATCACGCCCGACGAGACCGGCATTGCGGTCGTCGCCACCGCGCGCACCGCCGCACAGACCGGCGTCGAGATGGAGGCGCTGACTGCCGCGTCGGTGGCGCTCCTCACGCTCTATGACATGCTCAAAGCCATCGACAAGATGATGGTCATCGACGCCGTGCGCGTGACCGAGAAGCGCGGCGGCAAGTCGGGCGACTGGAGCCTGGACGAGGCAGACAGGCCATGAGCCTGATGCCGGTCGCGGAGGCGCAGGCGCGGCTGCTCGCCCTCGCCGCGCCGCTGCCGGTCGGGATGGTTCCGCTGGCCGAAGCGTGCGGGCGCTGGCTGGCTGCTTCCGTCGCGGCGCTGCGCGACCAGCCCTGGGCCGATCTGTCGGCGATGGATGGATACGCGATCCGCTTTGCCGATATGCCCGGACCGTGGAGCATGGAAGGCGAATCGCGCGCGGGTGGCGAGCCGCCCTCTGCCCCGCTCCTGCAAGGAGAGGCGATGCGCATCTTCACCGGTGCGCCGCTGCCCGGCGGAGCCGACTGTGTGCTGGTTCAGGAGGATTGCGCCGTAGCGGGCGAGCGCCTGATCCTGACCGGCGACGGACCCGGCGGCGTCGGCCGCCATATCCGCCCGCGCGGATCCGATTTCGCAGCGGGTGACCCCATGCTGGCAGAGGGCATTGCGATCGGCCCGCGCCAGATGGCGCTTGCCGCCGTCGCGGGGCATGGCACGCTCCCCGTCTGCCGCCGTCCGCGCATTGCAGTGCTGTCGAGCGGCGACGAGTTGGTCCGCCCCGGCGCGCCCGTTCCCCCCGGCAAGCTGCCCGCGTCGAACGACGTGATGCTGGCGGCGATGCTGGCGGAGGCCGGATGCGAGACACTGGACATCGGCCTTGTCCCCGACCGCATCGACGCGTTGGTCGATGCGCTCGGGCGAGCGGCGGACTGCGACATCATCGTCTCCACCGGCGGCGCATCGGTCGGCGACCACGACCTGATCCGTCCCGCGCTGCTGGAGGCGGGCGGCAGCATCGACTTCTGGAAGATCGCGATGCGGCCCGGCAAGCCGCTCATCGCCGGGCGGCTGGGGCAGGCGATCATGCTCGGCCTGCCGGGAAATCCCGTCTCCGCCTTCGTCACCGCGCAGCTCTTTCTCCTCCCGCTCGTCCGCCGCATGATGGGTGCCCCCGACCCACTCCCGCGCCGCCATCAGGTGCCCAGCGCCATCCCCCTCCCCGCCGGAGGCAGCCGCGCCGAATATCGCCGCGTGATCGTGGCCGACGGCACGCTCACCGACCTCCTCGACCGCGACAGCGGCGCGCTGCGCCCCCTGAGCCTCGCCAACGCGCTGCTGGAACGCCCGGTCGATGCCGCCCCGGTGAAGGCGGGGGACAGCGTAACGGTGATGATGCTGGAAAACGCCTAGAGAGAGGCCCGAATTGTTGGTTCAGGAATCAATCAGAAGAAGGATGATCTACTGCGCACCGTTCCGCCTTCTTCCTAGAACGTCGTACACGCCTGCGTCCGCGCCTCTCAAGCGCGATCTGATCTGCCTGCCTCGCGTAGACGTCTAGTGCATGTTGGTTCAGCGCATAGTGGAAGGTCTTGAACGCTGAACGCGTTAGATCGTCATGGTCCGCAGCGCTACGAAACTGAGCCGTGGGCACAGCCCGCCTTGCGATACTCGCAAGTAGATCGGCGCCTTGGAGGCCCGACAATTGCGTCTTTTCTCCAGCCGATATAGTGCCAAGGTTATTCGAAATAGACGGAATAAAGTCCTTCATCTCGTGGAAAATCCGTTCGACACCGGCGAAGTGGTGCGACTGTTCAAACACGAAGTTGATTTTCGCGTCGGAGCAGAGCCCCTGTTTGATGGTCTCCGCGATGCCTTCGATCAGGGATCGCGCACAAATCCCGTAGAGGCTGTCCTGATGGGTACGCCGGTCCAGCCTTGCCAAGAAATGTTGCCTGTGGTCGGACTTCGTAGCGATAGCCGTGAAACCAAAATCGCAATTCTCTTCAATGACCGGAACCGCCTTCCTCACGAACTCAGCAGTTCGTTGTTGGCTCCAACCTTCAAATGGCATCTCGCCATTCTCCATGGCCACGAGGTGAGAGAACTCTATCGACGCATTCAAGAGCAGCGCGTCCCATCTGCGGTAGAACCTGTGCCAACGCTGCGCACGAGATACCAGCGCTCCCACCATGCAGTGCTCTTGGCCACCCGACATCGATTCGTCGACAAATGCGGTCAGCAACATGGTGCCTTCTTCCTAACCCTGCGTCGAGCGATACACGACCACCAACGCTTGACGTTCCGCCATCCGTTCCCTACACGTTCCCTGTCCGTTCCACAATGGCGGGAGGAAGGCCAGTGCTAACCGCGAAGCAGCAGCGGCTGCTCTTGTTCATCAAGGATCATCTCGACAAGGGCGGCGTGTCGCCTTCGTTCGAGGAAATGAAGGAGGCGCTCGACCTTCGATCCAAGTCGGGCATCCACCGGCTGATCGGTGCGCTGGAGGAGCGGGGCTTCATCCGGCGGCTTCCCAATCGCGCCCGCGCGCTGGAGGTGCTGAAGCTGCCCGACGGCCTGCCCACGCAACCGGCGGCGCCCGCGATCGTCGCGGCAGCCTCGGCCGGCACGGTCACGAGGGGCGCACCCGCGATCATGCCGCTCGCCGCCAATGACGTGATCGACGTGCCGCTCCACGGCCGCATCGCCGCAGGCGTGCCGATCGAGGCGATGGAAGGCGCGAACAGCCTGTCGGTCCCGGCCGCACTGCTCGGCGCGGGCGAGCATTATGCGCTCGAGGTCGCGGGCGATTCGATGGTCGAGGCGGGTATTCTCGACGGCGACTATGCGCTCATTCAGCGGACCGAGGTCGCGCGCAGCGGCCAGATCGTCGTGGCGCTGATCGACGACAGCGACGCCACGCTCAAATATTTCCGGCAGGAAGGCGGCAAGGTGCGGCTCGATCCGGCGAACAGCGCCTATGAGCCACAGATCTACGAGCCCGGCCGGGTGCGGATTCAGGGGCGGCTCGCCGGACTTCTGCGCCGCTATCACTGAGGCGGAGGCGTGGGGTGTTGCGCCGCGCGCAGATAAGGCGCGCGGCGGCGGACCACCCAGGGATGCTCGTCATGCGGGTCGCGGCTGCGGATCAGCCGCCTGCCCGCGAGGATGATCGCCGCCCCGCCCGATCGCCTCAGTTCGCGCCGGTCGAGCTTGATCCAGCGCGGACGGCAGCCCTCGGGCAGCGTCCGCTCGGCAATGACGATGTCGGCGGCGGCGCACGCGGCCACCAGTTCGCGCCAAGGCACCATCAGATGTCCCCGCGCCATCAGGAGCGTGGCGGCACTCGCGCCCCGACCGAGGCTCAGATGGCAGAATTCGGGCGAGCAGCGCGCACCGGACAGGTCGGCGATGGCGGTCGCTTCGCCCTCCCACCCCGCCAGCTCGGCCATCTGCTCGCGCACATAGTCGCCCGCCCGGTCGCGGAGCAGCGCCAGCCCGCCGCCTGCGGTGCGGACAGCGACGTGGCGGCCGTCGTCGGTCACCAGAATGTCGGGTTTCGGCGCGCTCGCATAGCCGACGAGGCCGAGCGCCATGAGCGGCAGTCCAGCATAGCGAAGCGCCGTTCGCCACAGCAGCAGCCACAGCAGCCCGGCCATTGCCATCGCGAAGGCGAGCGACGGTATCGCCGGCCGCAGCAGGACCGCGCGCTCTTCCGCAGCGACGGCATGCGCGATCCACAGCAGCAGGTCGAGCGCCTGTCCCGCGATCCACCAGGCCGGCGCGCCCAGCATGCCGATGTCGAGGACCAACGCCAGCGCGACGGCGGGCATGATGACGAACTCGGTCAGCGGGATGGCGATCATATTGGCGAGCGCGCCCAGCATGCCGGTGAGGTGGAAATGATAGAGCGCGATCGGCATCAGCGCGAGCTCGACCGCAAGGCCCGTCACGAGCAGGCCGACGACGAACCGCGCCGCGCGCCGGAGTCGCGATTCCTCGCGCACCGCGAAAAAGGCGCGCATTGCGCGATGTTCGACCAGCGCGACGATTGCCGCGACGGCGGCGAAGCTGAGCTGGAAGCTCGGCCCGACCAACGCCTCGGGCCAGAGGATGAGGATCAGCAATGCGCCTGCCGCCACCACCCGCAGGCTGATCGCCCGCCGGCCGAGCGCGAGCGCCGCCATGACGAGCAGCGCCGCGACACAGGCGCGGATCGTCGGGACTTCGGCACCGGTCAGCAGCGTGTAGCCGACTCCGGCCCCTGCCCCGGTTGCCGCCGCCACGAGCATCAGCGGCCAGCGAAGCGCGACCGCCGGAGACAGCGCGAGCAGCCGCCAGCTCAGCAGGACGACCGCGCCGACGACGGCGGTGACGTGAACGCCGCTGATCGAGAGAAGATGCGCGAGGCCGCTTCGCCGCATCGCCTCCTCATCCTCGGGCGGGATATGGCCCCGGTCGCCGCTCGCGAGCGTGGCGGCGATGGCCCCCGCCGACCCGTCGAGCTGCCCCGTCACATGGCGTGACAGGCGCTGTTGCAATGTTTCGCCGCCCTCCGCCGGTGCCCCGACGACCGTCAGCGGCGGCAGCACCCGCCCCGTCGCGCCGAGGCCGTCGAACCACGCGCGCCGCGCAAAGTCATAGCCACCGGGGAGCGAGGCCGGGGCCGGGGGCATCAGCCGCGCGCGCAGCGTCACCGTCATTCCGCTCACGATCCGAACCTCCGGGGGCACCGCCTCGTCCGCCAGGTTGAGGCGGATATGCCGGGGAAGATCGGGACGCTCCACCGGCTCGACAGTGATTCGCGTGATCCGGCGCGCAGGCAGCGGCTCGACGTCGAGCACTGTGGCCGTCATCGTAACCATCGCCGGGCGCGCCAGCGGAGGGTCCCCGACGAGTCCCGCCCTCGTCCACGCCAACAAGCAGCCCGTGGCGGCGAGCAACGCGGCGACGCCCAGCATCCGCAGCAGCCGTCCCTCCCCGCGCCCGGCCCCGAGAGCCAGAACGCCGACAGCCAGGGCGGCGCAGATGAACGCCATCCAGTCGGCGCGCTGCGGCAGCGCGAACCAGGCGGCGATCCCGAACCCCAGCATGACCGGGATCCAGAGCGGCACCTGCTCCCGCTCCGCTTCCAGTAGCTGTTCTGCGGAAGCGAGCATCCCGCCGCGCCGAAACAGGTGCCCGACGCCGACAATTTGTCGCGGCGCAAAACCCGTGCTAGGGGCCTGTCCCTCCACCCGCTATACCCTCAGCCAGCAAGGGACAGGATTTGGCAGTCGACCGCGCAAAAAGTCCAGAGGTTGTTACGCGGTTCGCACCGTCACCGACGGGCTTTCTGCATATCGGCGGCGCGCGTACGGCACTGTTCAACTGGCTGTTCGCCCGCCATCATGGCGGCAAGTTCCTGCTTCGGATCGAGGATACCGACCGCGCTCGCTCGACGCCGGAGGCTATCGACGCGATTTTCGACGGCCTGAACTGGCTAGGCCTTGCCGGCGACGAGCTGCCCGTGTTCCAGTCCGAGCGGGCATCGCGCCATGCCGAGGTGGCGCATGCGCTGCTGGCGGCCGGTCACGCCTATAAATGCTTTGCGACGCCCGATGAGCTCGCCGCGCTCCGCGAGGAGCAGCGCGCCGCCAAACAGCCGATGCGTTATGACGGCCGCTGGCGCGACCGCGATCCGGGCGAGGCACCGGAGGGCGCGCCGTTCGTCATCCGCCTCAAGGCCCCGCAAGAGGGCGAAACGGTGATCGACGATGCCGTCCAGGGCAGCGTGACGGTGCGCAATGCGGAACTGGACGACATGATCCTGCTCCGGTCCGACGGTACGCCTACCTATATGCTGGCGGTGGTCGTCGACGATCACGACATGGGCGTAACTCACGTCATTCGCGGCGACGATCATCTGAACAACGCGTTCCGCCAGCTCGGCATCATCAGGGCGATGGGCTGGCCGCAGCCGGTCTATGCCCACATCCCGCTGATCCACGGGTCGGACGGGGCCAAGCTGTCGAAACGGCACGGCGCGCTCGGCGTCGATGCCTATCGCGACGAAATGGGCATGCTGCCCGAGGCCGTCGGCAACTATCTGCTCCGCCTCGGCTGGGGCCATGGCGACGAGGAGATCATCGACCGTGACCGCGCCGTCGCGCTGTTCGACCTGGCGGGCGTCGGCCGGTCGCCGTCGCGCTTCGATATCAAGAAGCTCGAAAGCCTCAACGCGCACTACATCCGCGAAGCCGACGACACGCGGCTGGCGGAACTGGTCGCGCCCTTCCTGGAGCGCGACGGCCTGAAACCCGACATGGCGCTGCTGGCGACCGCGATGCCGTCGCTCAAGCCGAGGGCGAAAACGCTGCTGGAACTGGCCGATGGCGCGCGTTTTATGTTCGTTGCGCGCCCGATTCCTGTCGACGATGACGCCCGCGCCCTGCTAGGCCATGACGCGATCGTACTACTCAAAGCCGCCGTAGATCGCCTCGCGCCGGTATCGGACTGGCAGATGGACACGATCGAGAGCGCCGTGAGGACGATCGCGGAGGATGCGGGGATCGGACTGGGCAAGGTCGCTCAGCCGCTGCGCGCGGCGTTAACGGGTCGAAAGACCTCGCCTGGCATATTTGACGTCCTTTTCCTGCTGGGGAAGGACCAAACATTGGCACGTCTCTCGGACATATGCGAATGTGCATCCGAAGCGCGGGCCTGAGGACGAGAAGGGGCAGCTATGGCCGTTGATAAAGTCACGTTGGGAGTTGACGACAAGACGCTGGACTATGGGGTGTTGTCCGGGACGGTCGGTCCTCAGGTCGTCGACATTCGCAAGCTCTATGCCCAGACGGGCATGTTCACCTACGATCCCGGCTTCACCTCGACGGCGAGCTGCGAATCGGCGCTGACCTACATCGACGGTGACCAGGGCATATTGCTTCACCGCGGCTACCCGATCGATCAGCTCGCCGAGCAGTCGAGCTTCATGGAAGTGTCCTACCTGCTGCTTCGCGGCGAACTTCCGAGCGCGAGCGAGCTCGACGAATTCAGCCGTACCATCACCCGCCACACGATGGTGCATGAGCAACTGACGACATTCTATCGCGGCTTCCGCCGCGATGCGCACCCGATGGCAATCATGTGCGGCGTGGTCGGCGCGCTGTCGGCCTTCTACCATGACTCGACCGACATCAGCGATCCAAAGCAACGGATGATCGCGAGCCATCGGCTGATCGCCAAGATGCCGACAATCGCGGCGATGGCGTATAAATATGCGGCAGGCCAGCCGTTTGTCTATCCGCGCAACGACCTCAGCTACACCGGCAATTTCCTGCGCATGACCTTCTCGGTCCCGGCTGAGGAATATGTTGTCGATCCGGTCGTCGAAGCGGCGATGGACAAGATCTTCATCCTGCACGCCGACCATGAGCAGAACGCGTCGACCTCGACCGTTCGCCTTGCCGGATCGTCGGGTGCCAATCCCTTCGCCTGCATCGCGGCGGGCATCGCCTGCCTTTGGGGTCCTTCTCACGGCGGTGCCAACGAAGCGGCACTGAACATGCTGCGCGAGATCGGCACGGTCGATCGTATCCCCGAATATATCGCGCGCGCCAAGAACAAGGACGATCCGTTCCGCCTGATGGGCTTCGGTCACCGCGTGTACAAGAATTACGACCCGCGCGCGAAGGTGATGCAGGCGACCGCCAAGGAAGTGCTCGACAAGCTGGGCGTCAAGGACCCGGTGTTCGACGTTGCGCGCGAGCTGGAGCAGATCGCGCTCAACGATCCCTATTTCGTCGAGAAGAAGCTGTACCCGAATGTCGATTTCTATTCAGGCGTGATCCTCTCGGCCATCGGCTTCCCGACCGAGATGTTCACCGTGCTGTTCGCGCTTGCGCGCACAGTGGGCTGGGTCGCTCAATGGAACGAGATGATCTCCGACCCAGAGCAGAAGATCGGCCGCCCGCGTCAGCTCTATACCGGCCCGACGCAGCGCGACTATGTGCCCGTCGGTCAGCGCTGATCGAAATCTGATGCTATCGGCAGGGTGAGCGTGAAGCGCGCACCCTGCCCCAGCGCACTTTCCACCCTGATGTCGCCCGACATGGCGCGGGCAAGCCTCCGCGAGATATAAAGGCCGAGGCCCGTTCCCTCGGGATCGTCTGGGTTCAGGCGCTCGAACCGCTCGAAGATTCGCTCGTGATCGGCCGGATCGATCCCCTGGCCCTGATCGGCGACGATGACGCAGGCGGTTCCCTCCGCCGGATCATCGTCCACCCGCACCCACACCTGGCCCCCGCTTGGCGAATGGCGCACCGCGTTGCCGATCAGATTCACGAGAATCTGAAGCACGCGCCGATACTCGGCCGTCGCGCCGACCCGCTCGGCCGCCGGGGGCGTGCTGACGGTCACCCCGCGCTCCGCCGCCCTGACTTTCAAGAGGCCCGCTGCACGTCGCGCCAGATCGGCGAGATCGACAGGCTCGCGCTCTGCGGTGAAATCCGGCCGCTCGATCGCCTGAAGATCGCCCAGATCATCGACAAGCGCGAGCAGATGCTTGCCGGCAGCCGCAATGTCGGCGGCATAGGCGGCATATTCGCTCCGCAGCGGCCCCTGCATCTGGCCGCTGATCGTGTTGGCGTTGGCGACGATCCGACCCAGCGGCTGGCGAAGCGCCAGGTCGAGCCGTCGGCTGAAGGCGGAGGAATAAGTCTCCTCCCCGAATGCCCGCCAGACGGGAGGCGAAGGGTCCGCGATCTCATCCGCTGACGGCGCGGCAGCGGCATCATCATGAAGCGCCTTGCCACGATAGCCGCTGAGCCGCCCGCGCACGTCGAACAGCGGTATGGCCGCAAGAGAGTAGCGGAAGCCCTGGTCGGCCCGCAGCGCGACCGGCTGCCCGGCAAAGGCGCGTGCCTGCGCCACGGCGGCAAGCAGCGGCAGGGGATCGACCGAAGCGTCTCCTGCCCGCTCGACCAACAGGAAGTAGCTCGACAGCAGCGTGCCGGGAGGCGGCAAAGCGTGCCCAGCATGGCCAGCCTCGTCGGCGGCGGTGACGAACCGGAGCGTCCGGTCGATCGTCCAGGACCAGCCGGCACCCCGCATGGCTGCGATGGCGGCCAGTCCGTCGTGATCGATCTGGTCGAAATCGGCGGCGGGCGGCGCGGCCTGTGGCAGCAACTGAACCGAAACCTCCTCGCCCTCCGGCCTGATTCGTGCCCAGAACGCCAGATCGCGATCAGAAGTGGCGATCGTGACCGGCCGCGCGATCGTCATTCCCATCCGCCGCGCCACGCGGACAAGATGCGCGAGCGCGGGTATGACGAACGGACCTTCGCTATCGCCGCCTGCCGCGCGTTGCAGCGCCAGAAACTCGGGATCGGCAATGGTCAGCCGTCCGTCGACCGAAATCCGGCCGCGTAGCAACGCTGTGGACGACATGGTCACCGACGCGTCCGGTCAAGTCGAAGCCGCCGCGAAACCAGCGCCTCCGGACCTTGGCGGCGGGCAAGCATGGCCATCGCCCGATCGGCGCTCAACAGGCGGTAGTCAGCCATCCGCTCCACGAGCGAGATGTCGGCCATGCCACCGCGCAAGGGTGCCAGCATCAGCAGCAGCGATGCGAAGCCGTCGTCGTCGAACCCCAGGACCCGCGCCAGCGCCGCACGCTGCACGTCCTCGCCGTCGGTCAGGATCGTGAGCGCGGCGTCCAGTCCCAGCCGCGCCCTGCGGGCTGCCAGCGCTCCGGTCAGCAACAGGTTACGATCGCGCACCGCATCTGCCGCTACTTCGGAACTGCGGTCGTCGGGGACCAATCCCGCCGCGAAGGCCGCGCGCGCAAAGGGGCCATGCTGCTCGTCATGGCGCGCGATCACCGCCTCGACCGCGCTTACCGCGGGCCGGATCGCGGCGGCACCGTCCGCACCGGCGCGTTCGAGCGCATCGAGAAGCAAGGCAGAAGCAACCCATGCCAGCTCGCAAAATGCCTCAGCGGGCAGGTCGGCGCGCATCGGACGAGTGGCGGCGTGGGGTTCATGCCAGGGATCGATCGACAGGGCCAGGGCGGTCAGCGCATCCTCGACCTCGCCCTCCAGCGGACCGGATGTCGGGACCTCGCCCTCTCCCACAGCAGCGACGTCCAACGTCGGCGACGCGGCATGCCGCATGCGGAGGATCAAGGCGGCGGCGGCGCGAAGGCGGAAATGCTCGACGAGCGCCGGGGAGAGAAGAGCCAGCGCATTGTCGAGCGCCTTGCGGCAGATGCCTTCGCCCAGCGCGTCGAGCGCCTGCTCAACCCGGTGGCCCACAAGCTCGAGGCGGATCGCCAGTTCGACCGTATTGAGGCAACCCGCGATGTGGCTGCGGACTTCGCTCAGAAGAGCATCGGTCCAGCGCGTCCCGCCGATCTGCGCGATCGCGACCAGATCCTCGCCATGGCGAACCGCATCGGCGAGCGCGCCGGCCGCCAGGATCGCGGCAGCCATGTCAGTATCGGGGCCGCTGTCGGCGAAAGAGTCGAATGTCGCGGTCATGGCTCACGAGCCTTAACCGGTCATGGTTAAATTCAATTGAAGCCTGCGCCTCACCGCCCGGCGGCGGCGCGACGCAGCGACCAGACCACGGCACCCAGCGCCGCGAGTCCGGTGAGTGCCAGCGCTCCCGCCGGGACGGACAGCAGTGCGCCGGCGAAGAGCAGCAGCACCACCGTCGCCGGACCGATCAATGCCCATGCGGGGGGGCGCCGCGATCCTGCGACGGCTGCGACCAGCGGCACGATGGCGATGAGTACGGGAACCGCGACGGCGCCCAGCACGGCCAACGCTCCTCCGCCGCCGATCCGCCAGCCGAGCAGGAAGAGCGCGGCCCAGATGATGACGACCGGCAGCCGATCCGAGCGGCGTTCGGCCTCGATCAGCCGCAGCACGCTCTCGACCCGCGCCGCCACGCGCTGGAGCATCAGCGCCGCGAAGCCCAGCGCTGCACCGACCGCCACGCTCCACAGCATCATCGAGACAAGGCACAGCGCAGCACAGACGATCGCCGCGATCCGCAGTTGCTCCGCCGCCAGTCCGCGCCGCGTCGCGATCCGCGCCAGCATCCCAGCCGCATCCCCGAACAACAGGTCGTCGCTGTCGGCACGCGCCTGCTCCGTGCCGAGCCGCCCGGTGAGCACCCATTCCGCCTCCGCCGCTGCGGGTCGGTCGCGGACGATCCCAAGGGTACCGTCGATGACCATGCCGACATCGCAGGGCAGCCTGCCAGCGCCCCCCTGAACCAGCCGGCGAACGATCGTCAGGCAAAGGTCCCATTCGCCCAGCATGTCGAGCGTCGACAACAGAACGCTGCCCGGCGCGAGCGCGGCACCCGCCCACATGCCGTCTCCGTCGAGCCGTTCGAAGTCGCGCGTTTCGGGCGTGGCGGGCAAGGTGAGGAGAACCGGCGGCTGTTGCCGCGTCAGTTCCCGCAGGGACTCGGTCGGCAGCAGATGCCCCTCGCCGAGCATGAGGATCTGGTCCCCGGGCGCGACGAAGCGACCGAGCGCCGGCATGTCGCGAACGAGGCTGACGCGGATACTGTCCCGCTGGAGCCGGTCCACCGCCGCCGCAAGATCAGGCGAAACCGCATCGACCAGAACCGCGCATTCGGTCGCGCCTGCCGCAAACGCCTGTCGCGCCTGATATTCGATCAGCGTCTGGCCGGCGAGCGGCAACAACGCCCGCAGTGTCGTCCCCCCGGCGGGAAGCGGAGTGTCATCGACATGCGCACGCGCCGACAAAATGGCGAGCAGAGTCATGCGAACAGAACGGGCGCAATGTGGCGGGTGGACATCGATGCCCTTGCTACCCGCAGCGCGCGCCCTTGCAAAGGGTTCCCCCGAGCCCGGAATCAGGCTCCGATCAGTTGACTGAGCGCATTATGCGTCAGTCGGCGGTCGACAGCGCGTCGATCTGCTTCTGGAGCCGCCGCAGGAGCGACGGGTCACCGCGTTCCGAGTCGGTCGCCTCGGCCGCGATCTCGGCCATCTCGTCGACGCCGAAGCTGGCGCATAATCCCTTGAAACGCCACGCGGCCATGTGCCATTGTGACAAAGTGGGAGCGGCCTTCAGCGCAGCCAGATGCTCGCGCGCGCTGGCCAGGAATGCCTCACGCAGCTCTGTCACCAGCAACGGGTCATCGCCCAAAGCCGAGACGAGCATGGAGTCAAGCTGGGTGTTCTGGTACGCCATGAGAAATATGGTCGCATACCCCCCGTTAACGAGACGTTACCCGCCGGCCGGGATGGCGCGGCGAGCAGGGCAGGACCAGCACCATCAAGGGGAGCCGCATGACGCAACATAATCCGCTGACGACCGGCGGGCCGGGCAGCTTCACCGGTATCAGCGGCGGCCAAAGCGGCGAATGGGTGGAAAGCTGGTCCGCCCGTGTGCGGCTGCCTGCGCAGCCCCTGACTGAGCGCGCCGCACAGGTCTCAGAACCGCAGGCATCGCCGCCACCCGCGCCCGAGTTCGAAGATCTGGCGGAATGGGATCGCTCCGACCCGGAGTCGCCTCCCCCGACCCGTCGACGCGCCCGTTCCGTGCTGATCGTCGTGGCCGCAGTAATTGCGCTCGCCTGGTCCGGGTTCGTTGTATGGCTCGCTTCTTCGGCCTCGGATCCGGCCGACGTCGTTCCGGTCATGGCCGCGCTTGCTGCCGGGGTTATTCCGGTTTTGCTGATCGTCCTTCTGGCGGCCATGCTGATATCCTCGCTGCGCAGCCCGTCCGAAGAGGCTCTGCAACATTATGAGGCGCTGACCGGCCGTTCGACCGACGCGCTGAAGCTCCTGGCGCAGGGCCGCCACTCGCTCGACGCCAGCTACCGGTTGGTCGAGAGCAGAAGCGAGGCGCTGGCCAGTGCTACCGATCAGCAGGCGCGCGCTCTCCAGCAGGCGTGCGAGGCGCTGCAGCAAGGCAGCCGGCGCGTCGCCGAATCGCTGTCCGACTCGATGGCGCGGGTGGAAAGCGGCGCGCAGTTGCTCCAGGCGCTCGAAGCGGCGGCACCCCGCCTGAAAGCTCGGGTCGAGGAGATTCGCGGCACCATCGCCCGGTGCGGCATGGAAATGGCGCAGACGGGCGAACAGGCGGGCACCATGCTCGCCGGCCATGCGCAGGCGACCGCCGCCCTCGCCCGGACGATCGAGGGCGTTCGCCATGCCTCCGCTGACGCTGGTGAGGAACTGGTCGCGATGGCCGCCACCTCGACGGCGCGCATCGACCTCGTTCTCGACCGGGCGCGCATCGGGCTGGGCGAGGTTCATGATCAGATCGAGATGCACAACGGCTCGGTCGATGCGCTGGTCAGCCGTGTCCGCACCAGCCTGGGGGAACTGGCTGGCGACGCAGCGGCCAGCGCCGACCGGCATCTCGGACGGCTTGACGACGGCATCAAGGCGATCGACCAACGGATCAGGTCGCAGGCCGAGGATCATATGCGCCTGATCGCAGCGTTGCAGGACAGTATCGATTCGCTCGATCAGCGCCTGACCGGACTCGACAGTCGCGGCGGGCAGGTGACAGGAGAGATCGACGACCGGCTGGCCGGGCTCTGCCGGCAGACCGAGGCGCTTGACGCCGCCATGGCGCTGAGCGGAGAGTCGGCGGATCGGCTGAAGAACCGTTCGGAGGCGATGCTGCTGGCGCTCGATTCCAATCTTCGCGAGCTCGACGAGAGCCTTCCGGCGGCGCTCGACCGCGCAGATGCGCGAATCCGCGAGACCCAGGCGAGCATGGCCGAGGCACTGGCGTCGGGTGATCGGATCGTGGCGGCGGCGGACGGTGTGGTCGAACGGCTCGAGGCAGCGCGCGCGGCGACCGATTCGCAGGCGGCGGCCGTGGCCGGCCACAATGCCGAGACCAGCCAGGCGCTCGCCGCCCAGGGCGAGTCGATTTCGATGATGAAAGACGCGCTGGAGGAGACGCGGCGGCTGTTCGCCACGCTTCGCGACGACAGCGCCCCGAAGCTGCTCGACATGCTTCAGGCGGTCCGCGCGTCGACCGGCGCGCTTGCGGAGGATGCGCGCAAGAGCCTGGCTGCAGTTATCGAGGAGGCCGGCGTCCAACTCGGCGAGGCGGGACGAGAGGCGCTCGACAATGCGCTCCGCGCGCAGGTGCGCGGCGAGCTCTCCCAGCTTGCCGAGGTCGCCGACAATACGGTGAAGGCCACCCACCGCGCGACCGACCATCTGCTACGCCAGATGCTCGCGCTGACCGACAGCGCGACCGAGATGGAGCGGCGAATCTCCGGTGCCGCCCGCGCCGAGGAGACGCGGGAACGCGACTTCATCGGCCGAAGGTCTGCGGCGATCATCACCTCGCTTCAGGACAATGCCATCGATATCGCCAAGTGGCTGGACCGCGACATCGGCGACAAGGAATGGGCGGCCTATCTGAACGGCGACAAGTCGTTGTTCAGCCGCCGCGCAGTCAAGCTGCTGGGCAGCGGCCAGGCACATGCGTTGCAGGCGCATTTTCGCGAGGATCCGCAGTTTGCGGAGCAGGTGAGCCGCTATATCGACGGGTTCGAGGCGCTGATCCGCGACGTGCTGGCCGCGCGCGACGGGCATAGCCTGGCGATCGCCTTGCTCTCGTCCGATGTCGGCAAGCTCTATGTGGCACTTGCGCAGGCGACCGAACGGCTCCGCGCTGCTTGAAATGGATCAGTCGAGCGGCGGCGCTCCCAGCCAGTCGAGAACCCCGTCGAACGACGCGCGGCTGATCCATCCCTGCTGATAGTTCAGATAAAACAGCCCCGTCAGGACGAGCGCGAGAAGTCCCGTCTTGAACGCCGTCCACCAGAAGCGGAAATGGTGCGGCGCGCTCTCGACCTGTCCGCGCACCTTCTCCACCCCGGCCTCGTCCGCCGTTCGCACGCCGAAGGGCAGCACGAGGAACAGGCTGAGGAAGAAGAAAAGGAAATAGATGGCGAGGAGCGACGCAAACGGCATGGCGGGAATATAGGCCTTCAGACGCCCAGGACCAGAACGTCGACGACAGGTTTCTTGCCGGTCCATTCCGTCGCCACTCGCCGGACGCCGAGGCGAACCGCCTCCCGCACTGCCTCGACATTGCGGGTGCGCGCCTTGATCGCGGCGTGCCGCGCCGCATCGGTCGCCTCGTCGATGAAGGCCAGCCTGTCTTCCTCCACCGGAACGCCCTGAATACGGATCTCCGGGTCGCCCGCGAGCGCGCCGCTCGATGTGAGCGCGACACCCACGCTGATATGGCCGTTGAGCGCGAGCTTACGCCGCTCGTTGATCGTACCGCCTTCAGCCGGCAGGATGACATCGCCGTCGACGACCAGCCGCCCGGTCGCCTCCTCGCCCAGCTTCACCGGCCCCTTGGGAGCGAGCCGGACGATATCGCCGTTACGCTGAACGATCGTGGATGGAACGCCCAGCGCCGCGCCCAGCCTCGCCTGCTCCATCATGTGCCGCATCTCGCCATGCACCGGCACGAGGATCTGTGGCCGGAGCCAGCCGTACATCCGTTCCAGCTCCGGCCGTCCGGGATGCCCGGAGACATGGACCGCCGACTGGCGTTCGGTGATCAGCGTGACGCCCTTGGCCGCAAGCGCGTTCTGGACTCGCCCGATTGCCAGCTCATTGCCCGGAATCTCCTTTGACGAGAAGATCACCGTGTCGCCCGCCGACAGCTTGATCGGGTGGCTGTCCCCCGCGATCCGCGCCAGCGCCGCGCGCGCCTCGCCCTGGCCGCCGGTCGCGATGATCATCACCTTGGACGGCGGCAGCGTCATGATCGCGTCGAAGTCCACCGTGGGCGGGAAGTCGGCGAGATAGCCTGCCTCCTTGGCGGTGGCGATGATCCGGTCGAGCGAGCGTCCCGCGACGCACAGCGTGCGTCCGGTCTGCCGTGCGACATCGCCCATCGTCTTGAGCCGCGCCGCATTGGAGGCGAAGGTCGTGATGAGGACGCGGCCGGTGATCGCGGACACCTCCTTGATCAGCGCCTCGCGCACCGCGCCCTCCGATCCGCTGGCGCGGGCATTGAAGACATTGGTGCTGTCGCACACCAGCGCCAGCACGCCCTCGTCGCCGATCGCGGTCAATTCTTCCGCCGTGGCGGGGACCCCGAGTTGCGGGTCCTCGTCGAGCTTCCAGTCGCCAGTGTGAAAGACGCGCCCGTAAGGCGTGTCGATCACCAGCGCATTGCCCTCCGGAATCGAGTGCGCAAGCGGGACATAGCGAAAACCGAAGGGGCCGAGCGCGAACGGCGCTTCCTCGCGGATGACGTGAAGCTTCACCCGGTCGAGGATGCCCTCCTCGGAAAGCTTGGCACGGATCAGGCCCGCAGTGAACGGCGTCGCGTACAGGGGCACGTCCAGATCGGCGGCGAAGAACGGAATCGCGCCGATATGATCCTCATGCCCATGGGTCAGGACAATGCCGAGCAGATCGTCGCGCCGCTCCTCTATGAAGCGCGTGTCGGGCAGTACCAGGTCGATGCCGGGATAGCCCGGATCGCCAAAGGTCACGCCCAGATCGACCATGACCCACTTGCCCTGGCAGCCGTAAAGATTGAGGTTCATGCCGATTTCACCCGAGCCGCCGAGGGCCAGGAAGATCAGTTCATTGCCGGGCGTCATGCGCGGGCGGTACTCCGTTGGTAAAGCAGGGAAAGACCCCTGATGGTCAGGTCGGGCTCGATAGCGTCGAAGACGCTGGTGTGTGTGTCGAAAAGAATCGCCAGGCCGCCGGTCGCGATCACCTTTGCCGGACGGCCGATTTCCGCGCGCATGCGCGCTATCAGCCCTTCCATCATCGCCACATAGCCCCAGAAGACACCGATCTGCATCTGGTCCTCCGTGGTTCGGCCGATCACGCTGCGGCTGGCAGGCGCCTCGATCGCTATTCGCGGCAGCTTGGCGGCGGCGCTAACCAGCGCGTCGAGCGACAGGTTGATGCCCGCAGCGATGATGCCACCCTTGTACGACCCCTGATAATCCACAACGTCGAAGGTGGTTGCAGTGCCGAAGTCCACGACAATCAGGTCACCCGCGTGCGAGGCGTGAGCAGCAATCGCGTTGACAGCCCGGTCCGCCCCGACCGTATGCGGTTCGGGCACGTCGAGCGTGATGCCCCATTCGACCGGTGCCTCACCCGCCACCAGCGCTTCGACCCCGAAATACTTTGAAGCCAATACCTTCAGATTGTGGAGCGCGCGCGGCACGACGGTCGCCACGATCACTGCATCGACATCGGCGATCGTGCGCCCGCCGAGCATCAGCAACTGGTTGAGCCAGACGGCATATTCATCCGCCGTCCGGCGCGGATCGGTCGCGATCCGCCAGCGCGCGACGATCTCGCCGCCGTCCACAAGCGCAAAGACGATATTGGTGTTGCCGGCATCGATGGCGAGGAGCATGCGCGGTCCCTTACAGCATGAAGACGTCGCCGGCATGCATGACATGCCGCCGCCCGTCCGCCAAGGCGATGATCAGCCCTCCGTCGGGGCTCAGCCCGTCGAAGGCTCCGGTGCGCAGGCTGCCGTCAGGCTCGTGCACCTCGATCGGCGTTCCAAAGGGATGCGCCCGGCGCGTCCAGTCGGCAATGATCGGGGCGAGCCCTGCCGCGCGCCACTCCGCCAGCCGCCGCTCGAAAGCCGAGGCAAGATTGTCCCACAGCGAATCGAGCGCCGGAACGGGTGCAAGCGCGGCAAGGCAGGTCGTCGCGCGGCCCTCTATCGCGGGCGCCTGCGCCACGTTGATACCGAAGCCCACGGCGACGGCATCGTCGCGCCGTTCCAGCAGGATGCCGCACAGCTTCGCCCCGTCGGCCATGATGTCGTTCGGCCATTTGATGAGAAGCGAGGCACCGGGCGCATGTGTGGCCAGCGCATCATGCGCGGCAAGCCCCGCCACCAGTGCGAGCCCCGAAGGCGAGGGATCGGCGGGCGTCAGCCGCACCAGCCCCGAACAGAGGAGATTGCCCGCGACGCTTTCCCAGACGCGGCCATTCCGTCCCCGGCCCGCGCTCTGGCGCTCGGCGCGAAGCCAGGTGCCTTCAGGAACACCCTGGCCCGCGAGCACCAGCAGATCGCTGTTGGTTGACCCTGTCTCGACGACCGTGATGAGGCGATGGTTCAGAACAGCGCCGCCGCGGCCGCCGCGCTCGTTCGGTCGAGCACGGGGTTGAAGACATAGCCGATCAGGATGACGAACGCAGTGACCGCCATGATCGCATATTCGACCCCGCCGCGCCCACGCGCATAGGGAGCCGCTGGCTCGTCGAAATACATCGTCTTGACGATCCGGAGGTAATAATAGGCGCCGATCACAGAAGCGGCGATACCGAACGCGGCGAGCGCAGTGAGGTCCGCGCCGACGGCCGCATCGAACACCAGGAACTTCGCCCAGAAGCCGAACAGCGGCGGAATGCCCGCCAGGCTGAACATGAAGATTGCCAATGCGGCGGCGAGCGCCGGCCGGCTCTGCGAGAGCCCCGACAGGCTCGCGATCGTCTCGACCGGCTCGTCATTCTCGTCGCGCATCTGGAGGACGCAGGCGAAGCTGCCGATGGTCATCACCACATAGATGGCGAGATAGCTCATCACGGCCGCCACGCCGGCGGGCGTTCCGGCGGCAAGGCCGATGAGCGCGAAGCCGACATTGTTGATCGAGCTGTACGCGAGCAGGCGCTTGATGTTGCTCTGCCCGATCGCGGCGACCGCACCGAGCAAGATCGAGGCGAGCGCGACGAATATGATCACCTGCTGCCAGGCAAGCCCCGCCGGCCCGAGCGCCTCGATCGCGACGCGGATCGTCAGGCCCAGCGCGGCGACCTTGGGCGCGCTCGCGAAAAAGGCGGTGACGGGCGTCGGCGAGCCTTCGTACACGTCGGGCGTCCACATGTGGAACGGCACCGCGCTCATCTTGAACGACAGGCCCGCCAGCACGAACACCAGACCGAACAGCTCGCCCGTGTCGAAGCCAGCCGCCATCGCCGCCGCAACACCGGGGAAGCTGGTCGTGCCCGCGAAGCCATAGAGCAGCGAGATGCCGTAGAGCAGGATGCCGCTCGCAAGCCCGCCGAGTACGAAATATTTCAGCCCCGCCTCCGCCGAGCGCGCATCGCGCCGCATGAAGCTCGCCAGCACATAGGCGGCGAGGCTCTGAAGCTCGAGCCCGACGTAGAGCGTCAGGAAATCGGCAGCCGACACCATCATCGACATGCCGATCGAGGAGAACAGGATCAGGATCGGATATTCGGCGCGAAGCTGGCCGCTCGCCGCGAAAAAGCGCGGTGCGAGCAGGATGCTGGCGGCAGCCGATCCGAAGATCAACACCTTGGCGAAGGCGGCGAAACTGTCCGCGCTGTACAGGCCGCCGAAGATCGAACCTTGCAGGACGCCGGGCAACGACAGGACGACGGCCGCGACGACCAGCGCCAGCACCGAAACCCAACTGATGATATGCGCGCGGGTGTCGCCGCCAAAGGCCGCGACCATCAGCAGCAGAAGGCCCGAAACGGTCAGCACCAGCTCGGGTGCGATGGCGAGAAATGCGATTGCGTCCATGATCAGTGCCCCTCGCCGTGCGCCGCAGCAGGCGCCTCATGCCCCGCTCCGTGCCCCGCGGCCACCGGACGGGCAGTGCCCATCGCGAGGCGCGCGTCACCTTCGGGGGCGGCGCGGTCGATCCGCGCGACCAGGCTGGTCACATCGGCGCGCATCGGCGCGATGAAGCTTTCGGGATAGATGCCCATCCACAGCACGGCGGCGGCAATGGGGACGAGCAGCGCCAGCTCGCGCTTCGACAGGTCGGGCATGGCCGCGACGTCGGGCTTGTCGAGCGGGCCGTAAGCGACCCGGCGATAGAGGTAGAGCATATAGGCCGCACCGAGGATGATGCCGGTGGTGCAGACGATCGCGACCCAGCTCGACATCTGGTAGACGCCCATCAGCGCCAGCAACTCGCCCACGAAGTTGCTGGTACCGGGCAGGCCGACCGACGCCATCGTGAACAGGAGGAACAGCAGCGCATAGCGCGGCATGTTGTTGGCAAGGCCGCCGTAGCGCGCGATCTCGCGCGTGTGGAGCCGGTCATAGATGACCCCGACGCAGAGGAACAAAGCGCCCGAGACGAGGCCGTGGCCGAGCATGACCATCATCGCGCCTTCCAGCCCCTGCTGGTTGAACGCGAACAGGCCGACGGTCACGATCGCCATGTGCGCGACCGACGAATAAGCGATCAGCTTCTTCATGTCCGCCTGAACCAGCGCGACGAGGCTGGTATAGACCACGGCGACCATCGACAGCGCGAAGACAAGCCATGCGAGCTCAGCCGATGCCTCCGGGAACATCGGCAGCGAGAAGCGGATGAAACCGTAACCGCCCATCTTGAGCAGCACGCCCGCCAGGATGACCGACCCGGCGGTCGGCGCCTGGACGTGCGCGTCGGGCAGCCAGGTGTGGACCGGCCACATCGGCATCTTGACCGCGAAGCTCGCGAAGAAGGCCAGCCACAGCCAAGTCTGTGCTTCGACCGGGAAGTCATAGGCCATCAGCACGGGGATGCTGGTCGTGCCTGCCTCGCGGACCATCCACAGCATCGCGATCAGCATCAGTACCGATCCCAGCAGCGTGTAGAGGAAGAATTTGTAGCTGGCGTAGATCCGCTCCGCCCCGCCCCAGATGCCGATGATCAGGTACATCGGGATCAGGCCGGCCTCGAACATGATGTAGAACAGGAAGATGTCCTGCGCGGCGAACACGCCGATCATCAGCACTTCCATGAACAGGAAGGCGGCCATGTATTCGCCGACGCGCTTGCTGATCGCTTCCCAGCTCGCGCCGATGCAGATCGGCATCAGGAAGACGGTGAGCACGATCAGCATGAGCGCAATGCCGTCGATGCCCAACGCCCAGGCGAAGCGGCCGAACACCGGCGCATATTCGGTGAACTGCCATTGCGGCGCGCTGCCCGACTGGTCGAAGCCCGCCCACAGGACGATGCCGAGGACGAGGTCGACCAGCGTCGCGCCGAGAGCGATCCAGCGCGCCATCGCGGCGCCGGAGAACAGGCAGGCGATGGCACCGAGCATCGGTACCAGCAGCATCAGCGAAAGGATGGGAAAGTCGGTCATCAGAGCGTCATCGCCCATGTAGCGGCCGCGGCGAGCCCGATGAGCATCACCAGAGCGTAGGAATAGAGATAGCCCGTCTGCAGCAGGCGGGTAACGCGGCCGCCCTGAACCACCAGCGCGGCAAGGCCATTGGGACCGAAGCGGTCGATCCCGCCCACGTCGCCACCCTTCCAGAACAGCCGTCCCAGAAGGAAGGATGGCCTGACGAACAGATGGTTGTACAGCTCGTCGAAATACCATTTGTTGAGCAGGAAGTCATAGAGCACGCGCCACTGCGCGGTGAACTTCGCCGGCCAGTCGGTGTGACGGATGTAACTAAGCCAGGCGAGGACCAAGCCGGTCAGCATCACAGCGAACGGCGTCCACTTCACCCACAGCGGCACTTCGTGCGCGGCATGCATCAGATGCGCGTCGAAGAACAAGGATCCGCGCCAGAACTCCGCACCCTCTTCGGCGCCGACAAAGGCATGGTGGAAGACGAAGCCGCCCAGCACCGCGCCGACCGTGAGAACGATCAGCGGGATCAGCATCGATGGCGGGCTTTCGTGCGGATGATAGCCGCCGGTGCCTGTCGCCTCGACCGCATGGGCATCGCTGCCGTGATGATCGCCGTGGCCGGCATCTTCCTGCGCGGGAGGATTGTCGTCATGCGCCGCAGCCGCATGGGCGACATTGCCGTGCCCGTCATGATGCGCCGTTTCATGGCCGTGCGAATCGTGGCCGTGCGAGTCATGCAGCGCATGCTGAATATGCTCGCTCGCCGCCCAGCGCGGCTTGCCCCAGAAGGTCAGGAACATCAGGCGCCAGGAATAGAAGCTGGTGAGCAAGGCCGCGAGCGCGCCGACATAGAAGGCACCAGTACCATGCCCGCCCGCCGCGAACGCGCTCTCGAGGATCGCGTCCTTGGAGAAGAAGCCCGCAAAACCCAATGACGTGCCGGGAATACCCACACCGGTGATCGCCAGCGTGCCGAGCAGCATCGCCCAGAAGGTGATCGGGATGCTTTTCCGAAGGCCGCCATAATAGCGCATGTCCTGCTCATGGTGCATCGCGTGGATCACGGAGCCCGCGCAGAGGAACAGCAGCGCCTTGAAGAAGGCGTGAGTCAGGAGATGGAACATCGCCGCGCCATAGGCACCGACGCCGGCGGCGAAGAACATGTAGCCGAGCTGCGAACAGGTCGAATAGGCGATCACGCGTTTGATGTCGTTCTGCACCGTGCCGATGGTGGCGGCAAAGATACAGGTCGCCGCGCCGACGATGGTCACGACGCTGGTCACGACGTCGCTCATCTCGAACATCGGCGACAGGCGGCAGACCATGAACACGCCCGCCGTCACCATCGTTGCGGCATGGATCAGCGCCGATACGGGCGTCGGGCCTTCCATCGCGTCGGGCAGCCAGGTGTGTAGGCCGAGCTGCGCCG
>CAZHGR010000038.1:0-26803 GCA_964532255.1 uncultured Sphingobium sp.
GTGCCGTTCGGCGTCATGAGCGGCATGTCGCCCATGTAGACGTCCTGCTCCTTGATATCGAGGACGGAGCGGGTTTCGGTATCGGCGTCCACCTCGAACACGATCAGGCGCAGGGTGACGCGCATCGGGGCGGCGTAAGTGATCCCACGCTGGCGGCATTCCTCGGTGTCGTACTTCGGCTCTTCCAGTTCGTAATGCACGAAGTCCAGCTCTGCCGTCCCGGCGAAGTCGCGGATCGGGAAGACGCTGCGCAGCGTCTTTTCGAGGCCCGAGACATAGCCGATGGCAGGGTTGGAACGGAGGAACTGTTCATAGCTCTCCCGCTGCACCTCGATCAGATTCGGCATCTGCACCACTTCGTGGATGTTGCCGAAAACCTTGCGGATGCGCTTCTTGCGGTCGCCGCGCGCAGCGACGGGGGAGAGAGCGTTGGTAGCCATGCGGTAGATCCTGCCTCGATTGGTCCCGTATATTTCGGCCCGTATCCCGACGGACGTTCAGCCCTGCGTGTACCGGCCAGCCGGTTCGGCATGCCAGAGACGCAAAAAAGTGCGGTTCGGGGCTGTCCGATCCGCACTGCTGACGCTTGAACTCCCCTGTGCGTTCCATCCGTAGCATTCCGCGCGTTGAACGGATGCTTTCCCGAACGAGAGGGGGTGGAGCCGACACTGACGTCCCGCTACTCCAGTTCGGCCATCTAGTGGTCTCCAACAGCATTGGCAAGGGCCAAAGTGCGCCCGCAGACGACGCACACGGATCGTTAGGGTTCTTATCCTATTGAGAGCACGAGCGTTTGCGTGCCTGCCACGCCTGCGATCCGAGAGAGAAACCGGAGAGGCCCCGATGTTCAGCTTGCGCAACTGGCTACAGCGGAAATCCATCAGCCGTCGGCTCGCCGTCCAGGCTACTGCTGCGATACTGCTGTGCGTCGTGCTGGTCGGCACGATCGCCATCACCTCATGGTTCAGCTATCGCAACATGGAGCAGGGCAATGAGCTTTCACAGCAAGCGCTGAGCGCCGCCCTGCTCGAGAAGGACTTCGCATCGCTTGAACGCGATGCATTCCGCTTCGCCAATCTGCGCTCTCCCCAGTCGCTTGAGGATTATCGTAGCAACGTCGAGGACCTGCGCTCTTCGCTCGCGGAGGCGCGCGCAAGGGCGACGGGTGGCGACATGCCGCTGTACGATGCCGCCGATCAGGCTGCGGAGGGCTATGTCGCGACGGTTGAGGACGCGCTCGTAGCCGGTGCCATCGGGGATGTCGCCGCAGTCGACCGAGTGTCCGCATCGGGCGAACTCGTCGACACCGCTATCGAGGACATTCGCGAGCCGGTGCTCCAGCGGGCGGCAGCAATTGCCGCGCAACAGCAGATGGTGGAGCGTGTAACGCTCCTTGCCACCCTCACCATCGCCCTCCTCGTCGGTCTGTCGTCGTTCCTGCTCGCGCGCACCATCGGTCGCCTGACCAGCGCCGAAATCGGTGGGGTCGCAGACACGCTGTCGCGGATCACGGATGGCGATTTCGCCGTCTCGGTCGACCATCTCGATCGCCAGGACGAGCTGGGGCAACTCTCGCAAGCGGCACTCGCGCTGCGCGATACCAGCGCGGCCAAGCATCAGGCCGATACCGAACTTCAGAATATGGTGTCGCTGGTCGGCGATCGGCTCAAGCGCATGGCGGGCGGCGATCTGACCGTTTCGCTGCCTGACATCGGCCAAAGTTATGCGGGCCTGCGGGTGGATTTCAACGCGGCCGTCAGCCAGATGCGCGATACCGTCCGGCAGGTCGCGCTGTCTTCCACAGGCATCCGCACGGGATCGGACGAGATCCGCTCCGCATCGACCGACCTCGCGTCGCGCACCGAGCGCCAGGCGACCGAGATGGGTGATGTCGCGCGCGCGATCAACACGATCAGCCAGTCGCTCAACGTGACGGCCAGGAATGCCTCGGGCGCCGAGGCAGGCGTCAAGGATGCCGTGACCGATGCGGCGCAGGGGACCGAGATCGTCCGCCAGGCGATCGAGGCGATGGCCGCGATAGAAAGATCGACGAAGGAAATCGGCTCGATCATTTCGGTGATCGACGGCATCGCGTTCCAGACCAACCTGCTTGCGCTCAATGCCGGGGTCGAGGCGGCGCGCGCCGGAGAGGCGGGGTCGGGCTTTGCCGTCGTCGCCAGCGAGGTGCGGGCACTGGCGCAGCGATCGGCCGACGCTGCTCACCAAATCACGTCGCTGATCGGATCGAGCGCCAATCAGGTGAAGGTCGGTGTCGAGCGGGTCCGCCAATCGGGCGATGCGCTGCAAACGATCGGCAGCCGCATCGACGGCATAAAGGATCTGGTGTTCGAAATCGGTGCCAACACTGCATCGCAATCGACCGAACTTGCCGCCGCAAACCAAGTGGTGGGCCGGATGGATCAGGTGACGCAGCAGAATGCCGCCATGGTGGAGGAAAGCAACGCTGCTGCGCGCAGCCTCGCCAACGAAGCGGATTCGCTGACCGAACTGGTCAGGCGGTTCCGGCTCGGCGATCAGCCGCGCGGGGCCACGCGCAGTGCGCAAGTCGCGCCTCGACCCGCGCCACCGAGCGCGTATCGGGCCGCTGGCAATGCCGCGCTGCGATACCAGCCGGCGCCATCGGCCGACGCAGAGGACTGGTCTGAGTTCTGAAGGCACTCCACGTCGCCGGGGGCGGACGCGGGTACGACTGAATCGGGGAGAGGTAACGAAATGTGGATCAAGCTTGCCCTGGCGTCGGCGGCGCTTGCCGGCTGGGAGGTATCAGCGTGCGCGGAACCCTTAACCTTGCAGGACGCGATCGGCTCCGACGATTTCAAGATCAGCGGCAGTGCGCGCGTTCGCTACGAGAGCTTCGACAATAATTTCCGCCCGACGGGACCGGAGGCGGCTGATCTCATGCTCCTCAGGACGCGGATCGAAGCAAGCTATGACGCGGGACCGGTGATCCTTGGCGGGGAACTGCGCGATTCCAGAGGCTATTTTGGCGAGACCGATACGCCTTACGGCACTGCGGAGGTCAACCCGCTCGAGCTGATCCAGCTTTATGCGCAGCTCGACCTCGGTTCGCCCTTCGCCCCCGGCGGCTCAGCGAGCATCACGGGCGGGCGATTTCTTCTCGACCTGGGTTCCAGCCGGCTGGTGGGCGATCCGTCCTTCCGCAATGCAGGCAACGCCTTCACTGGCGTGCGCGCGGACTGGCGAGCGAAATCGGGTGCCGAGGTCACGCTGTTCTACACCTATCCGCAGCAGCGCTTGCCTTCGACCAAGGCCCGTATCCTCGACAATGCGGTCGTGTGGGATCACGAAAGCGACGATCTGCGCTTTTGGGGCGCATTCGCGGCGGCCCCTCTGGGGTCTGGGGCGGTCAAGGGCGAAGCCTATCTCTACGGACTCGATGAAACGGACCGGCCGGACCGTGCGACAAGGAACCGGCATCTGAAGACGGTGGGCACGCGCATCTTCGCTGAAAAGCGCACGGGCAAGGTCGATTTCGAGCTGGAATATGCCTGGCAGAGCGGAGACATCCGCACTTCGACAGGAGCGGCCGCACCGCGAGTCGATGTGTCCGCGCATACGGCGCATGTCGAACTCGGCTATGGCGTCGGCGGAGCGGCAGGGGTCCGCATGGCGTTGATCGGCGATTGGGCGACGGGCGACGATCCCGGTTCGGCCAGCTTCAATGGCTTCGACGCCCTCTTCGGGCCACGCCGCAGCGACTGGGGGCCGACGAGCCTTTACGGCCCGCTCGGTCGTTCCAACATCCGCTCGGTCAGCGCACGCTTCGAAGCGAAGCCGTCAAAGCGCCTCGACGGCTATCTCCAACTGCGCGCGGTCTGGCTAGACGAGCCGACGCAGAGCTTTGCCGTCACGGGTGTTCGCGACCCGTCGGGTCAAAGCGGCACCTACGCGGGCAAGCAACTCGACTTTCGTGTCCGCTGGTGGGTCCTGCCCAAGCAAATCCGGATCGACACCGGCGGCGCATTGCTGGCCAAGGGCCGTTTCCTGCGCGATGCGCCAAATGCGCCATCCAGCGGTGACACGCGCTATGGCTATCTCGACGTCGAGTTCTATTTCTGAAGGGGCGGCGGTCGGACACTGCCGACTGCCGCTCCCCTATCGCGGCGTCAGGAACCGGCACCCGTCTGGCTCAGCACGCCGCACAGGATGCGGCCACCGCTGTTTCCGCTGGGGTCGGTGACCTGATCGTCAGGCCCGGCGTGCACGATGAAGGACGCGCCGTCGGCATCGAACAGCGCCGCCATGCTGGTGTTCGCGGCAAAGCTCTGCGCGCCCATGCCGTTGCTGTTCACGGTCAGTTGCGGCAGATCGCCCTGATGCGGACCGGCAGGGTTGGACAGGCCGTGCTGCATCGAAGTCGGGTTCAGGTGGCCGCCCGCTGTCTGGAAATCGGGCGCGTCGCATTTGCCGACGGTGTGGATATGCATCCCATGCGGTCCGGGCGTGATTCCACTCACCTCGATCCTGCCGTCCATTCCGGTGGCCGAGGGAGTCAGCCGCACGAAGCCCATGTCACGGCCGGATGAGTCAAGCAGGCGTGCCTGGGCGAACTGCGCGGGTTGGGCCGAAGCGGTGTCCGGTTCGCTCATGGTGCCGGTGCATGCGGCGAGCGAGAGCGCGGCGCAGGCGACCAGCGCGGTGCGGCTCGGTACGATATGCGATGCCATCATAACCTGTTTCCTTGCTTGCAGTCTTGGCGGGAAAAATCGAAGATCGAACTTCCAACGCGCATCATGCCCGGATGATCCGTCAGAGCAGCGCGATGAGCCGTTCGGCGGCCTCTCCCGCCCTGCGCGCGGCATGGCGGAGGTTGGCCATGAAATCGCCGTGGCTGGCATCGTCCGCCTCGTCGGTGGTGGCCTTGATCCCGGCCCAGGGAACGCCGAGTCGGTCGGCGACCTGGGCGAGCGCTGCGGTTTCCATGTCGACCAACGTCGCACTGAGCGTTGCCGCGAGATGAGCGGCAAACGCGGGGTCCTCGACGAAGCTGTCGCCGCTGACGATCGTCGCATGCAGCAATCCGCTGCCGGGGTCGGGCATGCTTGCAAACGGCACGACGACGCTGGGGCCGAAGGGCAGGGCGCCCGGGTCGTAATGGACAAAGCCCGCTGCGGTTCGCCTACCATAATCATGCTGCACCGCATGGGCGAGCCAGAAGCAGTCGCCCTCGGCCCCGGCGATCTTCCCGGCGGTACCGATCATCAGCATCATGTCCGCGGGCCTGCGCGTGAAAAGCAGCGCTGCTGCGGCACTGACATTTGCCTTTCCGACGCCCGTTGTCGCGACGCTGATGTCATGGCCCGCGAGCGAAAGGGTGCGCACGGCCGGCCAGCCGTCATGCCGTTCGCCCAGGCCGGGGAGAAAGCCGTCGGCCTCCTCGGCCATGGCGGCCAGCAGCAGGATATGCATCGTCAGTCCCCGGCGAAGGCGCAAAGGGCGTACGGCGTCACCCCGACGGCGCGCAGTCGCTCCGCCCCGCCCAAGTCCGGCAGATCGACGATGAACAGCGCCTGCTCGACGACCGCACCGGCATCCCGCAGCAGCCGGAGCCCGGCCAGTGCGGTGCCGCCGGTCGCCAGCAGGTCATCAACCAGCACGACACGCTGGCCGGGCTTCACCGCCCCGACGTGCATCTCTATCCTGTCGGTGCCATATTCGAGCGCATAGTCGATCCCGACGCATTCGCCAGGAAGCTTCCCCGCCTTGCGCAGCATCAGCTTGCCTCTGGTGAGCGCGTAGGACATCGCCGACGCCACGATGAAGCCGCGCGCTTCTATACCCGCGATCAGTTCGACCGCCGGATCGATCCGTTCGATCAGCCGGTCGACCGCTGTGCGAAAACCCGCGCCGTCAATCAGGAGCGTGGAGACATCGCGGAACTGAATGCCAGGTCTGGGATAGTCGGGGATCGTCCGGATCAGCGCGGCGAGGTCTGCATTGCCCTCGGCAACGCAGGAGTCCTCCGACAGATCATGCATGGCAGTCCTCCGCGCGTCACGGTCTTGGGGCCGTCGCTTGTGTCTTGGTGGCCGGGCGCCGGATGTGTCAAGCCGGGGCGGATCGATCGTTCCGCCTATTCACGCCGTCATCGGCGCATAAGGAAAGGGGCGGTCGCAGCGGACCGCCCCTTTCTGCATTCTTCCCGGAGGAGAGAGTGAAGCTTACTTGAGCTCGACGGTCGCGCCGGCTTCTTCCAGCTTCTTCTTCAGCTCTTCGGCCTCGGCCTTGCCGATGCCTTCCTTGACGGGCTTCGGCGCGCCTTCGACCAGCGCCTTGGCTTCGGTCAGGCCCAGGCCGGTGATCGCGCGGACTTCCTTGATGACGTTGATCTTCTTGCCACCGTCGCCGGTCAGGATCACGTCGAACTCGGTCTGCTCTTCGACAGCGGGGGCAGCGGCGCCGCCAGCGGCGGGACCGGCAACCGCGACAGCAGCCGCGGCCGAAACGCCCCACTTCTCTTCGAGAGCCTTCGACAGCTCGGCGGCTTCGAGGACGGTCAGTTCGGAAAGCTGTTCGACCAGTGCGTTGATGTCAGCCATGTTAAATACGCTCCATTTCTGTGCGGGGTCGGTGCCCCAGGGGGTTCAGTTCGGTTAGAAAAAGGCTGCGGCTCAGGCCGCCTCCTTCTCCGCATAGGCGTTGAAGACGCGGGCAAGCTGTGCCGCGGGTGCCTGCAGGACGGTCGCGACCTTGGTCGCCGGCGCCTGGACGAGGCCGATGATCTTGGCACGCAGCTCGTCGAGCGAGGGCAGCGTGGCGAGCGCCTTTACGCCCTCCACGTCGAGCACCTGGGTGCCCATCGCGCCGCCGACGATTTCCAGCTTGTCGTTGGTCTTTGCGAACTCGACGACGACCTTGGCGGCCGCAATCGGATCGACCGAGGTCGCGAGGCCGACGGGGCCGGTGAACATGTCGGTCAGCCCGGCATAGTCCGTCCCTTCGATCGCGATCTTGGCGAGCTTGTTCTTGGTGACCCTGAAGCCGGCGCCGGCTTCACGCATCTTCTGCCGCAGGTCGGTGGACTGGGCCACCGTCATGCCCAGATTGCGGGTGACGATCACCGCGCCCATCTGTTGCAGGGATGCGTTGAGCGCGGAAACGACTTCCGCTTTCTCCTGGCGATCCATGCCATTCTCCCATGTTGCCGCACGGGAAGGACCCATGCGGACGGGGTTACAGTATGCCGACAAGCAAAGCGGTATTGCCCGCCTGCCGACGCTTCTTCTGTCCGTGGGGAATGGGTGACTGAACCCTGCGCGGCACATCGGCCGGAAAGGCGAGATCTCTCTATCCCCGTCTAGGCTGGAGATTAAGGGGCAAGGCCCCACCAGCTGTCTCGGACGGCGAACCCACCGCGAGCGGAGGGATCAGCGGCGGCCCTTAGCGAGGGATAAAGGGAATGTCACGCGGAAACTGGTCTTCATCGTCACCCCAGCGAAGGCTGGGGTCGCGTGAGGCCGGACGATGCCAGCCTTCGCTGGCATGACGGAAGGGCCTCGGCTTCACAAAATCTCGCGCACCACATCCTGCGGGCGGCAGAAGCGTACGCCCTTGTCGGTTTCGACGAAGGGGCGGTTCACATAGGCCGGATTGGCGACCATCGCGTCGAGGATCGCCTCCTCGTCACGGTCGGCGAGGCCGATTTCCTCGGCATCTGTGCCCATCTTGCGGATCGCCTCGCGCGGGGTCAGGCCGGCGTCACGGATGAGCTGGACGAGCTTGTCGCGGGCGTAGGGCGTCTTCAGATATTCGACGACCGTGACGTCGACGCCCGGCGTCTCACGAAGAATTTCGAGCGTCTTGCGCGACGTGCCGCAAGCGGGATTGTGCCAGATCGTCGCCTTCACTTGCTCGCCTCCGCTGCGTGTTTCGCCAGCCATTCCTCCAGCCATTTTATGGTGTAGGCACCGCTCTGGATATCGGGTTCCTCGATCAGGCGCTGGTGGAGCGGGATGGTCGTCTTCATCCCCTCGATGACATATTCCTCGAGCGCGCGCCGCAGCCGCATCAGCGCGCCTTCGCGCGTGCGGCCATAGACGATCAGCTTGCCGATCATGCTGTCGTAATAGGGCGGCACGACATAGCCCTGATAGAGGCCGCTATCGACACGCACATGCATGCCGCCGGGGACGTGATATTGAGTCACCTTGCCGGGCGACGGCGCGAAGGTGACAGGGTCCTCGGCGTTGATGCGGCATTCGATGGCGTGACCGGAGAAGACGAGGTCCTCCTGCGCGACGGACAGCGGCCTGCCCTCGGCGATGCGGATCTGCTCGCGCACGAGGTCGAGGCCGGTGATCATTTCGGTCACCGGATGCTCGACCTGGAGCCGGGTGTTCATCTCGATGAAGTAGAACTCGCCGTCCTCATACAGGAACTCGATCGTGCCCGCGCCGCGATAGCCCATGTCGGCCATCGCCCGGGCGACGATCCCGCCCATGCGCTCGCGCTCCGCGGCGGAGATGACGGGGGAGGGCGCTTCCTCGAACACCTTCTGGTGACGGCGCTGGAGCGAACAGTCGCGCTCGCCGAGGTGGATGGCGTTGCCTTTGCCGTCGCCAAACACCTGAAACTCGATATGGCGCGGATTGCCGAGATATTTCTCGAGATACATGGTGCCGTCGCCGAACGCGGCCTTGGCCTCCGACGATGCCTGCTGCATCAGCGTTTCGAACTGGTCCGGTTCAGGCACCACCTTCATGCCGCGTCCGCCGCCGCCGGCCGCCGCCTTGACGAGCACGGGATAGCCGATCCGGTCGGCGATCGCCTTAGCCTCCGCCAGATCCTCGATCGCGCCATCGGTTCCGGGGACGAGCGGAAGGCCCAGCGCACCGGCGGTGCGCTTGGCCTCGACCTTGTCGCCCATGGTGCGGATATGTTCGGGCTTGGGACCGATGAAGACCAGGCCGTGCGCCTCGACGATCTCGGCGAACTGCGCGTTCTCCGAAAGGAAGCCATAGCCGGGGTGGATCGCGTCGGCGCCCGAGATTTCGGCGGCGGAAATGATCGCCGGAATGTTGAGATAGCTGTCCCTCGCGGCCGGAGGGCCGATGCAGATCGCCTCGTCCGCCAGACGCACGTGCATCGCTTCGGTGTCCGCCGTGGAATGAACCGCGACGGTGCGGATACCCATTTCGCGCGCGGCGCGATGGATGCGAAGCGCGATCTCGCCGCGATTGGCGATGAGCAGTTTTTCGATCGACACCGGGCGCGGCCCTTATTCGATCACAACAAGCGGCTGATCATATTCGACCGGCTGGCCGTTCGCGACCAGGATCGAGCGAACGATGCCTGCGCGCGGGGCGGTTATCGGGTTCATGACCTTCATCGCCTCGACGATCAGCAGCGTGTCGCCGACCTTGACGGTCGCCCCCTCGGCGACGAACGCAGCGGCTCCAGGCTCCGGCGAAAGATAGACGGTGCCCACCATCGGGGACTTGACCGCGTTGGCCGTGTCGGCGGCGGGTGCCTGCTGCACCGGCTCCGGCATCGCCGGCTGGGCAGGCGCAACGGGCGCGACCGTCAGCGCGGGCGCGGGCAGCGCATAGCCGGCACCCTGATCGCGCAGCTTGCGCGCCACGCGGATCTTGCGGTGGCCGTCCTCGACCTCGATTTCGGTCAGGCTTGTGTCGTCGAGCAGTTCGGCCAACTGGCGCACCAGATCGACATCGACCTGCATCGCCCCATTCTCGTCCCGCTTGTCATTCATCTGTCGATTGCTTCCCTTTATCGCATTTGCCTGCGCATGCCCGTGCGCCTATTGCGGTTGGCGGCGACTGGCAACCGATTACGGACCATCAAAGGTCCAGCGCCACCTTCAGCGCGAGCAGATAGCCCGCCGGTCCAAAGCCGCAGATCGTCCCCTTCGCCGCCATCGCGACATAGCTGTGATGCCGGAACGCCTCGCGCGCGGCGGGGTTGGAGATGTGAAGCTCGATCACCGGCACCGCGATCGACTTGATCGCGTCGTAAATCGCGATCGAGCTATGGGTATAGGCACCGGCGTTCAGGATGACCGCCTTCGCCCCCAGCGCATTGGCCTCTTGGAGCCAGTCGACAAGATGGCCCTCGTGGTTCGACTGGCGGAAATCGACCGAGGCTCCCGCCTCGCGCGCGGCGTCCTCGACCCGACCGGCGATGTCGTCGAGCGTGTCATGGCCGTAGATGTCGGGTTCGCGCAGGCCCAGCATGTTGAGATTGGGGCCGTTGAGGACGTAAATGAGCGGCTGGTCGGCCATGGCGGGCTTCCGGTTGATCGATGATCCTGCCAGTCCCTATATGGACCTCGCGCCCGGTTGCAAAATGGGAAAGGACCCCCGCAGCGATGATCATGGACGGCACCATCAGCATTCGCGTCAATGGCGAGCATCGCCGGGTACGGCGCGGCCTGTCGATCGCGGACCTCGCGAACGAGCTTGGCCTGGTCCCGGAGAAGGTCGCTGTCGAACGCAACCTCGAGATCGTGCCCCGCTCCACTCTCGCCGATGTCGTGATAGAGGATGGCGACGAGCTGGAAATCGTGCATTTCGTCGGCGGCGGCGATCATGGCCGCCCGACGGTGGCCGATAGCTGGACGGTCGCGGGCCGCACCTTTTCCTCGCGGCTGATCGTCGGGACGGGCAAGTACAAGGATTTCGCGCAGAATGCCGCCGCCGTCGAGGCGTCGGGCGCGGAGATCGTCACCGTCGCGGTGCGCAGGGTCAACATCTCCGACCGCAATGCGCCGATGCTGACCGACTTCATCGACCCCAAGCGGATCACCTATCTGCCCAATACGGCGGGCTGCTTCACCGCCGACGACGCGGTGCGGACGCTGCGTCTGGCGCGCGAGGCGGGCGGTTGGGACCTCGTCAAGCTGGAGGTGCTGGGGGAAGCGCGGACGCTCTATCCCGACATGCGCGAGACGCTGAAAGCCACCGAGACGCTGGTGCGCGAGGGGTTCAAGCCCATGGTGTACTGCGTCGATGATCCGATCGCCGCCAAGCAACTGGAAGAAGCGGGCGCGGTCGCCATCATGCCGCTGGGGGCGCCGATCGGCTCGGGCCTCGGCATACAGAACCGCGTCACCATCCGCCTGATCGTGGAAGGTGCCAAGGTGCCGGTGCTCGTCGATGCGGGCGTCGGCACCGCCTCTGATGCAGCGGTCGCGATGGAGCTGGGCTGCGACGGCGTGCTGATGAACACCGCCATCGCCGAGGCGAAGGACCCGGTGCTGATGGCGCATGCCATGCGGCTGGCGGTCGAATCGGGCCGCGCCGCCTATCTCGCGGGTCGCATGGGTCGGCGCATGTACGCCGATCCATCGAGTCCCCTCGCCGGTCTGATCTGATTTAGGAACGGACCCCGGCTGGCGGCGTTTCTTTTCTGTCGGGTGGATCGACAGAAAGGAGCTTCGCATGGGCGAACTCATCGACAAGACCAAGGGTGCGATCAACGAAGGCATCGGCAAGGCCAAGGAGAAGGCCGGCCGGGCGAATGACGATCCCGCTCAGGAAACCGAAGGTCAGGCCCAGCAGGTCACGGGCAAGGGCCAGAAGCTCAAGGGCTCGGTCAAGGGCGCGCTGGGCGACGATATCTGATCCGCCATCACGCGATCCCGGCTCGGCGAATGTCGAGCCGGGCTGCGCGCTCGAAAATCGCGAGGATCAGGGGGTCGGCCTCCGCTGCGCGAAGCGCGACCTGGAACTCGACCGGCGCCATGGGTGCCATCCCCGGCAGGCATGCGAGCCGCCCGTCGGCAAGCTGGCTTCCCACCATGCTGCTCGGAAAAATGCCGATGCCGTCGCCCGCCATCACCACGTCGATCATGGTACGGACGTTATTGCAGAGGTTCACGGGCCGCGCCGCCATGTCCGACTGAGCGATCGCATCCTTCATGATCCGATAGAGCGGTGAATGGGCGGACAGCGACCAGATCGGGAAGGTCCCGGCATTCGCTTGATCGCTGATCGCCGCAACTGTGCGCGGGCTGGCCAGCCAGAGCAGATCGACCGTGCCGATCGGCCCGGTTTTCAGCGCCGGATGCGCGATGCGCCCGGCCGCGAAGGCAAGGTCTGTTCGTCCGCCGAGCAGGCTGTCGATCAGATCGGCGGTCAACGCGATTTCCACCTCCAGCGTCACGTTGGGCAGGTCCTTTCCCAGCGTTGCGACAAAGCCGGGCAGGCAGCTTGCCGCCGCGATCTCCCCGGCGCCGATCCGCACCACGCCCGACGCCTCGGACAGGCCGCTGCACCCCAGCAGAACGTCCTGGAAGCGCGTCCAGAGCGAATCGCTCTCCCTGACCAGCTGGCGGCCTGCGGGCGTGAGCGTCATCAGGCGACCCTCGCGCCGGAACAGCCTGACGCCCAGATGGGCCTCCAGCTCCTTGACGCGTGCGGAGATGGCGGGCTGAGTCGTGTTGAGCCGCGCGGCAGCCGCGCCGAACGTGCCGAGCCGCGCGATCCACAGCAGCGTCTCGAGATGATATCCCGCGATACGGTTGATAGGCATGATTGATCGGTACAGCAAAAAAACAGTCATTTGTAATGATGATTTGGACCCGCTAGACGGGCTTTGTTCCGCGATAGGAAGGACATGATGGCGACCAAGCTTTATCCTGACGCAAGCGCCGCTCTCGACGGCCTCCTGCGCAACGATCTCCTGATCGCCTGCGGCGGCTTCGGCCTGTGCGGGGTGCCCGAACGGCTGCTGGACGCGGTCCGCGACAGCGGCGTGGCCGGCCTGACCTTTGCCTCCAACAATGCAGGCATCGACAATGAAGGGATCGGCAAGCTGCTGCGCACGCGGCAGGTGCGCAAGATGATCTCCTCCTATGTCGGCGAGAACAAGGAGTTTGAACGGCAATATCTGTCGGGCGAGCTGGAAGTGGAATTCTGTCCGCAGGGCACGCTTGCCGAGCGCATGCGCGCCGGCGGTGCGGGCATTCCCGGCTTCTACACCAAGACGGGCGTCGGCACGCTCGTGGCAGAAGGCAAGGAGGTCAAGACCTTCGACGGCCAGGATTACATTCTGGAACGCGGCATCTTCGCCGACCTCAGCCTCGTCAAGGCGTGGAAGGCCGACGAGACCGGTAACGTCGTGTTCCGCAAGACCGCGCGCAATTTCAACGTGCCCGCCGCGACCTGCGGCAAGGTTTGCGTGGTCGAGGTGGAGGAGGTCGTGCCCACCGGATCGCTCGATCCCGACTGCATCCATCTGCCTGGTGTCTATGTGCAGCGGATCATCGTGGGTGCGCCCTATGACAAGAAGATAGAGTTCCGCACTACGCGGCAGAGGGAGGCGGCATAATGGCCTGGACCCGCGACGAAATGGCGGCACGCGCCGCGAAGGAGCTTCAGGACGGCTTCTACGTCAACCTGGGCATCGGCATCCCCACGCTGGTCGCCAACCATGTCCCCGCCGGCATGACGGTGACGCTGCAGTCGGAAAACGGCATGCTCGGCATCGGTCCGTTCCCCTATGAGGACGAGGTCGATCCCGACCTGATCAACGCGGGCAAGCAGACGATCAGCGAACTGCCGCATTCCGCCTATTTCGACAGCGCGCAGAGCTTCGCGATGATCCGCGGCGGCCATATCGACCTGACGGTGCTCGGCGCGATGGAAGTGTCGGAGAAGGGCGACATCGCGAACTGGATGATCCCCGGCAAGATGATCAAGGGCATGGGCGGCGCGATGGATCTGGTCGCCGGCGTCAAGAAGATCATCGTGGTGATGGAGCATACGTCCAAGAACGGCGACCCGAAGTTCATTCCCGCCTGCACGCTGCCGCTCACCGGCAGGAATGTGGTCGACATGATCGTTACCGACCTGGCGGTGTTCCGGCGTCCCGACCATGACAGCCCGTTCCGCCTGATCGAACTGGCGCCCGGCGTGACCGCCGAAGAGCTGGCGGCGAAGACCACGGCCCATTATCTGGCCTGACCGACAGTTAACCTTCTTTGCATCGGTCGCAGGAGCGGCTAACGGGCGGCTATGTCCCAGGCACTGACATTATACGAGAAAATCTGGAACGCGCATGTTGTCGAACGGCGCGATGACGGCACATGTCTGATCTACATCGACCGGCACCTCGTCCATGAGGTGACCAGCCCGCAGGCATTCGAGGGGCTGCGGATGGCGGGGCGCACTGTTCGGCGGCCGGACCTGACGCTCGCGGTGCCGGATCACAACCTGCCCACCACGGCGCGAGTCGATGCGGCCGGGCGCATGCTGCCCATCGCCGATCCCGACAGCGCCGCGCAGCTCGCCGCGCTGGAACGCAACGCTCCGGCGTTCGGCGTCAAATATATTGGCGCGACCGATCCGGAACAGGGCATCGTCCATGTCGTCGGACCGGAACAGGGCTTCACGCTGCCGGGAACCACCGTCGTGTGCGGCGACAGCCATACGGCCGCCCATGGCGCGCTGGGCGCGCTGGCCTTCGGTATCGGCACGAGCGAGGTCGAGCATGTTCTGGCCAGCCAGACGCTCCAGCTCACGCCGTCGAAGACGATGGAAGTCCGCGTGGAAGGGACGTTGGGGCCCGGTGTGACTCCCAAGGACGTGATCCTGGCGATCATCGGTCGTATCGGCACGGCGGGCGGCACCGGCCATGTCATCGAGTATCGCGGCGATACCTTCGAGGCGATGAGCGTCGAGGGACGGCTGACCGTCGCCAACATGTCGATCGAGGGCGGCGCCCGCTCCGGCCTGTTCGCGCCCGACGAGAAGACCTTCGCCTATCTCAAGGGGCGTTCCATGTCTCCCAAGGGCGAGGCGTGGGATCGCGCCGTCGCTTATTGGCGTACGCTTCGCACCGACGAAGGCGCGCGCTTCGATCGGTCCGTCAAACTGGCCGCGGGCGACATTGCCCCTACCATCACCTGGGGCACCAGCCCGGAGGATGTGGCGCCGATCACCGGCGTCGTTCCCGACCTCGACAGTTTCGCCGATCCGTCGAAGCGCGACGCGGTGGCCAAGTCGCTCGACTATATGGGCCTGACGCCCGGCCAACGGCTGCAAGACGTTTCGGTCCAGCACATCTTCATCGGCAGTTGCACCAACAGCCGGATCGAGGATCTCCGCGCCGCCGCCGAGGTGGTGAAGGGACGCCGGATTTCGGGCGGGATCGCTCAGGCGCTGGTCGTGCCGGGGAGCGGCCTCGTCAAGCGCCAGGCGGAAGCGGAGGGGCTTGACCGCATCTTCCTCGACGCGGGCTTCGAGTGGCGCGAGCCGGGCTGTTCGGCATGCCTCGGCATGAACCCGGACAAGGTGCCCGCCGGCGAGCGCTGCGCGTCGACCAGCAACCGCAATTTCATGGGCCGGCAGGGCCCCGGTGCGCGGACGCATCTGATGTCGCCGGCCATGGCGGCGGCGGCGGCGCTGACCGGTCGGCTGACCGACGTGCGCGACATCGCCGCCGGTGCCGCCGCGTGAGAACGGAAAAAGAGGGGTTCGCATGAAGACGATTTTCTGGCTGCTGACCGCAGGCGCGATCGCCAGCGCGGCAATGGCGGTCGGCCTCGGACGTGCGGCGGATACGGTGGAGGTATCGCTGACGCGGCTCGACTGCGGGAGCGTCCAGGTCAACGACCTGAACGCCTTTTCCGACACTGACGCCTATACGGGGCAGACCAAGCGGCTGACCGCAAGCTGCTATCTGATCCGCCATGGCGACAAGCTGATGATCTGGGACACGGGCCTGCCCGCAGCGATGCGCGGAGCACCCGTCGATCCGGCCCAGCCAATGTCGCCCACTCTCGAACGCACGTTGGTGGAGCAGCTCGCCGACCTCGGGGTGAAGCCCGACCAGATCGGTCAGATCGGTATCAGCCACTATCATTTCGATCATATCGGGCAGGCGCAGGACTTCCCGCAGGCGAGCTTGCTGATCGGCAAGGGCGACTGGGACGCCGTGACATCCCCGAATCCCCCCGAGAGCACGAACGCCGCGCTCTTAAGCCGCTGGACGTCTGGCGGCGGCAAGGTCGAGGCGGTGACGGGTGACAAGGACGTTTTCGGCGACGGATCGGTCGTGATGCTGTCACTGCCGGGCCACACACCCGGCCACTATGCGTTGCTGGTCCGTCTGCGCGGAATGGGTCCCGTTCTGCTGACCGGCGATGTCGCCCACTTCGCCGAAAATTACGCCACCGACGGCATCCCGGACTTCAACGTGGACCGCAAGCAAAGTGTCGACTCGCTCGCCCGGTTCAAGAAGCTCGCCGCCGACTACAAGGCCAGCGTCATCATCCAGCACGAGCCCGCCGACATCGGCAAGCTCCCTGCTTTCCCGCAGGCGGCCCGGTGATGAAACCGGTGAAGGTCATAGAGGGGCGGGCCTATCCGCTGGGCCTCAAGAATGTCGATACCGACATGATCATTGCCGCCAAATGGCTCAAGACGATCGCCCGGACCGGCCTGGGGGCAGGCGCGTTCGAGGCGCTGCGTCGCGAGCCCGGCAATGTCCTTGACGATCCCGCCTTTGCCGGCGCGCCGATCCTGATCGCAGGCGACAATTTCGGCTGCGGGTCCAGTCGTGAGCATGCCGCCTGGGCGATGGACGACATGGGCATCCGCGCGATCATCGCGCCGAGCTTTTCCGACATTTTCTCAAGCAATGCGTATAAGAACGGGTTGCTGACCGTCGTACTGCCGCAGGACGCGGTCGATCGGCTGATTGAGGTCGCGCGGACCGACGCCATTCACATCGATCTGGACAGCCAGACGGTGACGACGCCGTTCCAGGACCGTTTCAGGTTCGAGATCGACCCGTTCAGGAAGCACTGCCTGCTCAACGGCCTCGACGAGATCGGGCTCACGCTCGGCAGTTCGGACGCGATCGAGACCTTTGAACGGCGCGATGCCGATGCGCGGCCGTGGCTGGTTCCTTGGGCCGGCTGAGCCCATCGGCAGCTTGCGCCTCCGAAGCCCACTTGCCCCCGCTCGAAGGCTCGCCTAACGCACATCGGACCGCGTTTGGGATGGGATTGCGACATGACCACATTTGACGATCGCGAGCGGGCATTCGAAGCCAAGTTCGCGCACGACAGCGAGATGATGTTCCGCGTCATCGCGCGGCGCAACCGCCTGCTGGGCGAATGGGCGGCGGAGCTGATGAAGCTGACCGCCGAGGAAACCGACGCCTATCGCAAGGCGGTGGTGCAGGCCGATTTCGAGGAGGCCGGCGACGAGGATGTCATCCGCAAGCTGATGGGCGATCTCACCTCGGCCGGAGTGGACATGGACGAAGCGACGGTGCGCGCCGCTCTGGCGGACAAGGCGATCGAGGCGCGCCGCCAGATCATGGCCGAGGGCTGAGAGGAGCGGGCCATGCCGATGGCGGCCGACGATATCGCGGCGATGATCCGCGCCGCGATCCCGGATGCGGAGGTTGAAATCACCGACCTGGCGGGCGACGGCGATCATTATGCTGCCCGCGTCGTATCCGAATCCTTTCGCGGCAAGAGCCGGGTGGCCCAGCATCAGGCGGTCTATGGCGCGCTAGGCGGGCGGATGGGCGGCGTGCTGCATGCCTTGCAACTGACCACCGCCGTCCCCAACTGACGGGTACGTTCTTATCGCTGGCAGGAAAACCGAATGTCCGACGCTACCCACGCACGCATAAACGAAATCGTCCGCTCTGCCGACGTGGTGCTGTTCATGAAGGGCACGCCGCTGTTCCCCCAGTGTGGATTTTCGAGCCGCGCGGTGGCCATATTGGATCATCTCGGCGTGGCCTATGACACGGTCGATGTACTTCAGGACCAGGAAGTGCGGCAGGGGATCAAGAGCTTTTCGGAATGGCCCACGATTCCGCAGCTTTATGTCAAGGGCGAGTTCCTGGGCGGCAGCGACATCATGATGGAGATGTACGAGGCCGGCGAGCTCCAGCAACTGATGACCGATCAGGGCGTCGCCCGCGCCGAGTAATCGGCCGCTTTCTCCAGCCTTCAAGATCGCACCATGAACCGTTGCGCCTGTGTGACGTTTGCTTCCTTATGCGCCTGACCGGGCGATGCGGGAGGAGACGGAATGAACTGGCGTCAACTGGTGGAACGTTCCGGGCTTCTGGGGCACGTCGATCCTGACCTCCTTTATCTGGGCTTGGCGGTTCTTTGCATCGCGGTCGCGGTGGGTGTCGGCTATGCGCTTGCGCCCCGTATCGCGCGCGCACTGCGCGGCGGCATGGATCGCTGGATGGGTGGCCGGGCAAGCTGGGAGGAAGGCGACCTTCGCGTCCTGATCCGGCGACTGCTGGGGGCGCTCTCGCTGGCGATCGCGATCGGCCTGATTCCGTTCAGCCCGCTGGCCTTGCTTCTCGCGGCCACTGCGCTCGCGCTGTTCGCGGGCGCGTTCGTGTTCCGCTTCGCCAATGTTCTGGGGTCGGGCTTCGTTACCGCCGCGACGATGGCGGTGCTTCTGTTTGCATTCACTGCCGTCAGTGCGCTTGGCGGGCTGGGGCCGGTGACGACCCAGTTGGAAACGGTCGGCTTCACCGTCGGCAGCCGGCATTTCTCCTTGCTCAGCGTCATCAACTTCGCGGTGGTGGCGCTTCTCCTCTATCTGCTCGCGCGCTTCGCCAATCGCGTGCTCAGCCATTCGATCAATCGGCTCAACGCCTTCGACCCTTCGCAAAAGCTGCTGTTCCAGAAGCTTGCCAGCATTGCCGTCATCGTCGTCGCCGGACTGATCGGGATCGACCTGCTCGGCATCGACCTCACCGCGCTGGCTGTGTTTTCGGGTGCGCTGGGTTTGGCCGTCGGGTTCGGGCTCCAGAAGACGCTCGGCAATCTGCTGGCGGGGCTGATCCTGCTGATGGACCGGTCGATCAAGCCGGGCGACGTCATTGTCGTCGGCGATACCTTCGGCGCGGTCAACAAGATCGGCGTGCGCGCCGTGTCGGTCGTGACTCGCGACGGCAAGGAGCATCTGATCCCCAACGAGCAGTTGATGACGGAGCCCGTCGAGAACTGGTCCTATTCCGACCGCAATGTCCGGGTCCACATCCCGGTGGGTGTCTCCTACGATGCTGATCTCGCGCTCGCGCAGAGGCTGATGGTCGAAGCGGCACAGGCACCCGCGCGCGCGCTCCAGAGCCCCAAGCCCACGGTCTGGCTCAAGAACTTCGGCGACAGTTCAGTCGATCACGACATTCTCGTATGGATCGCTGACCCGGAAGCGGGCGTTGGCAATATCCGTTCGGAAATCCTCAACCGTCTGTGGGTGCTGTTCAAGGAAAACGGGATCGAAATCCCCTATCCGCAGCGCGATGTGCATATCCGGTCGGTCAGCGGAGCCGAAGCCGTTGACCTGCCTGCCCCCGGCGCGCTAGGGCCGTCAACGAAGCACCCGTAGCTCAGCTGGATAGAGCGTTGCCCTCCGAAGGCAAAGGCCAGAGGTTCGAATCCTCTCGGGTGCGCCACACAGAGGCAGTCATGATCACCGCCGGAGCGGGTTCAGG
Organism: uncultured Sphingobium sp.; assembly: GCA_964532255.1. GTDB lineage: Bacteria > Pseudomonadota > Alphaproteobacteria > Sphingomonadales > Sphingomonadaceae > Sphingobium. The sequence goes on from CAZHGR010000038.1 coordinate 19,486, forward strand.
CCGTTCGCCCATTCAGGGCATCCGGTCAGCGGTTGAGTTGCCATTTACCTCGAACAACAAGCTATTGTACGCCTCGACGGGTATGCCTTCGTTGCGGAGACAGTGGATTGGCCATTACCACTGACATTGAGCGCTTTTTCGCGCAAGGGTGCGGCCGGTGCCACCGCTTCGCTACGCCCGACTGCTTCACTCGCCAATGGGCCGGGGGGCTTGCGGACCTTCGACGCATCTGTCTCGACGCGGGGCTGACCGAGACGGTAAAATGGGGGCATCCCTGTTATATGCATGCGGATCGCAATATCGTCATCATGGCTGCGCTGAGCGGTAACTTCCGCCTCAGCTTCTTCAACGCGGCGTTGATGAAGGACCCGCAACGCGTTCTTGAGCGGCAGGGCCCGAATACCCGCTTTCCCGACATGATCCGCTTCACGGACAATGATCAGGTCGTGGCCCTGGAGCCGACGATCAGGGCGTACCTCAAGGAAGCGATGGGCTACGCTCAGGCAGGGCTTCGTCCGCCAAAGGTCGAAACCGAACTCGACCTACCGGATGAACTCGTGGACGCGATGGATGCCGATCCGGACCTTGGCGAAGCGTTTCGGCGACTGACCCCCGGGCGCCAGAAGAGCTATGTCATTCATCTCGCGTCCGCAAAGACCTCCGCAACGCGGCTATCGCGGATCAGCAAATGTCGACCAAAAATCCTCTCGGGCAAAGGCGCCAACGAGCGATAGCGGTGCAGCGCCTATGCCTCTGACCGTCAGCGCTCAGGCCGTGCGTCGGCCGAATGTCGCTCGGCGCCCGGCGGCTGTCGCGCGCGCAGGTGACGGCGGGATCCGTGCAGGCGCGGGCTGCGCCGAGAGGCCCGAAGCATCGAGCGAAACCAGCGTTTGATGGAAAAGCGGGCGCAGGCTGTCGACGTCGGTCAGCAGCGACTCGGGGAGCGGCAGGCGCTGCTCGACATGATCGCGCGCGGTGGTTTCGAGATGCAGCGCAAGCTCCGCCAGACGAACCGCGCCGAACTGTCGCGATTCGCCTTTCAGCGTATGCGCGGGCAACACCATCGCGGCGGCATCGCGCCTGGCCATCGCATCCTCGATCCGCGTGATCGAGACCACGCCGTCCTGCCGGTAGTAGCCGAGGATTCGCGGCAGCGCAGGCCCGAGCTCGCGCATCGCGACCGCGAGGTCGGCTTCATCGACCAATGGCTTGTGCTGATAGGACATATCGCCCTCCGACCGCTCAATTATCAAAGAGCAAGTCTATCACCCCGAATATGAAACCCGGGTTAATCGCCGACGCTCTGACGCGGTGCCTCCAGCAGGGTTTCGGTGGCCGATTCCAGCCGCCGGGTCGCCGCTGTCCAGCCATGGACGGCCGCCAGCGCGGCAAGTTCCGACTCGGCCTTGGGATCGTCGGCAATCAGGACGAAGCGTGGCATAGCGCGCATGGCACGGGCGGCGCGCAATGTCGGCCAGGGGCAGCGGAGACCGCGCGTGTCGACGACGGGCGTGGCCTCGCCCGGCTCAGCGCTTATTGTCATAGGGGTTCTTGGCCCCGCGCAGGTGAAGCCGAACCGGCACCGCCCCGAAGCCCAGGTCGCGCCGGATGCCGTTGACCAGATAACGGCGATAGCTTTCCGGCAGCATGTCGAGCCGCGTGCCGAACAGCGCGAAGGTCGGCGGCCGGGTGCGCGCCTGGGTGATGTAGCGCAGCTTGATCCGCTTGCCGCCCGGCGCAGGGGGCGGATTGGCGGCCAGCGCACCGTCGAACCAGCGGTTGAGAGTGGCGGTGGACACGCGCGCCGACCACGCCTCGCGCGTGGTGAAGGCGGCGGCGAGGAGGTCGTCGATGCCCTTGCCGGTCGCGCCCGAGACCGTGAGCAGCGGGACTCCGCGCACCTGCGCCAGACCTTCGTCGAGCGCCTTGCGAACGCCCTGGTAGAGCGCCGATCCGTTCTCCGCCACGTCCCATTTGTTGAGCGCGATGACGAGCGCGCGGCCTTCCTCGATCACGCGATCGGCGATCCTGAGGTCCTGCGCCTCCAGCCCCTTGGTCGCATCGAGAAGCAGAACGACCACCTCGGCGAAGTCGACCGCATGGAGCGCGTCGGCGACCGACAGCTTTTCGAGCTTGTCCTGGACCTTGGCGCGCTTGCGCATGCCGGCGGTGTCGATCAGCCGAACGTCGCGTGTCACGCCCTTCGGGTCGGGCCAGCGCCAGTCCACCGCGATCGAATCGCGGGTAATCCCCGCCTCCGGCCCTGTGATCAGGCGTTCCTGGCCGAGCATGCGGTTGATCAGCGTCGACTTGCCCGCATTGGGTCGGCCGACGATGGCGAGCTTAAGCGGGCCGTCCTCGGCGTCGTCGTCGGCTTCATCCTCGTCCTCGTCGCGCTCGACATAGGGGCGGATCGCCTCGAACAGATCGACGATTCCCTCGCCATGCTCCGCCGAGAAGGGGAGCGGCTCGTTGAAGCCGAGCGCGAAGGCTTCCATGATGCCGCCTTGTCCGGCACGGCCTTCGGCCTTGTTGGCCACCAGGACGACCGGAGTCGCGCTGCCGCGAAGCCAACGGGCGATATGCTCGTCGAGCGGCGTGAGCCCGGCGCGCGCGTCGATCAGGAACAGCGCGACGTCGGCGTCGGCGACCGCGGCTTCGGTCTGCATGCGCATGCGGCCGGGAAGGCTGGCCGGGTCCTCATCCTCGAAACCGGCGGTGTCGATGACGCTGAACTTGAGGCCGAGCAGTTCGGCCTCGCCTTCGCGCCGGTCACGCGTGACGCCGGGGAGATCGTCAACCAGCGCCAGCTTCTTGCCGACGAGCCGGTTGAACAGCGTCGACTTGCCGACATTGGGCCGCCCGACGATGGCAACACGGGGCAGGGGGCGAGCGGCGCTCATCGCGGTTGACTTTCAGACAGGCGACGGCGCGCGATCATCGGCCGCACATGCCCCGCAGAGGGCGGGCGCGTCAACCGCGCCCCGAAATTCAGCGATAGGCGATCAACTGCCCGTCGTCGGTCAGGATGTAGAGCATCCCGTTCGCGACAACGGGTGCCAGCGACATCGAACGGTCGATATCCTGAGTCGCGCGCACCGCGCCGTCGGCGGGATCGACCGACACCATCTCGCCGTCAGTCGACACCAGGATCAGGCGATTGCCCGCCAGCGTCGGGCCATGCCAGCGGATGATGCCGCTCTTCTTCTTGGCATTGCGCCAGCGGTCGAGCTGGCTGATCCAGCGAATCCGGCCGTCGGCGCGCGACACGCAGAGCAACTGGCCACCATCGGTCACCACGAATACCCAGTCGCCCGCGACCGCCGGGGTGGCGACGCCGGCGATGTTGATTTCCCAAAGCCGCTGGCCGCTGACCAGCTCATAGGACGCCATGCGCCCGCCCTGACCGATCGCGAACACGCGGCCGCGATCGATGACGGGATTGGCGTCGATGTCGGTCAGAGCGGCCACTGTCGTCGAAATGCTGGTCCGGCTGAGCGCGTCGCCCCAGAGCACGCGGCCATTCTCATAGCGATAGGCGGTCAGTTCGCCCGAGCTGAATCCGGCCACGACCGTTCCCTGAACGGCGGCGGGGGCGCCCACGCCGAAAATCGCGGTCGATCCGACGGTGCCGCTTTCCGACCAGACGACGGACCCGTCCTCCTGAGACAGCGCGAAGATCTGGTTATCCTGGCTCATGACATAGGCATGGCCATTGTTGAGCGTAGCCGAACCGCGCAACGGTCCGCCCGGACGCACTTTCCAGATGACCTTGCCCGACGCAGCGTCAAGCGCCGCGACGTCGCCGATGCCCGTCGTGACGAACAGCCGGTCGCCCGCGACCGAAGCGCCGCCGCCGAATTCGACGCTGCCCTGATCGTCTTCGGATCGCACGGCGGTCGACCAGCGCTTGCCGCCGCTGCGGGGGTCGAAGGCGTGGACCGTGGCATTGGTGTCGATGACGTAAAGCGTCCCGCCGCTGATGACGGGGGCGGAGGCGAGGCGCGCCTTCTTGCCGCCGCCCGCGATCGACTGGCTCCAGGCTCGGGACAGGCTCTCCGACAGCGCGACATGGCCGATCGTCTTGGACGGCGCGCCGCCGGGCTGGGGCCAGTCCGTGTTGCTGACCTGCTCGGGCAGGATCACCGGGGTGGAGGCGATGGCGGGATCGACCTCAAGCGTCCGGTTGTTGCCCAGGATCGACACGCGCTCGCCGACGACGGGAGTCGTGTTCGGCTTCTTGCCGCCCCCCACGATCCCGCATGCCGTCAGGCCCAGGGCAGCGACGAGGAGGGGAAGATGGCGGGACGTGCGCAGGACAGCGGTGGTCAGGCGGAGATCATTCTGCATTAACGGCTTGTTCCTCACTACCGCCGGCAGCGGCCTGGTCGTTGCTTTCGCCGGGACGGGGCGCGATGCTGGCGTCTACCCCCAATAAGCTCGCCATCTGAACTGCGCGTGTCTGGATGCTGCGCGGCACGCCGGGGTCCTTGGCGAGAGCGGCATAAAGCGCGCCGGCCAGATCGGGCTTGTCGAGCTTGAGATAGGCGAGCGCCGCCATCTCGCCCGCGCTGCCGAACCAGGGATCGCCTGCCTGCGCCAGCGGCTTAAGCCGGTCCACCACCTGCTGCGGGGGCAGGCGGTCGAAATCGAGCGCGACCTGCCGCACCAGCGCCAGATTGCGATGGGCGGCGGCGAGGTTCTCGTCCGCGGCGATGCGCCCGTAAGCAGCGATGGCACCAGCGCGGTCACCGCGTTCGCTCAGCACCGCAGCCTCGATCAGCGCGGCGCCGCCGGCATAGCCCTCGCTGGGCGACTCCTTCAGAGCCGTAAGCGCGGCCTGGTCGAGCTTGCCCGAACCGGCGTCGGCCAGAAGCGCGGCGTAGCGCTCGCCATCGGCTTCGGCGCGCTGTGTCTGGACGTGCCGCCAGTAAAGCCACCCGCCCAGCGCGAGCAGCCCGACGAGGATCAGGCCGATCACGAGCTTGCCCCAGCGGCGCGCGAACGCCTCCATCTCGTCCCGGCGAACCGCCTCGTTGATCTCGCGCATCAGCGCATCGTTATGGGCTGGCGTCTTCGCCAAAAACCTTCTCCTGTGCGTCGCGCCGGCCGCATCGGCCCCGCGCCCGTGCGGCGGCGGACCTTAGCCGCGCGGGCCCGCCATTCAAACGATTTTTTGGGACGCCTCAGCCTTTGGGCTGGTAAAGCTGGTCGGGGCCGGGAAAGCGCCGGGCGCGCACTTCCTCCGCGTAGAGCGCGGCCGTCTCGTCGATCGTCGCGCCCAGGTTCGCGTAGCGCTTCACGAAGCGCGGCACGCGTTCGAACAGGCCCAGCATGTCTTCCGTCACGACCACCTGCCCATCGCACGCGGCAGAGCCGCCGATTCCGATCGTCGGGATCGCGACGCTCTGCGTCGCGGCGATGGCGATCGGCTCCAGCACGCCCTCGATCACCACGGCGAATGCGCCGGCATCCGCCACCGCCTTGGTATCGGCGATGATCTTCGCATGTTCCGCCTCGCTGCGGCCGCGCGCGCCATAACCGCCCAGCGCATTCACCGCCTGCGGCGTCAGGCCGACATGCGCCATGACCGGAATCCCTCGCTTCGTCAGGAAGGCGATGGTCTCCGCCATGGCCTCTCCGCCCTCCAGCTTGACGGCGGCGCAGCCGGTTTCGGACATGACCCGGCTCGCGGAGGCGAAGGCGTGGGCAGGCGACGCCTCGTAGCTGCCGAACGGCATGTCGACGACGATCAGGCTGTGATAGCTGCCCCGCACCACCGCCGCGCCGTGCGCCACCATCATGTCGAGCGTCACCGCGAGCGTGGAGGGCAGGCCGTAGATCACCTGACCCAGCGAATCGCCGACCAGCAATATGTCGCAATGGGGGTCGAGCAACTGCGCCATCCGCGCGGTGTAGGCGGTCAGCATGACCAGCGGCTCGCCGGTCGTACCGTCGGTCTTGCGCTTCTGGATGGCCGGCACGGTGAGGCGCTTGAGCGGCGCGGGCGTCGGATTGGCGCGGCTGGTCGAGGTGTCGAGAACAAAGGTGGTGGACATGTCAGCTTCCTTTCCTGGCCGCGATCCGCCGCGCGTGCAGCCCCTGCCGGGCGAGTTCCGCCTGCACGCTGCGGTCGCCGACCAGATGCCCAGCGCCGACCGCGACGAACACGGTCCCCGGATAGCGCATCCGCTCGGTGATCCATTCGGCCCAGCGCGCATTGCGCTGGAACAACAGCGCCTCGGCCACTTCGGGCAGGCGGTCGAGCGAGGCGTTGAGTTCCCGGCCCAGCGAATCGACGCGACCCGCCGACCAGTCGCGGGTCATACGGTTGATCTCGTCCTCGGCCTTGCTCGCCTCGTCGATGGTGATCGCAAGATAGCGCAACTGCACCGGCTCGGGCAGGCCCGCGAAATAGCCGAGCTGCTGGTCGATCGTCTCGAACGCCTGCACCCGCTTGTTGGAGTCGGCGGCAGCGCGCTTCAGGACGTCCTCGACGCCCGCGGCGGTGCTGTAACCCAGCTTCTGGAGCGGCGCGACCGAGAGGTACACTGCCGCATACCAGGGATGGAACGGCTCGAGCGTGGCGGACGAGAGGCCAAGCGAGCCGAGCAGCGCATGATATCGCGCGAGAGTCGGCGCATCGAGTTTCTGCGTGAGGGGCGGTCCGTCGCTGTCGACGGCAAGGCTTTGCACCGCCTTCGCCATCTCCGCCGCGTCGCCGGTCACGACCTCCAGCACCAGCGTATCCGACGCATCGAACGCGCGTCGCACCGGGCCGTCGAGCCACTGCACGCCCGGCGGCAGCACATGGATGGTGCCAAACAGATAGACCGTCGTGTCGGCGTCGCGCACGACCCACAGCGCCGGGGTGGCCCGCACCGCCTGCTGGCGGTCCTGAACCGGCGTGCGCGCGCCGATGGGCGCAAAGCCGGGCGAAGTCAGCAGCAGCAGCGCGGCGAGCGCGCCGCCGATGCGGGCGAGGAGAGGGCGGGCGAGCAAGGGACGAACAGCAACCATCGCCCGCCTATGTCGCGGCTTTACGGCTCGGGCGCAAGCCATGCCAGCGGCGTCCGGGTTGACCCATGCGGGCGCTTGGGCCAAAGCGGCGCGTCATTCAGCAGGGCAGGAATCGTGGTCGAAGAGGGCAAGCCGCTCAGTTTCCAGTCGCTCATCCTGACGCTTCACGATTACTGGAGCGCGCAAGGATGCGTGATCCTGCAACCCTATGACATGCGGGTCGGCGCGGGCACGTTCCACCCGGCGACGACGCTGCGCAGCCTGGGTCCCGATCCGTGGAACTGCGCCTATGTGCAGC
>CAZHGR010000039.1:0-26330 GCA_964532255.1 uncultured Sphingobium sp.
CGGTACCCCGCGCTTTTCCTACACGGGCCAGCCCATCTACCATTATATGGGCTGCTCGACCTTCTCGAACTTCACCGTCCTGCCCGAGATCGCGGTGGCCAAGATCCGCGAGGACGCGCCCTTTCAGACGAGCTGCTATATCGGCTGCGGAGTCACGACGGGCGTAGGTGCCGTCGTCAATACCGCCAAGGTCCAGGTCGGCGACAATGTGGTCGTCTTCGGTCTCGGCGGGATCGGTCTCAACGTGCTGCAGGGCGCGCGGCTGGCCGGTGCGAACCGGATCATCGGGGTCGATATCAACCCCGACCGCGAGGAATGGGGCCGCAAGTTCGGCATGACCGATTTCCTCAACTCGAAGGGCATGAGCCGCGAGGAGATCGTCGCCAAGGTCGTGGAACTGACCGACGGCGGTGCCGACTATACCTTCGATGCCACCGGCAACACCGAAGTGATGCGCACCGCGCTCGAAGCCTGTCACCGCGGCTGGGGCACCTCGATCATCATCGGCGTGGCCGAGGCGGGCAAGGAGATCGCGACGCGTCCGTTCCAGCTCGTCACCGGGCGCAACTGGCGCGGCACCGCGTTCGGCGGTGCCAAAGGCCGCACGGACGTGCCCAAGATCGTCGATATGTACATGACCGGCAGGATAGAGATCGATCCCATGATCACCCATGTGATGGGGCTGGACGAGATCAACACCGCCTTCGACCTGATGCATGCCGGCAAGAGCATCCGCAGCGTCGTCGTTTTCTGAGGGACTGGCGACACTTGATTGTACAAGGGAGGAAGAAAAATGGCTGACAGCGTTATTTCGGGCAACGACGTGTTTTCCCATGCCTGCATTGGTGCGAGCGACCTGACCGCATCCGCGGCGTTCTACGATGCGGCGCTGGGCGCGCTCGGTATCAAGAACATGGGGCCGTTCGGCGATTCCTGCATTCTTTACGGCAAGGACAAGCCGGCGTTCCTCGTGCTCAAGCCCGGCAATGGCGAGGCGCCCTCCGGCAACGGCGTGACGATCGGCTTTGCCGCCGCGACTCCGGCGGAAGTCGATGCCTTCCACGCTGCGGGCCTTGCTGCCGGCGGCAAGGATGAAGGCGCAGCGGGGCCGCGCGGCCATCTGCCGGGTGCCTATGCGGGCTACCTGCGCGATCCCGCAGGCAACAAGGTCTGCGCTTACACCTTCGTGTAAGCGCCAGGGGAGCAGGCACAGGTGGAGCAGATCAGCACAAATCGCGCCTTCGGCGGCGAACAGGGCGTATATCGTCACGCGTCCGCCGAAACGGGGACGGACATGACCTGTTCGGTCTTCGTTCCGCCGCACGAGGCCGGCGCGAAACTGCCTGTCGTCTGGTATCTCTCCGGCCTGACGTGCACCCACGCCAATGTCACCGAAAAGGGCGAGTATCGCCGCGTCTGCGAGGAGCTGGGGCTGGTGTTCGTCGCCCCCGACACCTCGCCACGCGGCGAGGGGGTGCCGGATGATCCAGGCGCGGCCTATGATTTCGGTCTTGGTGCCGGCTTCTACGTCGACGCCACCGAAGCGCCCTATGATCGCCACTACAAGATGTGGTCCTATGTCACCGAGGAGCTTCCGCAGCTGATCGCGGAGCAGTTCCCCGTCGACATGGGACGGCAGTCGATCATGGGGCATTCGATGGGCGGTCACGGCGCGCTGACCATCGGACTTCGCTTTCCGGACCGGTTCAAGGCCGTATCCGCCTTTGCCCCGATCGTCGCGCCGGGTCAGGTGCCGTGGGGACAGAAGGCGCTTGGCGGCTATCTGGGGTCGGACGAGACTGCGTGGCGCGCGCATGACGCGGTCGCGCTGATCGAGGACGGCGCCCGGCTGCCTGCGCTGCTGGTCGATCAGGGCGCCGCCGATCCTTTCCTCGAGAAGGAACTGCGCCCGGAGCTTCTGCGCGCAGCCTGCGAGAAAGCGGGTATCCCGCTGACCCTCAACTTGCGCGAGGGCTATGACCACAGCTATTATTTCATCTCGACGTTCATGGCCAACCATCTCCACTGGCATGCCGCACGTCTGGAAGCGGGCGCATGAGCACCGAGCTGCTGTCCCGTTATTATGAGGCATTCAATCGCGGCGACGCCGACGCGATGCTGGCCCTGCTGACCGACGATGTGATCCACGAGCCTTCGCAAGGCGCGGTCAGGCAGGGCAAGGCGGCGTTTGCGGATTTCCTCGCGCACATGAACCGCTGCTACAGCGAACAGGTCATCGCGCCTGTGTTTCTGATGAGTGCGGACGGCGCGCGCGGCGGGGCGGAGTTCATGCTCGAAGGGCGCTATCAGGAGACCGACGGCGATCTGCCTCCGGCGACCGGACAGACATACCGGCTGCGCGTCGGCGCGTTCTTCGAGGTGCGGGACGGCAGGATCGCGCGGGTCAGCAATCACTATAATCTGGCGGACTGGCTGCGGCAGGTCGGTGGGGACGCCTGAGACCCGGCTGCCCCGAAGCGAAAGTGCATGGGCGATTGACAGCCGACGGTGAAGCGCGGCATTTCCGCCTCTCCTGTTGAGGCGGGCCTTTGCGCATCATCATTCTCGACGACAGCGGCGAACGGGCGGGCATCCTGGAGGATGGCCTGCGCGAGGCCGGTTATGACGACATCCATGTCGTGGCGCCGCGCGGCGCGTTCGTCGCGCGGCTGGAGCGCATGGCGCCCGATGTCGTGCTGATGGACCTCGGCAACCCCAGCCGCGATTCGCTGGAGGAAATGCTGATCGTCAGTCGTGCGCTTGCCAAGCCGATCGCCATGTTCGTCGACCAGTCCGACGACAGCATGATCGGCGCGGCGATCGACGCGGGTGTTTCGGCCTATGTCGTCGATGGCCTTCGCAAGGAACGGGTGAAGCCGATCATCGATCTGGCCATCCGCCGCTTCAACGCCTTCTCGCGCATGCAGACGGAGCTGGACGAGGCGCGCACCCAGCTTGCCGACCGCAAGACGATCGACCGCGCCAAGGCGATTTTGATGGAGAGCCGGGGCCTTGCCGAGCCCGACGCCTATGCGCTGCTGCGCAGCACCGCGATGAATCATGGACGCAAGATCGTGGAGGTCGCCGCCGCGCTGATCACTGCCCACGAACTGCTGGGAGGAGCCAAGCCGTGACACCGATCCGCATCGCTTTCCTCGCGCTCACCGACGCGGCGGTGCTGGTCGCCGCCCGTGAGCGCGGCTTTGCCGAAGCGGAGGGGATCGCGCTCGACCTGATCCGCGATACATCCTGGGCGACGCTGCGCGACCGGCTGGTCTATGGTCAGGTTCAGGCGGCGCACATGCTCGCTCCGCTGGCCGTCGCGGTGACGCTGGGCCTCAGCCAGCAGCCGGCAGCGCTCGCCGCGCCGTTCAAGCTCAACGCCAACGGCAACATGCTGGTCGCCGCGCCGTCCTTTGCGGCGGCGTTGGAACCGGACGCGAAGGTGCGGCTCAACGACCCGCTGGCCGCCGCGCATGACTTCGCCAACGCCATCGGTCTTCATCATCGCAAGCCGATTCTGGGCGTTGTCCATCGCTTTTCGAGCCATGCGCTCGTGCTCCGCTACTGGCTGGCGGCGGCGGGAATTGACCCCGACCGCGATCTGGTGCTGCGCGTGCTGCCGCCGTCATTGATGGTCGAGGCCATGCGCGTGGGGGAGATCGACGGCTTCACCGCGGGCGAGCCGTGGGGCAGCGCGGCGATCGACGCCGGGCTGGCGGAAGCCGTCGCAGCGGGGGAGCGAATCTGGCGACGCGGCGTCGAAAAGATGCTGACCTTCCGGCAGGACTGGATGGAGGCCAACACGGAAACGGTGGACCGGCTGCTTCGCGCGCTGGCCAAGGCGGCGGACTGGTGCGACGATCCGGCGAACCGAGCCGATCTGGCTCAACTTCTCGCCAAGTCCGCCTATGTCGACATGCCCGCCGATCTGATCGAGCGCGCGCTGACCGGCCGGATCGTTGCGCGTGCGGGCGAGCAGCCGGTTGAATTGCCCGATTTCCTGATCTTCGGGCGCGAAGCGACCGGCTTTCCCTGGCGAAGCCAGGCGCTGTGGATCTATTCGCAATATGTCCGCTGGGGAATGGTCGAGCACAGCGACGAAGCGCAGGCGGCGGCGGCGGCGGTGTTCCGGCCCGATGTCTACCGCCGGGCGCTGGCCGGCGGCGACACGCCGATGCCGGGGGCGAGCATGAAGGTGGAGGGCGCGCTCACCGACCCACTGCCGATCGGAGTGCAGCGGGGGGCGATCACCCTCGGCCCCGACCAGTTTTTCGACGGTCGCAGCTTCGATCCCGACCGCATCGAGAGCTACATTCGCGAGGACCGACGCTGACGTTGTTACGCAGTTGCAAAAAACACACTTGCCCGGCATCGCGAATCATGAGAAGTGAGGGTCCTCGACCAAGGCTGGTCGGGATCGATATTCCGACAGTCGCCCATCGGGGGGTGGTTGTCAGGTCGGCAATCCGCGCAGGACAATGCCAAAGGCAATGATGCCGCCCCGAGGATGCGATCCAAGCCGTCCGATGGGCGGCTTTTTTTGTGTTTGCAGCCGTCGCGATTGCCGTCCTCTTCTTCAGGAAAAAGGGCAGATGCGATGAAGGACATGGACGACAAGGGTGGGCTGGATCGCCGCGGACTTCTGAAGACCGCAGGCACGGCCGCGCTGTTCGCTGCGGTGCAGCAGGCATTTCCGAGCGGCGCTTTCGCTGCTGGCCCGGGGCCGGAGGTCAAGGGTGCCAAGCTGGGCTTCATCGCGCTGACCGACTCGGCGCCGCTGATCATCGCCAAGGAAATGGGCCTGTTCGCCAAGCATGGCCTGCCCGAGGTCGAGGTGATGAAGCAGGCGAGCTGGGCCGCGACTCGCGACAATCTGGTGCTCGGCGCTGGCGGCGGCGGTATCGACGGTGCGCACATCCTGACGCCGATGCCCTATTTCCTGACGCTGGGCACGATCGGCAAGGCGACGCCGATGAGCATCCTCGCTCGCCTGAACGTCAACGGTCAGGGCATTTCGGTTTCGAAGGAATATCTCGGCGCAAAGGCCGACCTGAATGCCGGCAAGATGAAGGGCGTGATCGCGCAGCGCAAAGGCGCGGGCAAGAAGATCACCATGGCGATGACCTTCCCCGGCGGCACGCACGACCTGTGGATCCGCTACTGGCTGGCGGCCGGCGGCATCGACCCCGACAAGGATATTGAACTCATCACCATTCCGCCGCCGCAGATGGTGGCGAACATGAAGGCCGACGCCATGGACGCCTTCTGCGTCGGCGAGCCGTGGAACGACCAGTTGATCGCTCAGGGCCTCGGCTACACCGCCGTTTCGACCGGGCAGATGTGGATGAACCATCCTGAGAAGAGCTTCGCGATGCGCAGCGACTGGGTGGCGAAGAATCCCCGCGCGGCGGTTGCGATCACTGCCGCCGTGCTGGAAGCGCAGCGCTGGTGCGACAATCCCGCCAACATCGGCAAAATGGCCACGATCGTCAGCGGCCGCGACTGGTTCAAGGTGCCCGTCACCGACATCCAGGACCGTCTGCAGGGGAACTTCACCATGGGCGACGGGCGCAAATATCCGAACGCTGCCTTCAGGATGAAGTTCTTCGCCGGCTACGCGTCCTTCCCGTACAAGAGCCACGATCTCTGGTTCCTCACCGAGAACCAGCGCTGGGGCAAGCTGCCGATGAACCTCGACACGAAGGGTGCGATCGCCAAGGTCAACCGGTCGGACATCTGGCGCAAGGCCGCAGCGACGATCGGCGGCAGGGGACCGGCCGGGGATAGCCGCGGCGTCGAGAAATTCTTCGACGGCAAGGTCTTCGATCCCGGCAACCCCAAGGCTTATCTCGCCAGCCTGGCGATCAAGCGGGCGTAAACGGACAGGGAAGCGCATCATGAAAAGCAACGCGAAACCATCGGCCCCAGCGGAAAGCCCGGATACGGCCGCAACCGTGACGACCGCGGTGGTCGTCCCCTATCCGGAGGAGGCGATCGCGCGTCGCAAGCTGCCACCCATGCCCATGCCCGCCCATCCCCTTGCCATCAAGGCGCAGGCATTCGTCGCGTCGGTGCTGCCGACCGTCATCATGCTGATCGGCCTGCTGGCGGTCTGGCAGGCACTGTGCAGCGCGCCCGATTCCAACTTTCCGGGTCCGCTTCAGGTCTGGGAGGAAAGCCATGAGGTGATCGTCGATCCGCTGAAAGGCGTGGAATGGGGCGGCTCGGGCGGCCTGTTCACGATCCAGGAGGGGGGCGACGTCGGCATCGCGGGCCATGTGCTGACCAGCCTCAGCCGCGTGCTGATCGGATACGGTCTGGCGGCGGTGGCGGGTGTCGCGCTCGGCATTCTGATCGGGCAAAGCCTGTTCGCGTTCCGCGCGCTCGATCCGCTGTTCCAGGTGCTGCGCACGGTGCCGCCGCTCGCCTGGCTTCCGATCAGCCTCGCGATCTTCCAGCAGGCGCAACCGTCGGCGATCTTCCTGATCTTCATCACCGCGATCTGGCCGGTCATCCTGAACACCGCGACCGGCGTGCAGAACATTCCGCCCGCCTATCGCAATGTGGCCAAGGTGCTGGCGCTCAACCCGATGGAATATTTCATCCGGATCATGCTGCCCGCAACGGTGCCGCACATGTTCACCGGCCTCAGGATCGGTGTCGGCATGAGCTGGCTCGCCATCGTCGCGGCCGAAATGGTCCAGGGCGGCACCGGCGTCGGCTTCTTCATCTGGGACAGTTACAACAGCTCGCTCCTGACCGACACCATCGTCGCGCTCGTCTGGATCGGCATGGTCGGCTTCGCGCTCGACCGGATCGTGGGTGCGGTCGGCCGGGCCGTCGCGCGGGTCGACTGATCCTCCATCGGAAAGGCTTCGAACATGAAACAGCGTTCCTATCTCGCGCTTGAGGACATCACGGTCGAGTTTCCGACCAAAGGCGGCCTGTTCTGCGCGCTCGACGCGGTCAGCCTCTCGATCGAAAAGGGTCAGTTCGTCGCGCTGATCGGCCATTCGGGGTGCGGCAAGTCGACGCTGCTCAACGCGGTGGCCGGGCTGGTGAAGCCCACTCGCGGCGTGATCTTCCTCGACGGCGACGTCATCGACACGCCGGGGCCGGATCGGGCGGTCGTCTTCCAGGACCACTCGCTGCTGCCCTGGCTCACGGTCGAGGAGAATGTCCGTCTTGCCGTCGACAAGACCGCGGGCGCCAAGTCCAAGGCCGAGCGCAAGGACTGGGTCATGCACAATCTCGACCTCGTCCAGATGGCGCACGCCGCTGGCAAGCGGCCGGGCGAGCTGTCGGGCGGCATGAAGCAGCGCGCCGGCATCGCCCGCGCCATCGCCATGAACCCGCGCGTGCTGCTGATGGACGAGCCGTTCGGCGCGCTCGACGCGCTGACGCGTGCCGCGCTTCAGGACGTGGTGATGGAGTTGCAGGCCCGGCTCAACAACACCGTGCTGATGATCACGCACGATGTCGACGAGGCTGTGCTGCTCGCCGACCGGGTGGTGATGATGACCAACGGCCCGGCGGCACGGATCGGGGAAGACCGGGCGGTCGACCTCGCCCGCCCGCGCCAGCGCCTGCAGGTGATCGACGCCGCCGAATATGCGGCCGCGCGGCACGACGTCGTGCACTTCCTGCACGAAAGATACCGCAACCCGGCGTCTGCCCGGGCGGCCTGATCCGCGCGGCGCAATGCCGCTTACCGACAATCAAGTGAGGGGATGTCCCGGGAGGCGCAATGCTTCGGGGCAAAGGGGGAAGTCATGCGTAACGGAAATCTCATTCTTGCATCAATCACAGCCCTGACGGCCGGTATGGCCGGGAGCGCGGCGCATGCGGAGGGCGTGAAGTTCAAGCCGCTCATCGATGCGCGGCTGCGCTACGAAACCGTCGATCAGGAGCCGATCGCGAAGGACGCCGACAGCGTGACGATGCGCATCCGCTCGGGGGGTGAGCTTTCGACGGGGCCGTGGGCGTTCCTGGCCGAGGCGGAAGCCACGCTGGCGATCGACGAGAACTACAACAGCGGGGTCAATCTCAAGACCACATACCCTATTGTGGCCGACCCCGAGAATATCGAGCTCAATCGAATCCAGTTGCAGTACAAGACAAAGCCCCTGATCGTCACGATCGGGCGCCAGCGCGTCAACCTGGACGACCAGAGGTTCGTCGGCGCCGTCGGATGGAGGCAGAATGAGCAGACGTTCGACGCCGTGCGCGTCGAATATATGGGGATCAAGAACCTCAAGGCCGACCTGACCTATAGCTGGTCGGTGCGTTCCATCTGGGGCATCGACGGTCTGGTCAACACAGCCGTCGCGCGTCCGCAGTCCATGGACGGCGACAATGTGTTCGCAACCCTCGCCTACACGACCAAGATCGGCACGCTGACGGGTTTTGCCTATCTGGTCGATCAGGATGAAAGCGACATTCGCTTGCGCCGCAACTCCAGTCAGACCTTCGGTGGCCGGTTCGCCGGAGCGCAGCCGCTCTCCAAGGCGGTGAAGCTGAGCTATGCGGCAAGCTATGCCAGCCAGAGCGACTATCGCAACAGCCCGCTCAATTACTCCGCCGACTATATCGCGGCAGAGGTGGGGCTGGACATCAAGCAATGGAAGCTGACCGGCGGCTATGAGCTGCTCGGGTCCGACGGAGGCACTGCGTCCTTCCAGACCCCGCTCGCCACGCTTCACAAGTTCAACGGCTGGGCCGACAAGTTCCTGAGCACGCCTGCCAATGGTTTGGAAGACCTGTATGGCGGCATCTCGTACACTTTGCCCAAGGTCGGCAAGATGGGACCGCTGTCGGCGCAGGTCGTCTATCATCGCTTCAACAGCGACCGGCTCGATCAGCGTTATGGTGATGAGTGGAATGCGCAGCTTTCGTTGAAGCTGAACAAGCGCATGACCGCGCTCGCCAAATATGCCGATTACAACGCCAAGGATCTGCTCACGGACACGCGCAAGTTCATCATTCAGCTCGAATATATCTACTAACTACGGACAGGGGCCATGCCGGAAAAACCACATCTGATCGTCATCGGCAACGGCATGGCCGGGTGTCGCGCGGTGGAGGAGCTGCTGGCGCGCGATCCCGATCGCTACCGCGTCACCATCTTCGGCGCCGAGCCGCATGTAAATTACAATCGGATCATGCTCTCGCCCGTTCTGGCGGGCGAGAAAAGGTTCGAAGATATCATCATCAACGGCCATGACTGGTACGACGCCAACGGCATCGACCTGATCACCGGCGATCCGGTGATGGCGATCGATCGTGAGGCGAAGACCGTCACCAGCCGATCGGGCCGCACCGTCGGCTATGACCGGCTGCTGATCGCGACGGGATCGGACCCGTTCATCATCCCGGTACCGGGCAAGGACCTGCCCGGCGTCATCAGCTTCCGCGACATGAGCGATGTCGACGCGATGCTGGCGGCGGCAGACGCAGGCGGCGACGCGGTCGTCATCGGCGGCGGGCTGCTCGGGCTGGAAGCGGCCCACGGCCTCAGCCTGCGCGGCATGAAGGTGACGGTCGTCCACCTGATGCCGACGCTGATGGAACGCCAGCTCGACGAGGCGGCGGGCTGGCTCCTCAAGGAGGCGCTGGAGGCGCGCGGCCAGACCGTGCTGACCGGTGCCGACACCGCCGAAATCTATGGCGACGGCCGGGTCGAGGGCGTCCGGCTCAAGGACGGCCGCGACATCCCCGCAAGCCTGGTGGTGATGGCGGTCGGCATCCGGCCCTCGGTCGCCCTCGCGCGCGATGCGGGGCTGGCAGTGGGGCGCGGCATCCAGGTCGACGATCACATGGTCACATCCGACGCCGCGATCCTGGCGGTCGGCGAATGCGTCGAGCATGACGGGCAGGTCTATGGCCTCGTCGCGCCTTTGTGGGATATGTGCCGCAGCCTTGCCGACGGGCTGGTCGATCGCGCGAGCCCCTATCGCGGGTCCGTCACCTCCACCAAGCTCAAGGTCGCGGGACTCGACGTCTTCTCGGCGGGCGACTTTTCGGGCGGAGACGGCTGCGAGGATATCGTCCTGCGCGACGCCAGCAGGGGCATCTACAAGCGCGTGGTGCTGAAGGAGGACCGCGTCGTCGGCGCGGTGCTCTACGGCGACACCGCCGACGGTAGCTGGTATTTCGATCTGCTGAAGAAGGGCGAGGATATCGCGCCGATCCGCGACGTGCTGATCTTCGGCCAGGCCTTTGCCTCCGGGGGTGGGCTGGCGGACCCTAAGGCGGCCGTTGCGGCGCTCTCGGACGATGCCGAGATCTGCGGCTGCAACGGCGTCAGCAAGGGACAGGTGATGGCCTGCATCGCGGGTGGCGCGACCAGCCTCGATGCGGTGCGCAGCGGCTGCAAGGCGTCGGCGTCGTGCGGATCGTGCACCGGCCTCGTTGAAAATCTGCTCGCGCTCGCGCTTGGCGACGAGGTGGAGTCGGGTCCGACGACGCTGTGCAAATGCACCAGCTTCACCCATGACGATGTCCGCCGCGAGATCGTCGCGCAGGGCATGCGCTCGATCCCGGAGGTGATGCAGAAGCTGCACTGGACGACGCCCGACGGCTGTTCGACCTGTCGCCCGGCGCTCAATTACTATCTGCTGTGCGCACTGCCCGGCGACTATGTCGACGACCAGCAAAGCCGCTTCGTCAATGAACGGCTCCACGCCAACATTCAGAAGGACGGCACCTATTCGGTCGTGCCGCGCATGTGGGGCGGGCTGACCAACCCGCGCGAGCTGCGCGCGATCGCCGACGTGGTGGAGAAATACAACGCGCCCATGGTCAAGGTCACGGGCGGCCAGCGCCTCGACATCTTCGGCATCCGCAAGGAGGATCTGCCCGCCGTCTGGGCCGATCTCAACGCCGCCGGGATGGTGTCGGGCCATGCCTATGGCAAGGCGCTGCGCACGGTGAAGACCTGCGTGGGGTCCGAATGGTGCCGCTTCGGCACGCAGGACTCGACGGGGCTGGGCGTCAAGGCGGAGAAGATGAGCTGGGGAAGCTGGATGCCCCACAAGTTCAAGATTGCGGTGTCGGGCTGCCCGCGCAATTGCGCCGAGGCGACGATCAAGGACTTCGGCATCGTCTGCGTCGATTCAGGCTATGAGCTTCATGTCGGCGGCAATGGCGGGATCAAGCTCCGCGCCACCGATCTGCTCTGCAAGGTCACGACCGAGCAGGAAGCGCTCGACTATTGCGCCGCCTTCATCCAGCTTTACCGCGAGGAGGCGCGCTATCTGGAACGGACCGCACCGTGGATCGAGAGGGTCGGCATCGCCTATGTCAGGGCGCGGATCGTCGACGACGAGATCGGCCGCGCCGCGCTGACCCAGCGCTTCCTCCATGCGCAAAGCTTCAGCCAGGACGACCCGTGGGCGGCGCGCGCGGCGGGTGCCGACCGGCCGCAGCACGCGCATCTGGGCGTCTTTCAACCCCGCAAAGAGGAAGAGATGGCATGACCGGCGACTGGCTCGACATCGGTGCGCTCAGAGACATACCGCTGCGCGGCAGCCGCACCATTGCCGTCGAGGGCGGCGAGGAGATCGCGGTGTTTCGCACCGGCGACGATCATGTGTTCGCGCTGGTCAACCGCTGCCCGCACAAGGCGGGGCCGCTGAGCCAGGGCATCGTCCATGGCCACAGCGTGTCCTGTCCGCTGCACAACTGGAATATTTCGCTGGCGAGCGGTGAGGCGCAGGGCGAGGACAAGGGCTGCACACCCACCATTCCGGTCAGGGTCGATGGCGGCCGGGTGCTGCTCTGCCGTGCCGGCGCGTTGAAAGCCGCCGCCTGAATGGAGGCGGTGCGGACCACCTGCGCCTATTGCGGTGTCGGGTGCGGCATCCGCGCCACGCCGCTGGGCGGGCGCGCCTTGCGGATCGAGGGCGATGCCGACCATCCCGCCAATCGCGGCAAGCTCTGTTCCAAGGGCACGCATCTGGGCGAGACGGTGGGACTTGAAGGGCGGCTGCTTTCGCCGATGGTCGGCGACCGTGCGGCGGGCTGGGACGAGGCGCTCGACCTGGTTGCGGAGCGCTTTCGGGAGACGATCGCCCGGCACGGGCCGGACAGCGTCGCCTTCTACGTCTCCGGCCAGTTGCTGACTGAGGATTATTACGTCGCCAACAAGCTGATGAAGGGCTTCATCGGAACAGGCAATATCGACACCAACTCGCGGCTTTGCATGGCCAGCGCGGTCGCGGCGCATGTGCGCGCGTTCGGCGAGGATGTGGTGTCCGCCAGCTATGCCGATCTCGACGCGGCCGACCTGATCGTCCTCGTCGGCTCGAACACCGCCTGGTGCCATCCGGTCACTTATCAGCGCGTCATGGCCGCGCGCGCGGAACGGGGGACGCGCGTCGTCGTCATCGACCCGCGCCGGACGGAAACGTGCGAGGAGGCGGACCTGCATCTGCCGCTGCGTCCCGGAACCGACGTTGCGCTGATGAACGGCCTGCTCGCCCATTGCAGGCGCGAGGGGTTGGTCGACCAGACCTATATCGACGCGCATGTCGCTGTGCCCGAGGATTTCTGGGACGCGCTGGAGGACGATCACGACCTGTGGACGGTCGCGCGCACCTGCGACTTGCCGCCGGCCGATCTCCAGCGCTTCTTCGATCTGTTCGCCGCGACGCCGCGCACCGTCACGCTGTTCAGCCAGGGCATCAACCAGTCGGTCAGCGGCACCGATCAGGGCAATGCCATCATCAACCTGCATCTCGCCACTGGCCGCATCGGCAAGCCCGGTGCCGCGCCTTTCTCGATCACCGGTCAGCCCAATGCGATGGGCGGGCGCGAGGTCGGCGGGCTGGCGAGCGCACTGGCGGCGCATCGGGGATTCGGTGCGGATGAAGTCGCCGAGGTTGCCGAATTCTGGGACGCGCCCCGGATGGCGACAGGGCCGGGACTGAAGGCGGTCGACCTGTTCCGCGCGGTACATGACGGACGCATCAAGGCGCTGTGGGTGATGGCGACGAACCCGGCGGTGTCGATGCCCGATGCCGGCATGGTCCGCGAGGCGCTGCAGCGGTGCCCGTTCGTGGTCGTTTCCGACGTGATGGCCGACACCGATACCGCACGCTTCGCCCATGTCCGTCTGCCGGCCGCCGCATGGGCGGAGAAGGACGGCACCGTCACCAATTCGGAGCGCTGCATCAGCCGCCAGCGTGCGGTGCTGCCGCTGCCGGGCGACGCGCGCCCCGACTGGTGGATCGTCAAGGAGGTCGGGCAACGCATGGGCTGGCGGTCCGCCTTCGCCTATGAGCATCCGGGGGATATCTGGCGCGAACATGCGCGGCTGACTGCCTGGCGCAACGACGGCACCCGGCTGCTCGACCTGAGCGAGACGGCGGGGCTTTCCAATGCCGACTATGACGCCATGGCACCGTTCCAATGGGGCGGCGACCCGTTCGCGGATGGCTGCTATTCGACGCCCGACCGCCGGGCGCGGCTCGTTCCCGTGGCGCAGCGGCAGCTCGACGCGCCGTCGGCCGACTGGCCGCTGACGCTCAACACGGGGCGTTATCGCGATCAGTGGCACAGCATGACCCGCACCGGGCTGAGCGCGACGCTCGCCCGCCACCGCGAGGAGCCGCTGGTCGAAGTGCATCCCGAGGATGGCGCGCGCTTCGGCCTTGCCGACGGGGGGCTCGGCCGCGTCACGACACCGCAGGGCGACAGCCTTTTCCGTGTGGCCTTCCATCCGGGGCAGCGGCGCGGGGACATCTTTACGCCGATCCACTGGACCGACCGCCAGTCGACCGGCGGGCGGACCGGCCGCTTGCCGCGCCCGCTCGCCGATCCGTATTCGGGCCAGCCGGGGTTCAAGGCGACGCCCGCGCGGCTGGAGCCGGTCGCAGTCGACTGGCGCGCTTTCCTGATCGTCGCGGGCGATGTCGCGTTGCCCGACTGCCTGTGGGCGACACGGATTGCAGTTGCGGGCGGCACACTCGTCGAGCTTGCGGGGACGGGCGACATGGCCGCGCTTCACGCCGCGTTGCCGGTGGGCGAACAGATCGAGGCGAGCGACCCGGCGCGGGGAAGCTGGCGGGTAGCGGTGCTGCGCAATGGCCGCCTTGCCGCCGCGCTGTTCGCGACCCGTACCGGCGAACTGCCTTCGCGCGACTGGCTGATCGCCCAGCTCGACCAGCCGCAGGGCGCGCAGGTGCTGGCCGGACGCGCCCCGGGCGCTCAGGAGGATCGCGGGCCGGTCGTCTGCGTCTGCTTCAATATCGGGCTGCGCAGCATCGTCGGGGCAATCCGCGAACAGCAACTCGCCGACGTCGCCGCCATCGGTGCGGCGATCGGCGCGGGCACCAATTGCGGATCGTGCCGCCCCGCGCTGGCGCGCCTGCTCGCCGACGAACGAAGGGAGGCGGTCAATGGCTGACGCGTTCGCGCCCGGATCGGTCTGGCTGGTGGGGGCAGGGCCGGGCGATCCCGACCTGCTGACCCGCAAGGCGGAGCGACTGCTGGCGGCGGCGAGCATCGTCTTTTACGACGCGCTGGTCGGGCCGGCGATCCTTGAGCTCGCACCACGAGCGGAACTCGTCAACGTCGGCAAGCGATCGGGCCGCCATTCGAAGGATCAGGCGACGATCGACGCGATGCTGGTGGTGGCGGCGCAGGCGGGCCATCGGGTGGTGCGGCTCAAGGGCGGTGATCCTTCGATCTTCGGCCGCTCGATGGAGGAACTCAGCGCGTTGCGCGCGGCGGGGGTGCCCGTCCATATCTGCCCCGGCGTGACGAGCGCCAGCGCCGCTGCCGCCAGCGCGGGCGTGTCGCTGTCGCTTCGCGGCATCGCGCGGCGGGTGCAGTTCGTGACAGCGCACAGCCGTCGGGGCGCGGCGCTCGATCTCGACTGGGGCGCTCTGGCGGACCCGCAGGCGACCCTCGCGGTCTATATGGGGCGCGAAGCGGCGGACGAGATCAGCCGGCGGCTGATCGGCGCGGGACTGGCGCCCGACACGCCGGTGCTGATCGCCTGCGACGTCAGCCTGCCCGGCGAGACGCTGCTGCGCACCCGGCTCGACCTTCTCCCCCTCGTCGCGCGCGGCTTTGCGAGCGGCAGTCCGACCCTGATCCTGATCGGGGAGGCGATGCGGGCGGAGGTCTATGTGCGGGACGCCGCGTTGCGGACCATGGCACCGCTGCCCGCAGAGCCGGAATAGGCAGGGGAGGGCATACACCCTCCCCTGACCCTTTAGCGATTATCCGCTGGTTGCGACCGGCTGCCCCCGCGTCTTCCAAAGCGACACAAATATGCCGCCCAGGATCAGCGCGAAGGTCACCGCCAGGCTCAGCACCGGCGGGAACTTGCCCCCGCCCAGCAGGAAGTCGGCGACGAAGATCTTCGACCCGATGAACACCAGCACCAGCGCAAGCGCATATTTCAGATAATGGAACCGGTGGATCATCGCCGACAGCGCGAAGTACAGCGCGCGCAGGCCCAGGATCGCCATGATGTTCGACGTGTAAACGATGAAGGTGTCGGTCGTGATCGCAAAGATCGCCGGCACGCTGTCGACCGCGAACACCAGGTCAGCGAGGTTGATCACGATCAGCGCGAGCATCAGCGGGGTGATGAAGGTGATGATCTTGCCCGTCTTCGGATGCGGCTGGCGAACGAAGAAGCGGTCGCCATGAAGCTCCTTCGTCACCGGCAGATGGGTGGCGATCCACTTCACCGCCTTGTTCTCGGAAATGTCGCTTCCCGCCTCGTCGGTGAACAGCATCTTGATGCCCGTGAACACCAGGAAGGCCGCGAACACATAGAGGATCCAGTAGAACTCCTCGACCAGCGCCGCGCCCGCCGCGATCATGATGCCGCGAAGCACGATTACCGCAATGATGCCCCACAGGAGCGCGCGATACTGATATTTGCGCGGGATCGCGAAGGTGGCGAAGATCAGCGAGATGACGAAGATGTTATCGATCGACAGCGCCTTCTCGATGAAGAAGCCGGTATAATATTTGAGGCCGAGGTCGGCACCCTTCTCGATCCACACCCACACGCCGAACAGCAATGCGATGCTGATATAGCCCGCCGAGAGCTTGAGGCTCTCCGACAGGCCCATTTCCTTGTTCTCCTTGTGGAGCACGCCAAGGTCGAAGGCGGTGAGGACGAAGACGATGCCGATGAAGGCCATCCAGAACCAGGCGGGCGTGCCCAGCAGGTCAGCGGTCAGAAACTCCATGATGTCACGCCCCCGCCAGCATCAGTGCGCCCGGGTGGCGCGGTATCAGACGCGCCTTTATGCGGTGCTTGAGATAGGACAGGCGAAGCAGCCGGAACGGGTCCGGCCGGTCGCGGCCCTGTTCGATGCGCAGCGCGGCATCGAGCCGCTGCAGCCTGCCGAGATGTTCGAAAAGTCGGTAA
The DNA here is from genome assembly GCA_964532255.1 of uncultured Sphingobium sp. GTDB lineage: Bacteria > Pseudomonadota > Alphaproteobacteria > Sphingomonadales > Sphingomonadaceae > Sphingobium. The sequence continues at coordinate 16,400 of CAZHGR010000039.1, forward strand.
TGCACGTGCCACTCCATCAGGTTTGACGAACCCAATCGAGATCAACGATGCGTCGGAAGCGCAGGAAGAAAGCCAGACCCGTGCATCGGTGAACCCGATGCGGTCCGACATCACGAGCGCACATATGCGCTCGCCAGAGGGGCCCGGCCCGCAGCGCCAGAATAGGACATGTGCCGCCGCTCTTCAAGAGGGGGCGTGTCAAGCCGCTCAAGCCAGCCTAGGAACGGCGCATGCGCATCAAACCGATCATCATGGGCGGCGTTGCCCTTCTGGGCCTGCTGGCCACCGTCGCCGCCTCCGCGCAGCAGCCGGGGGCATTCACCACCGACGCGGGCACCCGTCATGCCACGCTCGCCGAAGCCGTCGCCGCGATCGGCGCGGGGCAGGGGACCATCAGCATCGCGCCGGGGGTCTATGGCGAGTGCGCGGTGCAGGCGGCGGGGGTAATCGCTTACCGGGCGCAACAGCCGGGAACGGTCGTGTTCGACGGCGGTGCGTGCGAGGGCAAGGCGGCGCTGGTGCTTCGCGGGCGCGGCGCGGAGATCAGCGGCATCGTGTTTCGCAACATCGCCGTGCCCGATGGCAACGGCGCGGGGATCCGGCTGGAGACGGGCGATCTGCACGTCGAGAACAGCATGTTCGTCGACAGCCAGCAGGGCATATTGACCGCCAGCGATCCATCGGCGTCGATCACCATCGCCGGATCGACTTTCAGCGGGCTGGGGCGCTGCGACGGGGATCAGGCATGTGCGCACTCGATCTACATCGGCCATATCGCGTCGTTGACCGTCGAGCGGTGCCGCTTCGAGGCGGGAGCGGGCGGTCATTATGTGAAAAGCCGCGCGCGCCGCGCGACCATCGTCGACAACAGCTTCGACGACAGCCGGGGCCGGGCGACCAACTATATGATCGACCTGCCCAATGGCGCGACCGGACGGATCGCCTTGAACGAGATGGTTCAGGGTGCCGACAAGGACAATTACAGCGCCTTCATCGCGCTGGCGGCGGAGGGGGCGAGCCAGTCGTCCGACGGGCTGGCGATCGAAGGCAATGGCGCACGATTCGTGCCGGGGATCAGCCGTTCCAGCGCGTTCGTCGCCGACTGGAGCGGCGCGCGGCTGTCGATCGGGGCAAATGATCTGGGGGCGGGGATCGTCCGCTACCAGCGGCGATAGGACGCTATCCCAGCGCGGCGATCCTCTCGGCGAGCGCGACCAGCCGCTCGGCTTCGTCGAGGTGGAGCCGCTCGACCATCTTGCCGTCGAGCTGGATCGCGCCCTTTGCGGCGTTCTCCGGCTCCGCAAAGGCGGCGATGATCGCCTGGGCGCGGGCGATTTCGTCGGGATCGGGCGAGAAAATCGCGTTGCAGGGTTCGACCTGGGCGGGGTGGATCAGCGATTTGCCGTCAAAGCCGAACAGCAGGCCTTGCTCGGCTTCGGCGTGGAAGCGGTCGAGGTCGCGGAACTCGTTGCAGACGCCGTCGAGGATGTGAAGGCCGTGCGCGCGCGCGGCGGCGACCGCGAGCGTCAGAACCGGCAGGAACGGCGTGCGCTCCGGCGTTTGGCGCGCGCGCATTTCCTTGGCGAGGTCATTGATCCCCATGATCCACAGCGACAGCCGGGTATCACGCGCCGACGCGGCGATGGCGTCGAGCCGCGCGATCGCAGCGCAGGTCTCGATCATCGCCCAGAGCCGCGTGTGCGAAGTGGCGCCTTTCAGCGCATCGTCATAGCGCCGGACCTCGTCGGGCGAGCCGATCTTGGGGACCAGTATGGCATCGGCCCCGGCTCCGGCGAGCGCGCTCAGGTCGTCCGCGCCCCATGGCGTATCGAGGGCGTTGACCCGAACCGCGAGCTCGCGATGGCCGAATCCGCCTGCCCGGACCGCTTCCACAGCCGCGGCGCGGGCATCCGCCTTGACGTCGGGCGCAACGGCATCCTCGAGATCGAGGATAATGATGTCCGCAGGCAGGGTCCGTGCCTTTTCGAGCGCGCGCGCATTGGAGGCGGGAAGGTAGAGCGCGCTGCGGCGCGGGCGATGGCGACCGGCGTCCATGGACGTTTATCCCGCGATCTTGTCCTCAAGCTCCGCGAAGCCGCCATAGGTGCCGACGTAGAACAGCATCGGATCGGCGCGGCGCACCGCCTTCATCTCGCGCACCAGCCCCAGCACCAGATAATGGTCGCCGGTTTCGATCACGTCATGAATGTCGCAGTCGATCCAGGCCATGGCGGAACTGATGATAGGAGAGCCGTTTTCCGAAAGCGTGTAGTCGACGCCGTCATATTTGTCGGCGCCGGACTTCGAGAATGTGATGCAGAGGTCCTTCTCGTCGCTCGCCAGGACATTGACGCAAAAGCGCCCGGCCTCCTGGATCATTGTCCAGCTTTTCGACTTCTTGTCGGGGAAGAAGCCGACGAGCGGCGGGTCGAGCGATACCGAGGTGAAAGTGCCCACCACCATCGCTGCGCGCTCGCCGGAGGGTGTCACGGCGGTGATCGCGCAGACACCGGTGGGATAATGGCCCAGCGTGCGGCGGAATTCGGCGGGATCGATCATCGCGACTCTTTCGGTAAGGGCTGTCGAAGGCCGATCTATGCGGGGGGCGGTTCGTCATGTCCAGTTGCCGCTTGATCATGGCAGCCATGGGCTTGCCTGAAATGCTGCATGGGAATAGCGCTCTGTGCGTGTCACGCAATTCCGTCCTGCGCCGAATGAATGCAATGATGATGCTGTTCGTCGCGGCCGCGTTGTTGTGGTCCGGTCCGTCACGGGCCGGACCGATTGCGGGACCGCCGCCAGTCCCCCTGAATATCGCTGCGTCGCTGGCGGCCGAGACGAGGGCACCCGCTCCCGGACAGACCGCCACCCTCGCCATCGTCATGAAGCCCAAGGCGGGCTGGCACGGCTACTGGCTCAACCCCGGCGACGCCGGTCTCGGCATGGATGCGCAGTGGACGCTTCCCGCGGGCGCGTCGGTGGGGCCGCTTCGCTATCCGGTGCCGTCGCGGCTGCTGATCGCCGGGCTGATGAACCATGTCTATGAGGGGCCTTATGCGCTGCTCGCCGATCTGAAGGTGCCGGCGGGCATGCGCGTCGGCGATCCGCTTCCCATATTGCTCGACGCGAAGTGGCTTGCCTGTACCGACGAGGTCTGCGTTCCCGAGGAAGCGCAGCTTGCGATGGAGCTGGTCGTCGGGAGCGGCGCCATCGCCGATGCCGACCGGAGCCGCTTCGACGAATGGCGCGCGGCGATGCCGCGTCCGCTCGGTGTCACGGGCACCTATGCGCTGAGCGGAGGCACGGTGCGGATCGCCATTCCCTATCCGGAAAGCGCCCCGGCCAGCGAACCCTGGTTCTACGCCGCGACCCGCGACACGCTCGCCTATGTGGGGCCGCAGAGCATCACCCGCGCAGGCGACCGGCTGATCATCGAAACGCCCGCCGCGCCGGGTGCGACAGCGCAGGCCGGGCTGGAGGGCGTGCTGGCCGTCGGCCCCGCCATGGCGGTGTCGCTGACGGCCCGGCCCGGCCCGGTGCCTCCCGCCGGGGCTCCGCTGAACGGAGCGGGCGGCGACGGCGCGGCGTCGTTCCTCGCGATCCTGGCGGGAGCGCTGCTGGGCGGGCTGCTGCTCAACATCATGCCCTGCGTCTTTCCGATCCTCAGCCTCAAGGCGATTGGCCTCGCGCGCGCCGGGGCGGGCGCGGCGGAGGCGCGGACCGAGGCGGTTGCCTATACCATCGGAACGACGCTCGCCTGCCTCGCGCTTGGCGGGATCATGCTTGCCCTGCGTGCGGCCGGGGAAAGCGTCGGCTGGGCGTTCCAGCTTCAGGACAGCCGGGTCATCGCACTGCTTCTGGTCCTCATGGTGGCGATCACGCTCAACCTTGCGGGCCTGTATGCGCTGCCGATGCTCGACGGCGGCCGGCAGACGAAGGGCGGCGCGCGCGGCGCGCTGCTCACCGGGGCGCTCGCGGCGTTCGTCGCGACGCCGTGCACGGGCCCGTTCATGGCGGCCGCCATCGGTGCGGCGCTGCTGCTGCCCTGGCCGCTGGCGTTGAGCGTCTTTGCCGGGCTGGGCCTCGGCCTGGCGCTGCCGTTCCTGCTGGTCGCGTTCATCCCGGCGCTACGCGCACGCTTGCCGAGGCCGGGGCCGTGGATGGAGAGGATGCGGCGGATCATGGCGGTGCCCATGGCGCTGACCGCGTTCGCGCTCGGCTGGCTGCTTTGGCGGCAGGGTGGCTTCGACGGCGTGCTGCTTGCGCTCGGGCTGGCGGTGATGACGGCTGTGCTCGCGCTGATCGTCGGCTCGCGGCAGCGCGGGGGAAGGGGCGTGGCCGCGCCCTCGATCCTCGGCGCGTTGGCGCTGGCGGTGGGCGCGATCCTGCTGACGCCGCTCGTCCTCGGCGGAAGTGGCGCGACCCCGCCGGGGTCGGTGCCCGCTGGTGAGCGCTTCGATACCGCCGCACTCGACGCGCTTCGACGCGAGGGACAGCCGGTCTTCCTCTACTTCACTGCCGACTGGTGCGTCACTTGCAAGGTCAACGAAGCGAACGCGATCGATCGCGACGCTGTGCGCGACAGCTTTCGCAAGGCGGGTGTGCGCGTGATGGTCGGCGACTGGACAACCGGCGATGCCGACATCACCCGCTTTCTGGAGGCGCACGGCCGTTCGGGGGTGCCGCTCTACCTCTATTATCCCAAGGGCGGTGGCGAGCCTCGAGTCCTCCCCCAGATATTGACGCCTGCCCTGCTGGCGGCGCTGCCGGAGGGATGATGGCGCAGGCCCGCCGCCGCGCCGACCAGCTCCTCGTCGAGCAGGGGCTGGCGGAAAGCCGCACCCGGGCGCAGGCGCTGATCATGGCCGGGCATGTCATGGCCGGCGACCGCAAGGTAGACAAGCCGGGGCAGATGCTGGGTGCCGACACGGCGCTGGAGGTGCGCGGGCGCGACCATCCCTGGGTCTCGCGCGGCGGCATCAAGCTCGCCCACGCGCTCGATCATTTCCCGATCGACCCGACCGGACTGGTCGCGATGGACGTGGGCAGTTCGACCGGCGGCTTCACCGACGTCCTGCTGGCACGCGGGGCCGCGCGCGTCTATGCGGTCGACAGCGGCACCAACCAGCTCGCGTGGAAGCTGCGCAGCGATCCGCGCGTGATCGTCCATGAGCAGACCAGTGCGCGGGTGCTGACCGCCGAGCACATCGCCGTGCCGGTCGACATCATCGTGTGCGACGCCAGTTTCATTTCGCTCGCCAAGGTGCTGGAGCGGCCCCTGACCTTCGCGGCGCCCGACGCGCGCGTCATCGCGCTGATCAAGCCACAGTTCGAAGCGGGGCGCGAGGAGGTCGGAAAGGGCGGTGTGGTGCGCGATCCGACGGTCCACGCGCGCGTCTGCCGCGAGGTGAGCGACTGGTTCACGCAAGGCGGCTGGACGGTAGAAGGCTTGGTGCCGAGCCCCATCACCGGGCCGGAGGGGAATGTCGAGTTCCTGATCTGTGCGCGGCGATAGCGGCTCGCAAACGCCCTTTTTGCCGCTGCGCAACGAAATCCGTTGCCCGGCACGACGAATCCTACCACAGAGCGCGCGGTCGGTCCCATGTATCCGGGGGATTCGCGCCCGGTGGAACGGAGCGGATGTACGTAATGAACGAGATCGCTTCCAAGTCTCAGTTGCGCATGAGCTACTTTCGTTGGGCGCTGTTTTGCGTGTCTCTCATCGTGCTGCTCGGGACGGCGTCGGGCTACGCCGCAAACAGTGGCTATCAGAATCAATGGTTTGCTGCTCTCGATAAGCCCGCACTGACGCCGCCCGGTTGGGTGTTCGGGACGGTGTGGCCGGTGCTGTATGTGCTGCTCGGCCTGTCGCTCGCGCTGATCGTGACCGCGCGCCGGGCGCCTGGCCGGGGGCTGGCGATCACGCTGTTCGTCGTGCAGCTCGTCTGTAACTATGCATGGTCGCCGCTCTTCTTCGCCGCGCATGAAGCGACGCTGGCCTTTTACCTGATCGTCCTGATCCTGCTGCTGACGCTGGTCTGTGTGGTGCTGTTCGCACGCATCCGCCCGCTCGCGGCAGTGCTGCTGGTCCCCTACATCGCATGGGTCTGCTTCGCCGGCTATCTCAGCTTCGAGATCGACCGGCGCAATCCCGCCGCCGAAACGCTTGTCGCGCCTGCGTTCAGTACCCAGATATAACGGCAGACGACACATTTCTCCCAAGCGAGGCTGCCATGCAGAGCGAAAACCGATTTTTCGACGATCTCTCCAAGATGCTGAACGGCGTGGCGGGCACCGTCGCGGGCATGGGCCGCGAGTTCGAGAGCACCGCGCGCGAACGCGCCAAGGAATGGATTGGCGGCCTGGACCTCGTCTCACGCGAGGAGTTCGAGGCGGCCAAGGCGATGGCAGCGGAAGCGCGCGAGCGTGTCGAACTGCTGGAAGCGCGGATCGCCGCGCTCGAAGCCGCCAGCGGGGCGACGGCGGCCGAATGATACTCGCCCGGGCGGGGTGATTATCCACAGCTTTTCCGCAGCCTGTCCCCGCTTTTGTGCACCGGGGCGGCGGCAGGGTTTGGGCTGCCGCCACTCTGTGCTAGGAAGCGCGCGAAAGACGACATCCCGAAGGACGGGCGCCTACGCATGATTGACCGCGACGAATTCGCCCAGGGCGCTCAGGAGGCCGAGCCGATCGACATGCTCGCCGCCTATTTCGAGGCGCATGAATGGCCGTTCGAGCAGGTGTCGGAGGACGAGATCAGCGCCCGGTATCAGGGGAGCTGGACCGAATATGAAATCCGCGCGATCTGGCGTGAGGATGATCAGGTGCTGCAGATGCTGGTCCTGCCCGACATCCGCGTCGCGGAGGACAAGAGGGGCGGCATCTACGAGGCGATTTCGCTCATCAACGAACAGCTCTGGCTGGGCCATTTCGAAATGTGGTCGAGCAACGGCACGGTGCTGTTCCGCCACGGCGCGCTGATCGGTGCGTCAGGCGCGCTGTCGCTCGATCACGCGCAACTGCTGGTGGAGACCGCACTCGACGAATGCGAGCGCTTCTATCCGGTGTTCCAGTTCGTGATGTGGGGCGGCAAGACCCCGACCGAGGCGCTGGCCGCCAGCCTGATCGAAACCCACGGCGAAGCCTGAGATGGCCGACACGGGGCTGCTGACGGGCTGGCATGCGCCGGTCCATCTTGTCGGCTGCGGCAATATGGGCGGCGCGATCCTGAGCCGCTGGCTTGGCGCGGGATTGGAGCGCGATCTCGTCTCCGTCACCGATCCAAGCGGCAGGCCGGCCCCCGGCGACGTGCGGACCTCTGTCGAACTGCCCGACAGGCTGGCGGACGGCAGCTTTGTACTGCTTGGGTTCAAGCCGCAGCAACTCGGCGCGATCGCACCGACGTTGAACGAGCGTCTGGGCGACGATTGCGTCATCCTCTCGATCCTCGCCGGACTGCCGCTCGACCTGCTGCGGACCGCGATACCGCGCGCCGGGGCGCTGGTGCGGCTGATGCCCAACCTGCCCGTCGCGACGGGTGACGGCGTGGTACTCGTTCGCGCCGAGGACGGGACTGCGCCCGAAGCGGTCGACCGGGTAGGGGTGCTGCTGGCTCCGCTCGGCCTCGTTGAGCCGCTTGCCGACGAAGCGGCCTTCGATCTGGCGACGGCGGTCTCGGGATGCGGGCCGGCCTTTCTCTACCGTTTTGTCGACGCGCTGGCGACGGCGGCGGAGCGGCTCGGCATGGACCGTGCTCAGGCGGACCGGCTTGCCCTCCATACCGTTGCGGGAGCGGCGCTGACCGCGCGCGGTGCCGATTCGACCCCGGCGGCGCTGGCCGACGCAGTGGCAAGCCCCGGCGGCATGACACGCGAGGGGCTCGACGTGCTTGATGCCGACGAACGACTGATCGACCTGCTCACCGACACGCTGCGCGCCGCACGCGACCGGGGAGAGGCGCTCCGCCGGTTGGCGGTCAGCGCTTGACCTGAATCGCGACCACCCGGCGCAGCACGTCGGGTTCGAGCAATCCTTCGAGCACGCGCCAGAAGCCTGTGACGGGTCCCTGTCCTGCCTGGGTATAGGCCGCTGCCATGCGCTCGCGGATCTGCGCGAACAGTTCGGCCTCGATGCGGCGTCCGGCGTCGGTCAGCCGGATCAGCTTCTGCCGCCGGTCGCGCAATCCGGGCCGCGTCTCGACCAGCCCGCGCTCGATCAGTTCGAGCATGACGCGGTTGAACGACTGCTTGGTGATATCGAGAAGCGCGCGGACCGACCCCACCGTCTGGTCGTCGTGGCGGCCGATGAAATAAAGTGCGCGTTGGTGTGCCGGGCCGAGACCGTGGCTTTCCAGTACCGGCGCCATGGCGTTCATCAACGCGGCGTGCCCGAAATGCAGCAGTTCGATGCCGCGCCGGACTTCGTCCTCGCGCAGGAACAACGGTGAGGCGGAGGGCAGGCTGCTGTTCATGGACGACGGTGACAATCCGACGCGGTGCGGGGTCGTCCGACGGATGCCGGGCGCTGGGCCGTCATTTTAAGGGGCTGTGTCGCCGAGGCAAGGTTCCGGGTGACGGTCATGACCGAGTTCAGTCTCTCCTGCCGATCCGGCGCTGGCCGCCGCTGAGTGACCGCTCCGTTAACCATGTCTGCTGACACTTGGAAGACCTTTGGAAGGATACGGTCGCACCGCAAAAGGATGGGGTCGCAAACTATGATCGGTATCAATCTGTCGGGGGCGGAATTCGGGAAAATCGGCGGCGCATATGGACATGAATATATCTATCCATCCGCCAAGGACCTGAACTTCTATGCGGAACGCGGCGTGGAGCTGGTGCGGTTGCCGGTACGGTGGGAGCGGCTTCAGCCGACGGCCAATGGTGATTTGAGCACCGCGGAACTCGGCCGCCTTAAGAACTTCCTGAATGAAGCCGCCAAGCTGGACATGAAGGTCATTGTCGACATTCATAATTACGGCGGCTATTTCGGCAAGAAGATCGGGTCGGAATCGGTCTCGGTCTCGCAGTTCGCCGATTTCTGGCAGAAGCTCGCCGGAGAGATCGGCGGGATCGACTCGGTCTATGGCTACGACCTGATGAACGAGCCGAGCAAGATGGGTTCGGCATCGATCTGGCCGCAAGCGGCGCAGGCGGCGGTGGACGCCATCCGCGCGATCGACATGGACACGAAGATCTATGTCGAAGGCAACAACTGGGCCTCGGCATTGAACTGGAGCCGGAATAACGTGCTGCTGGATATCAACGATCCGGCAAACAAGATCGTTTACGAGGCCCATATCTATTTCGACCGATGGTCGACCGGAACCTATACCGAAAGCTATGACGCGATCGGTGCCACCCCCGATAAGGGTGCCAAGGCGATCCAGGACTTCGTGCGCTGGCTTGACGAGCGCGGGGCGGAGGGATTGATCGGCGAATTCGCCGTGCCCGATAACGATCCGCGCTGGCTCGAACTCCTCGACAACTTCCTGGCGGCGGTGAACGACGCGGGGCTCGACGCAACCTATTGGGGTGCCGGTCCGTGGTGGGGCGGCTATCCGCTGGCACTCCGCAACAAGGACGGCAGCGAGAGCGCGCAACTCGACATACTCGAGAAACACATGGCCGAGAGCGTCGCTCGCAGCGCGGCGGCCGACGCGTTCGAGGCATTGTGCGCCGACGCGGAAGGCGCGATGCGCAGCGGCTCCGGCGCGCCGACAGGGCACAAGGTCTCGACCATGCTCGAAGACGGGACGCTGCGGGTGGACAGCTTTGCGCTCTGCGGGTCCGGGAAGGGTCATGAGATCATCACGAACGATGATGGCATGCTCATCGCGCAGCGCTTTGACGCACAAGGCGATCATCAGGGATCAACGCGCACCCGCTGGGAGACAGGCGGCGTGGTGACGAAGGAGGAGTTCTCGGCGACCGAC
>CAZHGR010000040.1:0-25406 GCA_964532255.1 uncultured Sphingobium sp.
TCGCCGATCCGGCCGGTCTGCGCCGCCGCCGCGATGGCCTCCACGACCCGGTCGGCCAGCGAGTCGCCGACCACGACTTCCAGCTTCACCTTGGGCAGGAAGTCGACGACATATTCGGCGCCGCGGTACAGCTCGGTATGGCCCTTCTGGCGACCGAATCCCTTCGCCTCGGTCACCGTGATGCCGGACACGCCGATTTCGTGGAGCGCTTCCTTCACCTCGTCGAGCTTGAACGGCTTGATGATCGCTTCGATCTTCTTCATCTCAGATGTCCCCCTTCGTCAGCCGGGCAGAATAATGGTGCCGGCGCAAGCCGGTTGCCGACGGATATCGCGCCCGACCGCGAATCACTAGCGAAGTGTTGGCCCGTTTGAAGGGCCTTGTCGATATTGCCCCCCAATCGGGCAAATCAGACACCGGCTGCCCAAAAAAGCAGCACGCTGGGGCACGCGTGCGGAGGCTCAGGCGTGCGCTTCATAAGGCGGCATATGAAGCCCCGCCGGGCTGAGCGTGAAGATCTCGCATCCGGTCTCGGTGATGCCCACGCTATGCTCGAACTGGGCGGACAGCGACCGGTCCCGCGTGACGGCGGTCCACCCGTCGTCGAGCATGCGCACGCCCGGCTTGCCGCCATTGATCATCGGTTCGATGGTGAAGATCATGCCCGGCTTCAGCTCGGGTCCGGTGCCCGGGATGCCCGCATGGACGACCTCGGGCGAATCGTGGAACACGCGGCCCAGCCCGTGACCGCAGAAATCCCTCACGACGCCGAAGCGGTGCCGTTCGGCATGCGTCTGGATGGCGTGGCCGATGTCGCCCAGATAGCCGCCCGGCCGCGCCGCTTCGATGCCGAGCATCAGGCATTCGTAAGTGACCTCGATCAGCCGCCGTGCCTTGATCGGCACGTCGCCGACCAGATACATCCGGCTCGAATCGCCGTGCCAGCCGTCGAGCAGCGGGGTCACGTCGATGTTCAGGATGTCCCCGTCGCGAAGCACCTTGTCGCCCGGAATGCCGTGGCAGATCACGTTGTTGAGGCTGATGCAGCAGCTATGCGCATAGCCGCGATAGCCGAGCGTCGCCGGGACCGCTCCGCCGTCCAGCGTCATGCGACGGACAATGTCGTCGAGCGCCCCGGTGGTCACGCCGGGCCGCACCTCCGTCACCAGCGCGTCGAGGATTTCGGCTGCCAGTCGGCCGGCCTTGCGCATGCCCTCGAAGGCCTCGGGGCCGTGAAGCTTGATCGCGCTGGTGCGCCGGGTGATGGTCTCGGCGGTCGGTGTGAGATAGGTCGTCATGAGCCCACTATAGGCATGGCGGCGGCGTTATGCCACCGTCGGACACACCGCTTGTTCGCCGGCGTGCGCCTGCTAAGGACGGGCACTGACGCGACGCTGACGCGACGCTGACGACAAAGGACGGATCATGGGCGTGGAACGCATCTGGACGGCGGCGCTGATCGTGATCGGCGACGAAATCCTCTCGGGTCGCACGCAGGACAAGAATATCGCGCAGCTTGCCGCATGGCTGAACGTGCAGGGAATCCGGCTGCGCGAGGTGCGCGTGGTGGCGGACGACATGGCAGCGATCGCCGAGGCGGTGAACATCCTGCGCGCGCGCAATGACTATCTGTTCACGACCGGCGGCATCGGTCCCACGCATGACGACATCACCGTCGATGCGATCGCGGCGGCGCTGGAGGTGCCGGTGGTGGTCCACCCCGAAGCGCGGGCGATGCTGGAGGAGCATTATGCCACGCGCGGGGGCGTCACCGAAGCGCGGCTGCGGATGGCGCGCGTGCCTGAAGGTGCCGACCTGATCCCCAACCGCTATTCGGGTGCGCCCGGCATCCGGTCGGGCAACATCTTCATCATGGCCGGCGTGCCGCACATCGCGGCCGCGATGCTCGATGCACTGACCGGCTCGCTGGAGGGCGGTGCGCCGCTGCTTTCGGCGACGCTCGGCTGCTGGGTCGCGGAGAGCGAGGTCGCCGACCTGCTGCGCGGCACCGAACGGGCGCATGAGCAATGCCAGATCGGCAGCTATCCTTTTTTCCGTGAAGGGCGGGTGGGCGCGAATTTTGTCGTGAGGTCGACCGATGCGCAGGCGCTCAACGCCTGTGGCGAGGCGCTGGCTTCGGCACTGGGCGCGGCCGGCTATCCCGTGGTTGACGGCGGAATTTAGACGCCCGGCTTGACCGCCCGGTCGACCGCCAGCATCTGCCGCAGGAACGGCTCCAGCGCGTCGAGGCGCAGCGCGCTCGGCCCGTCGCACAGCGCGCTTGCGGGATCGGGGTGCGCCTCCAGGAACAGGCCGGCGATCCCCACCGCCATGCCCGCCCGCGCCAGCGCCGCCGCCTGACCGCCGCGCCCGTCCGCGCTGTCGGCGCGCGCGCCCGGCTTCTGCAGCGCGTGCGTGACGTCGAATATGACCGGTGCCATGGGCTTCATCAGGTCCATGCCCAGCATGTCGACGACAAGATTGTTATAGCCGAATGAGCTGCCCCGCTCGCACAGCAGCACCCGGTCATTGCCCGCCTCGGCGCATTTGGCGATGATGTGGCGCATCTCTTCTGGCGCGAGGAATTGCGGCTTCTTGACGTTGATCACGCGCCCGGTGGCGGCGATCGCGGCGACGAGATCGGTTTGCCGGGCGAGGAAGGCCGGAAGCTGCAATATGTCGGCGACCTCGGCCACCGGAGCGGCCTGATGCGGCTCATGCACATCGGTGAGCACAGGTACGCCATGGCGTGCCTTGATCTCGGCGAGTATCGCGACCCCTTCGGCGAGGCCCGGCCCCCTGAAGCTGCGGATCGAGGAGCGGTTCGCCTTGTCGAACGACGCCTTGAAGACGAACGGGATGCCGAGCGCGCGGGTCACGGCGACGAAATGATCCGCTACCTGAATCGCCAGATCGCGGCTTTCGATGACGTTCATGCCGCCGATCAGGACGAAGGGCAGGTCGTTGCCGAAAACGATACCGTCGGTGAGGTCAATGGCGGCGCTTGTCATGGCCACTGCCTAGGCCAAGAGCGGCGTTTAGGGAAGTGGAGCGGGTGAGGGGAATCGAACCCCCGTCGTCAGCTTGGGAAGCTGCTGCTCTACCATTGAGCTACACCCGCAAAACGTTAGAAACGCTCGCGTTTTCGTGATCCGCAGTGAAATGTTCCAACTTCTTCCAAGTTGGAACTTCACCTTGGCGCGAGCGGGGCACTAGCTTCGCTCGTTGCTCGGGTCAATCGCGGTTCGCCTTGCCCGGTATGTTGGCCTTGCGCTCAGGGTCGCGCTTGAGGCGCTCGACGACGGCCCGGCCCGCCATATTTGTCGTGCGGGGCATGCAGTTTTCGCGAATGACGCAGACCTCTTCGAGTTTGCTCTGTGCGCGTCTGTGCTGATGAGGGTGACCCAAGGCCCCGCAGGCAGATTTCGCGCGGGTCGAGCCTCGCGTTGATTCACAGAGGCACGGATGTGATTCAGCATTTCTCTGAACAGAAGGCCGGTGGCCATATCGTAGGTCTGTTCAGACCATTTAGCGTTCTGGTAATATGAGCGATGGATGCAGGCGCTTCGCGGGATCAGTTGCCGCCAAGTTCGAGGTGAGTGTCGGCTTCGTGTCTCGGTTGGGCGGCGCACCGGCGGGTGAGCCGTATTGCTACATTCAAGCTATGCCTCATCCATGCTCGTTTTGGCGAGGGGCAACGCGGGATGCTATTGGGTCAGGCTACGCGCTAACAGTATCGGCGTGAACACCTGGCTGATGATGTTGAGCAGGCGGCTTGGGCGATTCACCTCAGCGCCGCCTACATACAACACGTCATCATCGCGCAGATAAATTTCGCGTGCCAGGAAGTAGGAATAAGGCTGCTTCATGTTGATATGATAAATGACGGGGCGATCTTGCTGCCCATCAGCCGCCTTTTCCATGCGAAACAGAAATACCGCCGAGGGGTTCGCAAGGTTGTCGTTGACGCCGCCGGCCTTAGCGATGGCTTCGACGAGCGTAACCTTTGTAGCCGGCAACGGAAATTCATTGATCTGATTGGTGTAGCCGATCATCGAATAGGACCGCGGCTGGCGCACGATGTCGATATGATCACCGGGTTCGATGTAAACGTCGCCCAATGCGCCATTTGCGATGTTGTCAGCGGGGGCTTCCGTTACGATGCCATTCCGTTTTATGCGCACGTTGAGCGAGCCTGCGTCCGCCGCGAGCCCACCAGCGAGCGCCATGACGTCGCGCAGTTGCTCGCGAGCGGCCGAAAGCTTCAGCCGGCCAGGCCGTGCAACCACCCCGCTCACCATCACTGCGCTGCCGACTGCCGCTTCGAGAGACACGATGACCTGGGGATTTTGCGACATGCGGACCATTTTGCGCTCGATGATATGACCCAGGCTCGTCGGTGTCTCCCCTGCCGCGTTGATCGTGCCGAGATAGGGCAGGCGAATAGTCCCGTTTCCGTCGATTTCGAGGCCCGAGAGCCGTTGACTGCGGGCTGACGGATCAAAGCTGTCGGTAGTCGGAGATTCCGGACCACTGGAAAAGAGCCTTACGCCAACCTCGAAGAACGCTATCGAGATGACATCGCCCGGAGCCAGCGCTGCCGCATATCCAGAACGGGTAGGTGTCGGCAGGATCTCAATCTCGGCTGACGCGGGCGGCGGAAGTTTATCTGGACTATCGACCGCCACCAGTTCGAACTGACCGGTCTTGGACCCCTTTCGAATGTCACCCACGCTGGGGCCGGAGGAGGAAACGAAAGCGCAGCCGCTGAGCCCAATGACCATCGGCAGGAGCGCGCAACTGATCCTTGCGCCAAATCTTGTAGTCATTCGCAAGATCAATCCTGTGTACCTGAAGCAAGTGTCGCATTTTGCGTTGGACGTAAACCACACACAGACCAACGCCCTTTACATCGCGTGCTCTCTCACGCCGGCCAGAAGGAGCCAGCCAATCGCATAGAGGAAAAACAACCCCGCGAAAATGGTCAGGACAGTCTGACCGCGTTTCGGAAACTCTGCCTTGACGGGCAGGTTGGGCTCGACAATGCGGATGAGATACATCTGCTGGCGTCCAGCATCGGCACGTGCCTGCTGCAGTTGGGCATCTGACGCTGCATAAATTCGTGCGATCTGCTCCCGCTTGATGACCAGTTGCTCATAGTCGCCGAGCCGGGCGGCCACAGACCGATCGGGTCCCGCGATTTTTGCAGATTCGGAGTTCACCTGCGCTTCAAGCGACGCGACCTGCTGCTCCAGTGCCTCATATTGCGGGCTTGAACGTCCAACTGTTGCACCGATGGTGGCGAGGCGCGCGCGTGCCGTTGCAAGGTTCGATGTCAGACCCATGATCATCGTGACGCTTGCCCTACTGGTGTTGACCGGATCGATATCCCCATGAGTGCGACGATAAGCGGTCAATTGCCCCTCGACTTCGGCAAGGCGCGCTGCCGCATCGGCGCGATTGCGCTCGGCGCTGCTGACCGCATCGGCATAGGTCCGACGATTGATCGCGTTGACCTGTTCCTCGCCCATACGGAGCAGCTTGGCCGCCAGCGCCCGAGAGTCCTCCGGACGGAAGGTCCGCACCGACATGTGGGTGATACCGGACATCTCATCCTGCTCGAACTTCACCTGCCCACGGTAAAATTTCAAGAGCCGTTCCGGCGCGGGGTCATCGCTCCAAAGACGGCTGATAGGGTCCGTTCCGGGGCGGCGGAACATGGCTATGAGGTCATCCTGCCTGCGCAACCGTTCGACCGCGTTATGGGACGTCAGATATTGCTGGACGACATAGGCATCAGAAGCCGTAGCGCTGCCGCCGAAATTGAAGCCGAGAAGCTGTCCTATGCCGCCCCCGCCCTTGCTGCCGTCAGCACGATTTACAACGAAATCAGCGCTGCTCTCATACTGGTTGGAAGCCACCAGTCCGAAGTACAGGGCGCTCAAAAGAGTCGGGATGACAACGATTAACAGAAAAGCGCGCCATTTCCTGAAACTGTCCGAAATCAAACTCGTCCACGCACTTCGTCCGGATGTGGTTGCATTTGAATGCTTGCTTAGGAGAACTCCGGACATGAATCTGTCTCTCAGAAGGACGTAAGTCAGGGGACATGAATCTTCTCGCGAACGCGCCTGATGGCGATCAAGCCCCAATAGGTCAATAGCAGGTTAACGCTGATGACGTAGCTCGGAAAAAAATAGAGCTTGCTAGCCGTCATGAACTGACCGTAGCGAGCCATCTCGAAAATGCTTGTCATGGGATTCCAGGTCAGCAATGGCCGCGCCCACAGGGGAAGGAAGCTCATGGAGACGAACGCGCCGCTCACAGGCAGGGCGAAATAGGACATCGGATGCGCAAGGCGACTTATGATTGGACTGACATAGCCGTAGGCTGAGATGACCAGGCTCGCGCCCAGGGTGAACCAGGCAAATAGCGCGATCGCTCCCAAAAGATAGAGTGGCCTGAAAGGCAGCTCGGAAACGCCGGCTATGATACCAATTGTCTGCATGAACAGGATCGCTGACATGCAGCCGATTGTTTCCACCGCGAGGTTGGCAACAACAATGTCGAATGGCGTCACCATCCGGTGATACAGCAGCGTCTCGGTCGAATGGAGAAGGCCTTCCGACCGGTTGAACGAGTTGCGAAAGATGATGTAAATACCATAGCCTGTCAGCATGAAGGTGAATGGGCTTACGCCGTTGCCTTCGTGGGGTGTGACGGCCGCGTGAATGAGGGTGATCACGGTTGCCAGCATCATGGGCTCGCCTACCACCCACAGGTAACCGATATTGTTGCGGCCATACCGCTGCTGAAGGACCCGCAGCATGAGCGCGCGTATGACGCGCGTCTGGGTCGCGAGACCACTGAGGATGCTCCCCTGGCGCTTGCTGGCTGAAGTGATCGATTCCATGTCGATAGCGCCTGACGGCTCCCGTTACTGTCGCTGCACCACGAAGGCGAACCGGGCGAGCCCCTCGTCGTCAAGTACGAGGTCCTCGACCGCCGACAAAGCGAGGGGGGCGACGGAATAGCCATCCGCTATCAGTCGCAGCGCCCATTTGCCGATCTCGTTGGGCGTGATCTGCGGCCCGTCGCTCGCCGCCTGACTTCGCGCTGGATGGGCGTCGGGTTTGTAGTGCAACGACATGACGCCGACGCCGCCAATCTTGATGCGACCAAGCCAGGCGCGAGCCATTTCCCACCGCTCGGTTGGGCCGATGCCGTTCGGAATGCCTTCGGGCCATAGCATGAAATCGCCGAACAATGGCGATGTGGGGAGAGGGATGGGGGTCGGTTCAATCCGCTGTATGGAAAACCCTTTGCCGTTCAGGTGGGTTTCAAGTGCATCTGACGAACGGCCGACGAGGATGCCTTCAAGAGCGGGCGCGATCACGCCATGGGTATCCAGCGCGTTGCGGCATATGGCTTCGGCCCAGTCATCGGCGCTCACCCGCTCGGGCTGCGACGCGGCCAGTTGAGAGATTTGCAGGCGGGTAAAGTCCTGCGATACTGGATTGTGAAGGCGCGGCGTTACCACATGGATAAGGGCATTGGCCGGACGAACGTCCTGCTCTGCGGCATTTAGCGCAAGGACCGAACGCGGCGCTTCGATCTGCACTTCTTCTGTATCGGATTCGTGCAGGAGAACGGTGAGCCCGTCGGCGTGGATGTCGGAATCCTCGATGAAATAGCCATAAAATGCATATTGCATCCCATGCCTGGCTGCGAACGGAACGCTGATAGCGAGATCGGACTGTTCTTCTACCGCAACGTCAAGGCGTCCACCCGCCACGAGGCTGGCATTTTCTCCTGCGTCGGGCCGGAAAGCGTGTACGCGCAGCGCGAGTTCGCCCCTTGAGGCCCTTACTCCCAGGAGCTTCAGTTCGAAACGGGCTGCCCCCGACTTCACATCTCTATAGGGCGTGTGAAAGCAGTATCTCGCGTCAGGCGACAGATTCTCGCCGCCCAGACCTTCGATGGCACTGGCATGATTGTAAAAGAACGCGAAGGGGTTGAGTTCGTGGATCATTGCGTGCTGATTAGACGCCAAGACCGCTCATGGCGCTGCGAAAACTGCATCATGACGAGGACCATAACAGATCGGACCCTGGAGTGAAACGCCGAATGCGAGCCCTGGGACAAAAGCCTTGAACCGCGCTGTCCGTCCTGCCAATGCCGGAACGGCGCTTAGCCAATGCTCTTATAACTGCGGCCAATCGATATGATTTTCAAGACAGCGACTGCAAACCTCGTCAGAAGCCGCGAGATTGAAAGTCTCCTTGCGCTGGTTGACGATCGGTCCCGCCCCAATATAAATGCTCTCAATTCACTCGTAAATCGGATCGATTCGCTAAGCTTGTCGGTCAAGTTCTTTGGCTATGAGCTGGCGCGGACGCTGGCGAGCGTTTTGCCGCGCTGCGAAGAAATACCTGCCCGTGAAATCGGCCTGCGCTCCAAAGCGTCAACGCAAGCGGACATCTCTGCAGACTGGGTGGGGCATTGGTGCTACCAACTAGGGATTCCAAGGGTTTTTCACCGAAAAGTTTGGGAATTGGCCTATGTGCTTCAGGCCATTCACGATCACGGTAGCTTGCGGCATGATGCGCGTGGCCTAGGCTTTGGGTGCGGTCAGGAACCGATTCCCTCGCTGCTGGCTGCGCGAGGTGTCTCCGTCACGGTAACGGACCAGCCGCCTGAAAATATGGTGCACTCGGGATGGGCGCAAACCGGGCAGCATACGGGATCGCTCGAACAAGCCTTTCACCCGCATTTGGTGGATCGTGCGGCATTCGATGAGAAGGTGTCGCTGCGGCACGTCGACATGAACGCTATTCCGAGCCACTTGAAGGATTTCGATTTTTGCTGGTCAGTGTGCGCGTTTGAGCATCTTGGTTCGATCGAACAGGGGCTTTCGTTTGTCGAAAATGCCATGAACGTGCTCCGCCCAGGAGGTCTGGCGGTCCATACTACCGAATTCAATTTCATGAACGACGCGCAGACTCTGGATAACTGGCCAACGGTCTTGTTCCAGCGTCGACATTTTGAGGAGTTGGCTCGACGGCTGACTGCAAGGGGGCATGACGTCGCGCCTCTCGATTTCGACGTGGGAGATATGCCGCTCGACAAGTTTGTGGATGTTCCGCCCTATTTTCACGACCAAGCGATTGCCCTTCCAAAGGAATGGGAACAAGGCGGCGCCCACCACCTCAAGCTCTCAATCGATGGCTTTGCATCAACATGCTTTGGCATCATTGTTCGACGTGCGCCGAACCGTTAGGAAGCATTTTTTCGGCTATGATCGAATTTCAAAAGGTATCAAAAACATACCATACGCGCGGCCTTCGCCGGCGGGTGTTTTCCGACCTGTCCTTCCGAATCGAGCCGGGCGATAGCCTCGCCATCTGCGGGGCCAATGGTGCCGGCAAGTCGACCCTGCTCCGCCTGATCGCGGGCGTTGAGCATCCCAGCGGCGGTGCTATCCGCCGATCAATGAAGACGTCGTGGCCCATCGGCTTTGCCAGCTGTTTCGATATGGGCGTGACAGGCGCTGACAACGCGCGCTTTATCGCCCGAATCTATGATCAGGACGAAAAAGAGGTCCTTGCGTATGTCGAGGATTTTGCACAGCTCGGCGTATATTTGCGGCAGCCTGTAAAAACCTATTCCTCAGGTATGGTTTCTCGTCTTGCCTTTGGTATTTCTTTGGCAATCTCATTTGATTGCTATCTGGTCGATGAGGTGGCAGCTGCCGGTGACGTGCGCTTCCGGAAGCGCTGCGAGGAGGAGTTGATGGCGCGACGGGACCAGGGCACGCTCATCATGACCTCGCACGACCCTTATATGCTCGAGCATTATTGTACCCGCGGCGCGGTTCTCTACAGTGGGGCGCTGGTGTTTTTCGACACCGTCGCTGAGGCCTGCAACATGCATCATGCCCTGCAAATGCGCGGATGAATGAAGGGACGAGATCAGGTGAAGTCTGGGCATCCCGCGCCACCACCTCGTCTTGCCTTGACTGAGTTGACACGAGGTTCCGATGGCGGTCATACGCTGCAGCAGTTGGGCGTCGGCGAGTGAGCGCTTTCATACATTCTCGCCCATTGAAAGGGTGTGTAATTGAAGTATGGACCGGCTCTACGATGGCCAAGCCGCGCTAGCATGGAAAGGGTCCATTTTCATTCGGTGGGATCCGAGTTTGAGTTGCTAGGCGCCTCCTCGCGTTTGCCTCGGCGGTTGATTTCCCAAAAGCGAGGGAATTTTGTGCAAAGACATCACGAAACTCTGACCGGGCGAGGAGAGCGTGCGCTTATTCAGTTTCTATGCGAGCACATGCCGAACTGGGTCACCTCAGACCTTCTCACTGCGGTGGGACTTTTCGGGGCCGTTCTGACATGCGTTGGATACTGGCTGGGGGAATTTGAGCTAGCCTATCTCTGGATCGCTATTCTGGGGCTGGCGATCAACTGGTTTGGGGACAGTCTGGACGGCTCACTCGCGCGGTTCCGCAAAGCCGAGCGTCCACAATATGGCTTCTTTCTCGATCACACGATTGATGGCTATGCGATGGCATTCGTCGCGCTCGGTTTCGGCCTCTCGCCGCTGGCCCATTTCATGACGACGCTTTTCGTCCTTGTCGCTTATTATCTGGTGGTTATCCTCTCGCTCACAACCTGTCTCGCTACTGGTGTCTTCCGGATCAGCTTTGGCCGGCTCGGTCCGACCGAGATAAGATTGGGGATAGTCGCTTTGACATTGGGGGGCATTTTCCTGCCGATCGCTCGTTTTGAAGCCTTCGGCGCGGTTCTGTCGATCTACGATTTATTGGTAGGACTCCTCGCCATCGGTCTTGTGCTGACGGCCATGATTCACACCCGGCGCACTTTGCGGCAACTGGCCAAAATCGATCCGCCGAAATTCTCGGGCGAAGATTTCCGGATGTAGTGGGTGGTAGAGATCCGCGCTGATTGCCGGGCGTTGAACGTCGCCTTCCAGCCTCAGGGCCTGCGACGGGACAAGTGAAACGCTTCGATCGATGCCAGTAAGTCAGTACAATAGCCGCGTTCCATGATCGTGTCGTCGATAGGACGACGTGCGCTGGTAATCCGGTCGGGCAGACCGCAGATGGCCAATTCCCAACCGGCTTCGTCGTCGCAGGGCAGCAGGATCGTTGCAGCGTCCGCGATCTCTCGATGAGCGGAAATGTCGGACGCGATCACAGGAACCCCGAGCGTATTCGCCTCGAGCACCGGCAAACCGAAGCCTTCGACAAAGGTTGGACTCAGAAGCCCCGTGGCACCAAGCATCAGGCTGGCGAGTGCCGGGCTCGAAATCCCAGAGATCTGGTGAACCCGTGACCGGAGGTCAGGGTTTGCGTCCAAAGCGGAGAGAATGGCCTCGCCATCGTATCCCAACGCTCCGACAACCACGAGATGGGGCGTCTCTTTCCCCATTCGCGCCAGCATCCGAGCCCAGATACGTAGAAGCAACGCGTGGTTCTTCCGCGGCTCAATAGTCGAAACGACGAGGAAATAGCGCGTGCCGACGAGTTCCTGGGGGCCGGACAGGGCTTGCGCATAAGCCTTGGGCAGGGGCAGGCCGCGCACGATGCTTGGTACTTGCATGCAGCCGACAGCTCGTAGGGCAGCATCGACAGTGTCCCGGGCATAGCGGGTCGAGTAAATGAAAAGGTCGGCATGCCTCGCGGCCGTCTCTACCATCCGGGCATGTTGCTTTTGCTGGCCCGGCCGAACGAGGTGGGGGAACTCCAGAGGAATAACGTCATGCAACATGATCGCGCTTGTGACGTCCGGTCGGCGCGCAAGCCATCGAAAGAATTGCGGCACTGCCAGACCAAGTTGTCCGACATTGAGGTATATCGCGCCCTGAGGGATCCCCGTATGTGCGGGCTCGCCCAGAGGCAAGCCCGTCGCCCATAACTGGGCGAGCATGCGTCGAACCTTGTCGCCGGTAGTCAGCTTCCGGGATGAGGAGAAGGGAGGGGCTCGTCCGTTTTCAGCGATGCGTGCCGCCAGTTCCTGAATGGCGGGCTCGGTCGCCGTCTCGCTTTCCTCGTTCCCTTCTTCGGCCCAAATGCCTTTTACATGCTGCAGCAGGCACCTGACCTGATCCGCGCGATAAGCGCGGATGCCCCAGAAGGTTGGCAGCACACCGACGTGCGGGCTCAAGTCATCTGCAAAGATGTGGTTCAAAATGGCCAGATCAACACGATCGATTCCCCGCGGCGCGAGGAAGAGTGGTCCGAGGAAAAGCCGGACAAGGTCGTATGCGATAACGGTCGACATGGACTAGAGGGATCACAGCGCCATTCTGGCGTACATTGCCTGCAGCCGCTCCGCGAACGCAGCATCCGAAAATTTGAGAGCGTGCCTTTTGCCTGCAGAGGCCAGTCGTGCCACCAGGTCATCGTCTTCGTCCACGCAGCGAATTGCGGCTGCTATGTCCGACGTGTCGTAAGGATCGGCAAGCAACCCGCCGTCGCCGATAACTTCAGGTAGCGACCCCGTGTTCGAACCGATTACAAGCGTCCCTAGCTGGATGGCTTCCAGCGCCGGTAGTCCGAAACCCTCGTAAAGCGACGGAAAGAGGACGGCACGAGCCGATCTGATCAGTCGGAAGAGCATCTCGCGCGGGAGGTATTGCAATTGGATTATCGGCCGATCCACTTTGCGGCCATAAATGAGGCCGTCCTTGCCCAGTCCGCCACTTGCTTCGCTCATGCCCCAGTCCCGCGAGGAAATCACCACCAACGGGCGTTTGGTATCCGACGCCAGATATGCGTCGACAATGCGACCGATATTCTTTTTTGGATCGGTCGCTCCAAAGAACAGATAGAAACTACGTGGAGGCAGTCCAAAGATGCTGTGGATCATCTCTTGATCCGCAGCCTCGCTGGATGCCTCGATGGCATCGGGAAGAGGGCTCGATTGATAGGTATTCGTAACCCGATCGGGATCTGCGCCAAACATGGCGAGAATATCATTTCGGCTACATTCCGAAACTGTTGCGACATGGTCTGCGTCCCGGATCAATCGGCGGATCAAACTGCTGTGATAGGTCTTGTTGTCCAGGGTTGTATGGGGCAGCTTCAAAGGTACGAGATCATGGATCGTGTAAACATTCAGGCTGCCCGCCAATCGGATGGGCAGAGGGTAGGTCCAGTGCATGACTTCCGGCGGGCAAGGCATGTGTACCGTGGTGAACCTGCCGAACGCCCTGAACCGTGCCCATGCCGTTTCAAACAATAGCGGTGACGTCCATAGCGCAGCTAGGGCGGGCCAGCGCGTACCAAAGCCCCGTTTGTCAACATGATCCGTCAAGGGTACCGGGATCAATCGCTTCGCTAGATGATCGAAAAGGACGGACTTGGCCGCTTTGCGAACGACATTGCCGCGACTGTTACCGTTGCCAAACTGCTCAAAGAAAAGTGTTTCGCGGGTCGCCGGGTCTGATCCCGGATCGATACCGAAAACACCCTCGACGCTGTGTCCCATCCCGGTGAGGACTTTCGCGAGCGATACGCCATAGGTCGCAATTCCCGTGCCATTGGGAATGGCAAGGTTGTATCCGTCTAGGCCGATGCGCATGCGCGCTCTTTCGTCGCTGCGCTTGCTCGATGCAAGGCCTTTCCTGCAGCAAGGCACCCAACATCCTCAATCACCGGCAACGTCCTCATCGATTGCAGGCGGCACGTTGCTGCGCGTGGCGAAAATTTCCACGCCCGCCCCTTCCTGTCGGAGCTGGCTTCGTGACAGCTGTCCGTCAGACGTTATGCGCAGGCAGGTGAAACCCATGCGTTCCAGAACGTCGACCACATCTGCATCCTTGCTACCGTTTCTGTAGGGAGATGCCTCAACGATAATTTCGATATCCGGGTTGTCCTGCAATAGTCTTTCCCCACCCTCCAAAATATGCACTTCCGCGCTTTCTGCATCAATCTTGAGAAAGTCAATCTTTTGGCCTGGGCTAAAATAGTTGTTTAAAGTTTGAGAAGGGACCTTAATCTTATGGTACTGGTCAAGAAACGTTTTTGCTACAACGTCGGCAAGGAATAGAGTTGAATTTCCGCGAAAGTTATCGAATATATAGAAATCTAATTCGCCGTTGTGATTGGACACGGCTGAGCTGACTACCTTGGCGTAGCCATTGCATCCATTGATAGTTAGTGTCTTGTGCAGCAAATCGGCATATCGAGGATTGGGTTCGAACGCCACCACGCTTCCGGTACAGCCTACAAGCGCTGCCGCCTGGAGGGTGAACCAGCCGCAATTCGCGCCCACTTCCGCATAGCGCATTCCGGGCTTGATTCTGCTGCGAAAGACGTCTGTTATGCCGGGCTCCCAATCGCCAGATACGAGCAGATGGGGGGATAGGGAGACGTCGCGTGTATCAACGTACAGCATCTGTCCGAACTTTGTTACTGTGAGGGCTACTCCGTCGCCTATGTAGGAAACGGGACGGATATTCAGGCGTTCATCGAGATCCGCGAGAAACTTCGCCTGCCTTTCCTCAAGTATCCTGCGTCGATCGGCGGGCGAGGCGCTCCTCTTGGCGATCAAGGCATTAATCTGACGGTCGGCAGCTACAAGATAGCGCTGCGCCTTAAGGCCTTGGGGTAAGCCTCTTCTTGTAAACAATGCGATCTCTTTGGAATCGCATAGAATATCGAACTCATTTGATAGCTCGGTGAGAATCGTGAGATCGACCAGATTGATATCGTTCTTATGCAGCAATGCTGCAGACACGCCAATCAGGTTTCCGATGTCAGAAAGTTTAGGGCAAATTTTGTCGAATCGATCGAATTTCCGCGAAACTGCAAATTCTGACCATCTTCCATTATATTGTTGTTCTACATCGGTCAGGATTTTATTGATATGATTTCGCATATGGCCTCTGCCCGGTCGGATCTAGACAAATTCATTTAAGTGTTTTGGTATGTTGTTTGCGTCGCATTGAGTTAAGATAAAATAATCGCTGTCATGCGCGTTGATGAGAGCATTACCGACGGAGATCAATGAGATATCGCTCTAGTGCATCGATCCAGCTGGTTGGTTCTGACAGGCCCATCGCATTGAGCTTGGCGTTCTTAGCCATCTCATTTGACGATACTTTTGCTTTTCGGCGGAACGCGCCGCCGGCGATCACATGGCAGGGCAAGCCGGACAACTCGATGATCTTTTTGACGTAGGTAAACCGTGAGACAGGTTCGGTGTTCACTAAATTAAATATACCTTCGGCACCCGCGTCTAGCAGCATGTGTGTTTGTCTTGCGACGTCACGCGTGAACGTTGGATTGCCAAACTGCGTGCTATCGCTGATGAGTTCGCGCGACTTTTTGGCATCATCGATCCTGCTCTTGACGAAATCGCGTTGGTTCTCGCGGCTGGCCCCGAAGAGCCACCCTGTCCGAAGGATCAAATGTTCACATCCGGCACCCAGTACGGCTGTCTCGCCGTCGAGCTTATGCTGATGGTGCTTGGTGGTCGGATGACAGGAATCCGTTTCTACATATGGGGTCCGCTGCCAATCACCATAGCATCCCGTCGAAGAGAATTGCACAAGCCTGATCTGCGTCGCAGCGCACGCCTCCGCGAGCTTCGCAGGCAGAATAGCATTGCTTTGCCGGTCGTTTTCCGGATCGTCCTCCGCTGCCTCGACGTTGGTATGCGCCGCGCAGTTAATTACGGTTTGCACTTGCGCGGAGCGGATCGCTGCCCGCAAGTCCGACTTCGAACCTGCCAAAAACAGCCGCCAGTCGAGCTGCACCACATTTTCTTCGCCAAACTCTGCAAGCATTGCCGAACCCAGCAAACCCCCAGAGCCGAGCAGGCCCAGCTTGCCGGCGGTGCCTACCAACGCCATGGAGATTCGCCGATAG
This sequence comes from uncultured Sphingobium sp., assembly GCA_964532255.1. Lineage (GTDB taxonomy): Bacteria > Pseudomonadota > Alphaproteobacteria > Sphingomonadales > Sphingomonadaceae > Sphingobium. The sequence continues at coordinate 15,899 of CAZHGR010000040.1, forward strand.
GTTTCTGTTCGGACTCATCGGGATCGTGAGGGATGTCCGAGATATTCAGAATGCAGCTTTGCGGGGAGGCGAGACCACCGAAGGCAAACCAATGGCCTGGCGGGATCGTCAGTCGCCCATAGCTGCCGGGGGCTTCCGGGCCGATCCGATAGATGCTGTGCGTACCATCCGGGGTAATGCAATTGAAGACAACCAGTCCAACGGGAACGATCAGATTACAGCGCATCAGTCGATGACGCTTCCACCCTTTTACTGCGTCCTTTTGCACAAAAGAGAAATATGCCTCTCCAAATCCGCTAAAGCTATCATCAGACTGCTTAAGTCCATGAAATACATCGCCACCAGCTACACTAATCATCTTCAGCGGCCTGAAAAAGACATCATCACTCATTGTCAGAACCACCCACGTCCCTGGACGCGACATTTTTCTGTATATGTTTCGATTTGATGGCACGTGACTTGGTAAGCGCGGTTGGGTGCTGCGGTGACATCGCGATACCATCGCCCGGTATATTCGACACATTCCTGGTACGACAAAGTCGGAAGCCAGCAAAGGTCGATAAGCGCCTTGTCTATGTTCAGCTTGAGTAGCTTTGATTCGTCAAAAGGGATGTTGTCGGTGATATCATAGGCATCTTGGCCTTCGACCGGTCCCCATATCTCTGACAGATCGTTCAGCAGTTCGACGACGGTTGCATTTTGCTCGCCGAGCGGCCCGAAGTTGTAGCACTGGCCGGATAGTGTCCTATCTTCATGAAGTCGCGCACCCAATGTCAGGTAGCCACTGAGCGGTTCCAGCACATGTTGCCAGGGGCGAGTGGCATCGGGTGAGCGGATTTCGACAGGTTCGCCAACTGTCCAGGCGCGGATGCAGTCCGCCACGATCCTATCTCTTGCCCAGTCGCCCCCGCCTATCACGTTGCCGGCGCGCGCTACGCCAAGCCTTACAGGCGAGTTGGCACCTTTGAAGAATGAATGGAAATAGGATTTGATTGCGAGTTCGGCGGCCCCCTTCGATCCGCTATAGATGTCCTTTCCGCCAAGAGCGTCGGTTTCCCGGTATCCCCATGGCCATTCCACATTGTCATAGGCTTTGTCGCTGGTGATCAGGATTGCTGTCAGGTTCTGATCTGCCAGGCGCATTGCTTCGAGGATCGAAACTGTGCCCATGGCGTTATCCATGAAAGTTTTTTGAGGCGCTTCATAGGATGTAGACACGATCGCCTGTGCAGCCAGATGGAACAGATAATCCGGTTCCGTGTCCTTGATCAGGGTAAGCAGACGCTGGGTATCGCAAATATCGCCAAGATTATGCGAGATTTTGCTGCTGAGATCGATGAGGTCAAATGCTGCCGGCGTGGTGGGCACTTTGTCCGAATATCCGATGACTTCCGCGCCAAGGCGCAGCAGCCATGTACAAAGCCAGCTGCCCTTGAAACCGGTATGCCCGGTAACGAGTACTTTCTTGCCTCTGTAGGACGCTTCCAGCGAAACGGGACTTTTCATCATCAGCCTCTCACCACCGTTTCCAGGGAGCGTCCGACCCGCTCCACAGACTGCGAAGGTAATTCATATCTCTTACGGTATCCATGCATTGCCAGAAGCCTTCATGCTGATAGCAGCCGAGCGCTCCCTCATCTGCGAGACGCTCCAGCGGTTCGCGTTCCAGAACGGTGGCGTCATCATCAAGATAGTTGTAAATTGAGGGTTCCATTACCATGAAGCCACCATTGATCCAGCCCTCGCCGGTCTGGGGCTTCTCCTCGAACCGGCGTACCCTGCCATTTTCGACGACGATATTTCCAAATCGCGCAGGAGGGCGAACGGCGGAAAGCGTAACCTTGGCGCCACTGTTCGAATGACAATCCAGCAACGCTTTCATGTCAATGGATGATACGCCATCACCATAGGTCGCGAAAAACCGGCGACCATTTAGGAAGGCGGCCGCTCTCTTGATACGCCCTCCCGTCATCGTCTCGGGCCCGGTGTCGAGAACATGCACGATCCAGTCCCGAGTGATTTCCCGGCTGTGCGTCTGTACGTTGCCTGTTGCGAGGTTGACCGTCAGGCTGCCTTGATGGGCGGCGTAGCGAAGGAAAAAGTCCTTGATGATGTTGCCCTTGTGTCCCGCACAAATGACGAACTCCCGAACACCGTAGGATGCATAGATATGCATGATGTGAAGAAGGATGGGCATATCGCCAATTTCGACCATCGGCTTAGGAATGTCATAGGTTTCTTCGGCGAGGCGGGTGCCTTTACCCCCGGCAAGCAGAACTGCGGGAATTCCAGAGATGTCCATGTGGATAAGTTCCTAATCAGCGCGCGTCAGGAAATTGCGTCAGCAGCGTAAACAGCGAGTGAGATGATTTCAAGGTTGCTCCGGCCTTTGACTTTTAGGCGAACCTCAAGATCGGATGCGACTTCGTCCAATCTGAATGCCAGGCGCAACTCCTCTTGAATGGCCGTCATCCAAGGCCAGCTTGTCGCCGCGTGGACATGTGCGCCAGCCTGGCTGGTGACATCCATCTTCGCGTTCCTCGGGCGCGCGGGCTTCGCCAGCCGCACGACGGCTACATATTCGCCGGGATAAAGAGTCATGTACGGGCCGAAGAGCAGAAACCCGCAATCCCTGTGAACGCTTACTATCCGGCCATTTACGATTTGCCCGACGTCGGTTCGCAATCCTTGCTCACCGGGCGAGAAAATGGCCAGTTCGCTATTGGATCTGATGTCCGCAACGGTGGTACAGGTCTGCCCGCCGACGGTGCGGGCGTGGTCCAGATAGCGGCTGCCTTCCTCATGCCATGAGCAGGCGAAGTGATGGCACAGGGTCGAATTCTCCGTCAGTGCATTCAGCATGAATGGCCTTGGGCAATGGGGAGCAGGTGCCAGGGGGGAAAACCAGTCCTGCGGCAGGATGCGTACGCCGCCACGAACGTCAGGGCTGTCAAGGTTCGGGGAAGCACCCAATCCATCCTCATTGTGTCCGCAACTTGCGAAATACAGGGCAGTCAACTGCGGCGCGAAAAAAAAGTAGAGGCGCTTGCGGAGGGGGATGAATGGATCGAGGCCATCATAAAGCTTGCACATGAAGTCCGCGATGCGACTTGCGGGCTTTGCTGCCATCGAATGAGCAGTGTACCAGCCACCTGAACGTTCATCGATACCGATGACTGCCTCATGATCCGTGGCCGTTTCTAGGTCATCGATGATCGTGCGGAACCTGCTTCCATCGACTATTTCGATGTCGCCGTCTAGGTATATGCCACCATGTTCGCGTAACAGGTACCAGCGGAAATAATCGGAGAGGAAGGCATGGTCCTTCTTTTCATACAGCTTGGAAACCCATGGATTTATATCCATGGGTAAATTCGAAGCATCCCAATGCCGGATAGTAAAATCAGGAAGTTTCTCTTCCCAATTTTTTTTGTACGCCGCGAAGATATCGTTTCCACCTTGAAAGTTGAAATATATCCTGTGGATCGTCTTCAACTGTTTTGACATCAACGATATTTCCCTTGAACAAAATCGGCGTCTTATGATCTTTGCATTCGACGACAAATTCGATGTCTTTGGTGTCCTCTTCCAGAACGAATGAAAGCGTGGCGGACTCGCGATTTGGGAAGCTGCTCGCCGCAAGCGTGTTGTGTCCGGCGCGGGAGGTGACGGCCAAGCGCGTAACCGCCTGGAGATCGTCGACCGTCACGTCGAAACGGCAGGAATAGCACCCTTTGGGAAGTTCGATATAAGGTCCATAAGCGAGAACGCCGCCCTTTCCGGTGCTTTTTATCGCATCGTCGCCATGTTCGCCGACCTGCGTCTGAAAATGCGAAAAATCGTAGGTCCGCGGGAACCTGTTCATCCTAGCAATCGACTCCCGGTATTCGTCGAATGTCAGCACTTCGGTGCGCGTCTTTTCTGCCTTGTGCAGTTTGCGCTTGCTGAAATCGACGTTAGCGTTACCGAAGAGGTGGTAGACGCAGGTCTTTCCTTCCTGATAGTCAAGGGTTTCGCCCAAAAGCGAGAACTTTGGAGAAAAGTAAGTTTGCGGCAAAACCTTCATGCGTCCGATCACGGTGGGCTCTTCCAATCCGACGAAAAATCCGCCGGATTCAATGTTGAACCCCTGATCGAGCAGATATAGTCCCATTAAACGCGGGCCAATGAGGGCGTGGCTGTCGCGCCATTGAAATAACGGCGAGAGCCGGTTCTCATACAAATCGCACATGAAGTGCACGAGATCACTGGTGGGCTTTGCGGCCACGGTCTGAGCCGTGGGATATCCGTTCTCCTTGGCTTCGATGCCAAAAACGATGTCATACTGGTCCTGATTGTAAAGATCCGATACAATGTCGTCCAGTATTGTGCCATTCAGGATTTCGCAATCGGCATCTAGATATAGTCCGCCATATTGCCTGAGCGCCCACCAGCGCACATATTCCGAGATGTAGACCGGCGATTTCGCTGCGTAGCATTTCTCCAGCCATTCGATCGCCGAAAAGTCGATTGTGTCCTCGTTCCAATGCACGACTTCATAATCGGGCATCTCCCGCTTCCAGCTTTCCAGATACCGCGTGTACGGGTCGAAGAAGGGGCGGAATGTGGGGCAATATACACGGTGGATGATGCGAGGATTGAGATACGCACCAGTCGGCTGCAGTTTTTCAGTCGAAGTTTGTGACATTCTATCTGCTCAGGCTGCCATGCGGGTCTGGAATGCTCAGTAGGGCGGCGTTGTGACTGGGTGATATGCCGATTGGCAAGGAGGAATGTGGTAAACGCCGATACCCCGACTATGCCGCCGCAAGCAAGGGGCGTTTGTGTCGCCGGTGGACCTTCCCGCTAGTCTCGAGTGTGGCCTCACCATGTTGCAATCGTGCCGCCGCGCGGCCAGCACAAGCCGGGCATGGGCCAGCGAGGTGAACAGGGTCTCGTTGGGGCTCTCGTCCCGCAGGCGGCCGTTGAGGCTCTCCACGCAGCCGTTCTGCATTGGCTTGCACGGCGCGATGTAGTGCCGCTCGACCCTTCGCTCCTGCGACCAGGGCAGGATGACCCACGAGGTCAGGTCGTTGCCATTGTCGCTGCCCGCTGTATGTGGCTTGCTGCGGATGCCCATCGGGCTGATCGGTTCCCGCGCACCCCAAGCACCGCAGCGACGTATTGCCCGTCCGCGCCGGGTACTCCCGCGTCTGGTCATCAACCACGCACAAGGCACGGACCCTAAGGCCGCAGATCAGGCTGTCAAAGACGAAGGCGAGCGACCGACGCTGGTTCGGGCCATCCGGCAGCACCATCGGTCTGCGCGTGCCCAGCGCCCTCGTGCGCCCGCCACGGCGACGAACGTGCAGCCGTTCCTCGCGCTAGATGCGCAGCAGCTTCTTGAGCCGGGAGCTCTCCTCTGCAAGCGACCGCAACCGCCGGGCCTCGGAAACCTCGAGCCGGCCGAACTTCGCCTTCCAATTGTAGAACGTCACCGAACCGATCCCCTGGCGGCGGCAGACCTCCACTGTCGCCATCCGGGCATCCTGCTCCTTCAAGACCGCAATGATCTGCTCTTCGTTGAACCTGCTTCGCTTCATTCTCGTCCGACTCCTTGACGTCGGACTCTACCAGCAAACGGTCACAATTGAGGGCGGCACGTCACGAGGGGCGCAAAGCATTTATCCTGAAGAAGGAAAATAAAACTATAGAGAGTTCGCCCAACTGTGTGCTCATGATCGAGATTGGTATTTTGAGATGGGAAAAGTTAAGTGATAAATAAGATGAATTTACCCTGTGTCATGGCGAATTCTGTGAGGTTTTTCAGCGCAAGGTGATGAAGATATTGTGGACTCCACGGGTGATTTTTGTAGATTGCTAGTAACGCGACCGTTTGATGAGAATTTTTCTGGTAAGAGAACCATCGGAGTTCAGGAAGCATGTGGGTTTGCTCGTGACGGACTGATTCTCGGCGAGCGACCTTTCGGGAGTAGCCACTTCCCTCACAGCACATATCGACTAAGATCGTTGTCCCGCGCGATGCTCGAGAGCTGCGCCTCGACATAGGCGGCGTCTACGGTGACGGTCGTACCCTGCCGGTCCTCGGCCTCGAAGCTGACATCCTCCAGCAGCTTTTCCATCACTGTTTGCAGCCTTCGGGCGCCAATATTCTCGACCCGCTCGTTCACCTCCGCCGCGATCCGGGCGATGGCGGCGATGCCGTCCTCGGACAGTTCGACCGTCACGCCCTCGGTCGCCAACAGCGCCTTGTACTGTTCGGGCAGCGACGCCCTGGTGTCGGACAGGATCGCCACGAAATCGGCCTCGGTCAGCCCTTTCAGCTCGACGCGGATCGGCAGGCGGCCCTGCAGCTCGGGCAGCAGGTCCGACGGCTTGGCGACGTGGAACGCGCCGCTGGCGATGAACAGGATATGGTCGGTCTTGAGCGGGCCATATTTGGTGGCAACGGTCGTCCCCTCGATCAGCGGCAGGAGGTCGCGCTGGACGCCTTCGCGGCTGACCGATCCGCCGCGAACGTCGCTGACCGCGATCTTGTCGATCTCGTCGAGGAAGACGATGCCGTTCTGCTCGGCATCCTTGAGCGCGGTGCGCGCGACATCGTCCTGGTCGAGCCGCCGGTCCTGTTCCTCCTCGACCAGCTTGTCCCAGGCATCGGCAACCCGCATTTTGCGGCGCTTGCGCTGCGCTTGCCCGAACGCCTTGCCCATGATGTCGGACAGGTTGATCATGCCGACCTGGCCACCCATTCCGGGGATTTCCATCGGCATGGAGGGGGTGTCGGCGACCTCGATCTCGATCTCGACCTCGTTCATCTGGTCCGCCTCGATCCGCTGTCGGAAGGAGAGGCGGGTCGCCTCGCTCGCTTCCTTGCCGGTCAGCGCGTCGAGCAGGCGCTCCATCGCCGCCTCGCTCGCCGGCTGGCGCACCGCCTCGCGCCGGCGGTCGCGCTCCAGGCGAACGGCTTCCTCGACCAGGTCGCGGGCGATCTGCTCGACGTCGCGACCGACATAGCCGACTTCGGTGAACTTGGTCGCCTCCACCTTGACGAAGGGCGCGTCGGCAAGCCGGGCGAGGCGGCGGCTGATTTCGGTCTTGCCGCAGCCGGTGGGGCCGATCATCAGGATGTTCTTGGGCGTCACCTCGTCGCGAAGCTCGGCGCTGAGCTGCTGGCGGCGCCAGCGGTTGCGCAGCGCGACGGCGACCGCGCGCTTGGCGTCGGTCTGGCCGATGATGTGCTCGTCTAGCGCGGCGACAATGGCTTTGGGGGTGAGGCTGTTGTTCATATAGTCCTTGGACGTCTTGCCAGCGCAGGCTGGCATCGCTGGAGGAGGGAGGCCCCAGCCTTCGCCGGGGCGACGGATGGATTATGTGGCGCTGTCGAGCGCCTCCACCGTCACCTGATCGTTGGTATAGACGCACAGTTCCGCCGCGATCTGCATCGCGCGGCGCGCGATCTTCTCGGCATCCTCTTCATATTCGAGCAGCGCGCGCGCCGCCGACAGCGCGAAATTGCCGCCCGATCCGATGGCAGCGATGCCGTCGACCGGCTCCAGGACGTCGCCATTGCCGGTCAGGATCAGCGTCACGTCCTTGTCGGCCACCGCCATCATCGCTTCCAGGTTGCGCAGATATTTGTCGGTGCGCCAGTCCTTGGCCAGCTCGACGGCGGCGCGGAGCAACTGGCCCGAATGGCGCTCCAGCTTGGCCTCCAGCCGCTCGAACAGCGTGAAGGCGTCCGCGGTCGCCCCCGCGAAGCCCCCGATGACGCTGCCGTCGTGGAGCCGTCGCACCTTGCGCGCGTTGGGCTTCATGACCGTCTGGCCCATCGAGACCTGGCCGTCGCCGATGACGACGACTCGACCCGACCTGCGGACGGAAAGGATGGTCGTGCCGTGCCAGGCGGGCAGGGCGCGGTGATCATTGTCTGACATGGCGCGCCATATGGGAAACCTTGCCGTGGCCCGCAAGCTGAAGCGTCCGCGCCGACACCGAGCGTGCAGCGCACCATCCCGTTTCGGGAACCATATGGCGCAATCGGGTGTTGCAATGCTGCGATGCACAATTAGGTTAACGACATGGCTACGGAACCGCTGCGAGTCGAGGCTATCGAAACCATCATCCGCAACCGGATGGCGGAAACGGGTGTCGATAATTACCGCTTTGCCGGCGGCCAGCTGATGATCGGCGCGACTCGCTATGCGGTGGAACCGTGCGGTTGCGGCGAGGCGGAGTGCGACGGCGTCCACCTGCGCCCCGTGGACCTTGTCCGCCGCCACTGATCGCATCGCTTGCGGCGCGGCTTCACGCACCGCTTGACAGCGCCGCCGACAATCGGCAGTTCGCCTGCCTCCGCTTCGGACAGGCGGGCGCGTAGCTCAGTGGTAGAGCACACCCTTCACACGGGTGGGGTCGCAGGTTCAATCCCTGCCGCGCCCACCATGATCGGCAGTCGCCGACGTAGAGACCACATGTTCCCTCCAATTGACTAACCTCCCACCCGCCCCTACATCGCGGCGACCGGAAAACCGTGCCTTTCGTGGCGCGGATGCGCATTGAAAAGTCAGGATATCCGCCATGTTCGGCAGCCTAGCCAAAACGATTTTCGGATCGTCGAACGATCGCTACGTCAAATCGCTGGGCAAGCTGGTCGACCGGATCAACGGGTTCGAAGCCACGATTTCGGCGATGAGCGACGCCGAGCTGGTCGGGCAGACCGCCAAATTCCGCGAACGGCTCGCCGCGGGCGCCAAGCTTGACGACCTGTTGCCGGAGGCGTTCGCGACCGTGCGCGAGGCCTCGGTCCGGGTGCTCGGCATGCGCCATTTCGATGTGCAGATGATCGGCGGCATCGTCCTCCACCGTGGCGAGATCGCCGAAATGCGCACCGGCGAGGGCAAGACGCTGGTCGCCACACTCGCGACCTATCTCAACGCGCTCGAGGGCAAGGGCGTCCATGTCGTCACCGTGAACGACTATCTCGCCCGCCGCGACTGCGAGTGGATGGGGCAGGTCTATCGTTTCCTGGGACTGACCACCGGCGTGATCGTGCCCAACCTCAGCGAGCAGGAGCGGCGCGCGGCCTATGAGGCCGACATCACCTATGCCACCAACAACGAGCTGGGCTTCGACTATCTGCGCGACAATATGAAATATGATCGCGGTTCGATGGTGCAGCGGCGCTTCAACTACGCGATCGTCGACGAGGTCGACTCGATCCTGATCGACGAGGCGCGCACCCCGCTCATCATCTCCGGCCCCACCGACGACAAGTCCGAGCTGTATATCGCGGTCGACAAGCTCGCCAAGCAGCTTCGCGAAGAGGATTACGAGAAGGACGAGAAGCAGCGCAACATCATCCTGACCGAGGACGGGACGGAGAAGATGGAGCGGATGCTGGAGGAGGCGGGCCTGCTCGAGGGCGCCAATCTCTACGATTTCGAGAACACTGCCGTCGTCCACCATGTGAACCAGGCGCTCAAGGCCAATGCGCTGTTCCGCCGCGACA
>CAZHGR010000041.1:0-25260 GCA_964532255.1 uncultured Sphingobium sp.
CCGGTCTGGCGGTCGCCGATGATCAGCTCGCGCTGGCCGCGGCCGATCGGCACCAGGCTGTCGATGGCCTTCAGGCCGGTCTGCATCGGCTCGTGCACCGACTTGCGCGGAATGATGCCCGGCGCCTTGACGTCGACGCGCTTGCGCTCGGTGGCCTGGATTGGGCCCTTGCCGTCGATCGGGTTGCCGAGGCCGTCGACCACGCGGCCGAGCAGGCCCTTGCCGACGGGCACGTCGACGATGGTGCCGGTGCGCTTGACGGTGTCGCCTTCGCCGATCTCGGCGTCGGAGCCGAAGATCACGACGCCGACATTATCGGCCTCCAGGTTGAGCGCCATGCCCTGCACGCCGTTGGCGAAGGACACCATTTCGCCCGCCTGAACCTTGTCGAGGCCGTGGATGCGCGCGATGCCGTCGCCGACGGTCAGCACGGTGCCGACTTCGCTGACCTGCGCCTCGGTGCCGAAGCTGGCGATCTGGTCCTTGATGACCTTCGAAATTTCTGCGGCGTTGATGTCCATGATGTGAGCCTTTTAGCCTTTCATCGCCTGGGCGAGGGTATTGAGACGGGTACGGATGGAGCTGTCGATCATCTGGCTGCCGATCTTGACGACCAGCCCGCCCATGATGGCGGGATCGACGGAGACGTCGAGGGCCACGTCGCGGCCCATGCGCTGGCGAAGCTGCTGCGCCAGCGCGGTGCGCTGCTCGTCGGCCAGCGGATAGGCGGTCGTGACTTCGGCGCGGGTCTCGCCCTTGTGGGCGGACACCAGCATGTTGAACGCGCGGATCATGCCGGTGAGCGAACCGAGGCGGCGATTGGCGGCGAGGACGCCCAGGAACTTGGAGGCGAGGTCGCCGAGGCCGAGCGACTGCGCGATCGCCGCGACCGCGCGCGTCGCGGCCCGCCGGTCGACCAGCGGGCTGGTCAGCAGGTCGCGGAACGCAGGGACGTCCTGATAGCTCTGCTGCACCTTGGCAAGGTCGTCGCGGACCGAGTCGATCTGCCCGCCATCGCGCGCGAGTTCGAACAGGGCGAGCGCATAGCGCCCCGCCAGGCTAGCCTGAATACCGCCGGAAATCTCCACGCGCCCCGTTGCCTCCGCAAATCCTATTGAAGCCATGATGAAGGTGGCACTGCGCTGCGGCCGCCCATGACGTGCGCGCCCGTTAGCAGGGGAGCAATGGACTTGCAAGTTGGCGGCGGACTCGCGCTGTCTCGCTCCGCGACGCTCGTGACCCTTGTAGAAAGCGTCTAGGAATTACCAACCGCTTTGCTAAGGGTTGTAACGGGATCGGGTCGTAATTTGGGGGCGTGCGAGACCGGCGGAGAAGGCCGGCCGCGTAGCCTACGACTTTTGGGGGGCTTGGAACGGCGTGTCAGACCGATATCGCATCGCCATCGTGGGTTCCGGCCCCGCGGGGCTATCGGCGGCCGCTCGCGCCGCCCAGCTCGGCCTGTCGCATGTCCTGCTCGAGAAAACCGACCATCTGTCGGACACGATCTACAAATATCAGAAGGGCAAGCATGTGATGGCCACGCCGAGCCAGCTCGTGCTGCGCTCGGACTGCGATTTCGACGCCGGCAAGCGCGAGGCGATTCTCGACATCTGGAACCGCCAGGCGGCGGACTATGGCGTCAACGTCGCCTACAACAGCGAGGTCAAGGCGATCGAGGGAGCGAAGGGCGCGTTCCGCCTGACCCTCGCCAACAAGCAGGTGATAGAGGCCGACAACGTCGTCATGGCGATCGGCACCCAGGGCAATCCCAACACGCTGCGCGCGCCGGGCGCGGGGAAGTTCGCGGCACCGATCATCCAGTATCAGCTCGATGACCCTGGCGAATATGTCGACGAGCATATCACCGTCATCGGGTCGGGCGACGCGGGGATCGAGAATGCGCTGGGCCTCGCCGCCGACGCGGCGCAGGGCAATGTTGTCACCATTCTCAACCGCAGCGCCGATTTCGCGCGCGCCAAGGGTGCCAACGTCAAGCTGCTGATGGAGGCGCGCGACCAGGGCCGCATCCGCGTGATGACCGAGACATCGCCCGCCGAAGTGCGCGACGGCGAACTGCTTCTCGACACGCGCGACGGTCAGGAAGCGATCCGCTGCGACCGCGTCATCGCGCGCATGGGATCGGCCGCGCCGCGCGAGTTCGTGGAAAGCTGCTGCGCGCGCTTCGAAGAGAAGGAAGTCACCGGCCGCGACGGCAAGACCAGCATGCGCAAGGTGATCGTGCCCGGCACCGGCGTCGAGTTCACCAGCGCCGACCGCGAGGCGTTCCCGCGCCTCTCGCCCCAGTTCGAAAGCGCGGTTCCCGGCATTTTCGTGATCGGTGCGCTGGCGGGCTATCCGCTCATCAAGCACTGCATGAACCAGGGCTATGACGTCGTCGAGTTCATCAACGGCAACACTGCGCTCAAGCCTGCCGACGAGCCGATCCTCGAAGCCAAGTTCAAGGCGCTGCCGGGCAATCGATCGGTCGACGAGTGGCTGGAACTGCTTCGCGCCAATGTCACCATCGTCAACGATCTGTCGCCGCTCCAGATGCGCGAGTTCATGCTCGACAGCGAGGCGCGCTTCTATCGCAAGGGCGAGGTGGTGTTCGAGCGCGACGCGCCCGGATCGTCGCTGTTCGCCATCGCGACCGGCGGCGCTCTGGTCGAGGTGAACCCCAGCGACCCGTCGATCACCGTGCCGGTGCCGCAGGGATCGATCTTCGGCGAGGTCGGCCTGATTTCCGGCCGCCGTCGTGGCGCGACCATCCGCGCCGCCGACGATTCGGTGATGGTCGAGGTGTCGCGCACCGCCGCGCTGAAACTGCAGGCGCAGGTGCCCGCCGCCAAGCGCGCGATCACCCGCATCTCGGTCGAGCGCCAGCTTCTCCAGCTCTTCGGATCGGGCCTGACGCCCGCCGACCTGACCGAGGTGCTCGATACGGCCGAGGTGCAGTCGGTGCGCGCGGGGCAGGCGATCATCACCGAAGGCGACGAGGGCGAGGACATTTTCGTCATCCGCGTCGGGTCGATGATCGTCGAGAAAAATATCGGCGGCAAGCCGGTCTTCCTCTCCTACCTCCCCGCCGGTTCCTATGTCGGCGAGATGGGCCTGATCGCGGGCGGCAAGCGCACCGCGACGGTGCGCGCGGCGATCCGGTCGGAGGTCATCAAGCTGCACGGCGATGCGTTCCGCCGCGTCATGGAAAAGAAGCCTGCGCTGCTGGAACGCGCCAAGACCGACATGGCGGCGCGGCAAAAGGTCAACAGCTTCATCGAAAGCCGCAAGGCCGACTTCTCAGGCGCGGTCGACATGTATTCGGAAACCGCGCAGTTCCTGGTCGATAACGGCATCGGCGAAGCGACCGACGTGCTGCTGATCGACGAGAATCTGTGCGTTGGCTGCGACAATTGCGAGAAGGCGTGCGCCGACAGCCATGAGGGGTTGAGCCGGCTGGATCGCGAGGCAGGCAAGACCTACGCGCATCTGCATGTGCCGACGAGCTGTCGCCATTGCGAGCATCCGCACTGCATGGCCGACTGCCCGCCCAATGCGATCCATCGCGGGCCGGACGGCGAGGTCAAGATCAACGACACGTGCATCGGCTGCGGCAACTGCCAGCGCAACTGTCCCTATGGCGTGATCCGCATGGACAGCGTGCCGCCGAAGAAGCCTGGCCTCTTGAGCTGGATGTTCTTCGGTGCGGGGCCGGGGCCAGGCGAGCCGTCGAAGAAATGGCGGTACAAGAATGCCGAGCCGGGCGTGGAAAAGGCCAAGAAGGCGATCAAGTGCGACATGTGTTCGGGGATTGAAGGCGGCCCGGCCTGCGTCCGCGCTTGCCCCACGGGCGCCGCGATCCGCGTCGCGCCGGAGAATTTCCTGTCGGTCACCCGGCTCGAAAGGGAGGAGAACTGACATGGCCATCGCCGCCAGCACCCTCCCCCCGCCGGGGGGAGGATACGGAACCTTGCCGGCCCGCCGGCTAGGTGGAGTTGGAGAGGGGGAGGTGCGCGTTCGTGACCGTCGCAATCCCCTCATCCAGCTTCGACTAGGCAGCACGCTGCCAAGTCTGCGCAACCTTCTCCCCTCGGGGGAGAAGGGAGGCTGTCGGCATGGCTAGTTCCGCGCAAGGCGTTCGCCGCGAACGGCAGTCGCAGCTCCACGAGGGGTTCCTGGCGCACAGGAACTTCCGCTGGCTCAAGATCGCGCTGGCGATCAGCATCTTCACCATCCTCAGCTACGCGCTGATCGACATCACGCCCCGCCACAATGGCGGGAGCTGGTATGGCTATATATTGGGCACCGTCGGCGCGCTGCTGATCCTGTGGCTGACCGCGCTCGGCGTGCGCAAGCGGGCGATGACGCCGGGCCGCTGGTCGCTGAAGGCGTGGACCAGCGCGCATGTCTATCTCGGCCTTGCGCTGATCGTGATCGGCACGCTCCACACCGGCTTCCAGTTCGGCTGGAACGTCCACACGCTGGCCTACACGCTGATGATGCTGGTGATCCTGTCGGGGATTTTCGGCATTTCGGTCTATGCGGCGCTTCCCGCATCGCTCAGCAGCAATCGCGACGAGATGACCGAATCGCAGATGCTGGAAGCGCTGCGTGCGCTCGACCGCCAGCTTCACGACGCCGCCCAGCCGCTCAGCCACGACATGGCGCAGGTGGTGCAGGATTCGCTGACGCAGGATGCGTTCGGCGGCAGCGTGTGGAACCGGCTGACCGGCAATTATCCGCGCTGCGCGACGGCATCGGCGCTGCGGCGCGTCCGGCAGGTGACGGGGTCGCAGGCGGACCTCGGCAGGGATCCGCTGGAAAAGGTCGACACGCTGCTGGAGCGCAAGCAGGCGATGCTGGGGCGGCTGCGGCGGCATCTGCGAATCCGGGCGATGCTGGAAATCTGGCTGTACCTCCATGTGCCGGCGACCGTGGCGCTGATCGCGGCGCTCACCGCGCACGTCATCAGCGTCTTCTTCTACTGGTGAGGGCGTAGGCGATGGCATTTCTGATCCGAACAGTCGCGCTGACCGCCGACGGACGAGAGATCGTCCGCGACAAGCGAATCGAGAAGGCGCAGATCAGCGTCGGCCGCGCGGCGGAGCGCGACATCCATCTCACCGACCTCGCGGTCGAACCCGATCACGCGCGGATCGAGAAGATTGACGACCGCCGCATCGTCGTCCGGTCGGTCGGAACACTCGGCTTCGCGGTCGATGGCCGCACCAGCCAGAAGGTCGAGATCGATTCGGCGGTCGGTGCCGAGCTGCGCTTCGGCGGCCATCGCATCACGATCAACCGCGAGGGCGATGCGATCTGCCTGACCGTGACTCGCGAAGAGGCGGTTTCGGACGCGTCGGAGGACAAGGACGAGGCGGCGATCTTCTCGCTCTCTTCCAAGATGCCCAGCAAGCGGACGGTGGCCTGGGTCTTCTCGCTGGCGGTGCTGGCGATATTCCTCGCGGTGCCGATCATCAGCTTTGCGATGCGGCCCGACAAGGACAATCGCAAGATCGACGAGGTCGTGCTCGACAGCACATGGTCGGCGGGCGCGCTCAGCAGCGCGCATCATGGCCTCGAGGAGAATTGCGAGGCCTGTCACGTCGATGCCTTTGTTTCGGTGCGGGATGAGACGTGCAAGAGCTGCCATGACGACGCGCACGATCATGCGCCGGCGGCGCGGCTGGCGGTGGCTCGTGGCGAACCGGGGCTGGGGGGGCAGTTCCTCCAGACTGTCGCGCACACGTTCGGCAAGGAAGATCCCGGCGCTTGCGTCGACTGTCACAGCGAGCATGAGGGCAGCGGCAAGATGGCCGCGACCGCGCAGCAGTTCTGCGCCGATTGCCATGCCGACCTCGACACGCGCCTGACCGATACCAAGCTCGGCAACGCCGACGATTTCGGCAAGAGCCACCCGCAGTTCCAGGCGCTGGTGGCGGTGCGGCCGGGGTCGTTCGACGGGACCAAGCCGGTGTTCCAGCGCGTCTCGCTCGACCGCAATCCCAAGGACCAGTCGGGTCTCAAATTCCCGCACGACATGCACCTGTCGCGCACCAACGGCGTCGCGCGCATGGCGCAACGTTTGGGCGCGGAGCAGGGCTATGGCCAGGCGCTGGTGTGCAAGGACTGCCACACGCCCACCGCTGACGGCGTCCGCTTCCTGCCGGTGGACATGGAGAAGGATTGCCAGGCCTGCCACAGCCTCGCCTTCGACAATATCGGCGGCACGGTGCGCACCCTGCGCCATGGCGATCCGGATCAGGTCGTGGCGGATCTGGCGGCCTTCTATCGCGGAACCGGCCCTGTCGTGCCGCTGGAACTGGGCGGCAACGCGCGGCGGCGCCCCGGCCAATATGCGCAGGGGCAGGTGTACAGCATCTATTTCGGCGAGACGCGGGCACGCCCCGCGCGCGCCGAACAGGCGGTGCGACAGGTCTTCGCAAAGGATGGCGCATGCGGCGAGTGCCACACCGTCTTTGCTCCCGGTGCGAACGGCGCGTCGGGATGGGACGTGATGCCGGTGCACCAGACCGCGCGTTACATGCAGAACGGCTGGTTCAGCCACGACGCGCACAAGCAGGAAACCTGCGAATCCTGTCACGCGGCGGGCAAGTCGGCGGCGTCCAGCGATCTGCTGCTGCCCGACCTGGCGTCCTGCCGCGATTGTCATGGTGGAGAGGGTTCGAAGGCCAAGGTCGCGACGGGCTGTGCGCTATGTCACAACTATCATGCCGACGATGGCGCACCGTGGTTCGTGCAGCAGCGAGTCGCGCAGGCGCGGTCCGGGGGGAAGGCCGCACGGCCCTGAGTTTACCCCTTGGGCCGATGCGCGAAATTTGCAGCCGGTGTCCGTGAAAGCGGGCAGAACATAATGAGGAGTCGCCCGGGTGCTGATCGCACAAGTTACTGACATTCACCTGGGCTTCGAGCCGGACAATCCGGCCGAGTTCAACCGAAAGCGCCTCGATCAGGTGATCAATCACCTGAACAACGGCGTGAACCGGCCGGATATCCTGCTGGCGACGGGCGATCTCGTCGACCGGGGCGACATCGATAGCTATCGCCGGCTGAAATCGGCGATGAGCCTCGCGCCCTGCCGCGTGCTCTATGCGATGGGCAATCACGACGCGCGCGAGGCGTTCTGCAGCGTGTTTCCCGACACGCCGACGGCGGACGGCTTCGTGCAATATGTTGTCGACCTGCCCTCACGCCGGCTGATCGTGATCGACACGCTGGAGGAGGGACGTCATGGCGGCGCGTTCTGCGAGCGCCGTGCGGCATGGCTGAGCGAACGCCTGTCGGAAGCGCCCGATACGCCCACCGTCATCGTGATGCACCACCCGCCGGTGGAGGTCGGTATCGACTGGATGAACACACATCCCGACGAGCCCTGGGTCCGGCGCTTTGCCGATGCCATTGCCGGCCATTATCAGGTCAAGGCGCTGCTGTGCGGCCATCTGCATCGCCCCATTTCCGCGCCTTGGAAGGGCGTGACGGTGTCGATCTGCGCGTCGAGCGCGCCGCAGGTATCGCTCGATTTGAGGCCGATCGATCCCGATCGCCCCGACAACCGCCCGATGATCATCGCCGACGCGCCGTCTTACGCGCTCCATCGCTGGGGTCCCCACGGCCTCGTCAGCCATTTCGACACAGTGGGTGAGCAGGTGATGCTCGCGAAATATGACGCGGGGCTTCAGCCGCTGGTCCGCAGCCTGATAGACGAACGCCCCGCCTGACGACGACGCTATTGGGTTCGCGCAGAGGCGCAGAGGACGCAGAGGTTTTGCTTGCTGGCGGCGGTGCTGCTTTAACGCCAACGACGGGTGAAGCGTTGAGGTTGAATGCCTGCGGCGCTCTCTCGCTCCACATCTCTGCGCCCTTCGCGCCTCTGCGCGAACAATCCATGCAACGGCTGCCGAGCGCGCAAGCCGTCAGCCATGAACGCTGACCGGTTCCTATTCCTCGTCCTCGATCATGAGGCCCTCGACCATGTCCTCCCCGTCACCCTCGTCGGGTTCGTCTTCCGGCCGGTGCTTGTCCTCGAACCGGCCGAGTTCGTCCTCTTCATCGTCCATTTCCGGCTCGCCGGAGAAGGCACCGCTATCGATCCGGCCGCTGCGGACCATGCCGTCCATCGTCTCGACGAGGTCGGGCGTGTCCTGAGGTGCGACGAGACCGCGATCGGCATGACCCCCGCGCTCGCTGTCCTCAGACAGATCGGTGGGCGCGCGGAGTGCATCGGCGGCGACGTCCTGCGCCTGGTCGGGTTCGCGCTGTTCCGCGTTGACCTCGTCCTCGCGGTCGATGGGGCGGGGTGGTGAGCGGTCCATGCGCAGTCTCCTCGGTTACAGGGGCCATCCGGACCCTGGCCGATCAACCGATCGCGGCGGTGTCCGGTTCCGCGTCCGGCGCCAGCGCGCGCGCGAGCGCGGCGTCGTCGAGAGCGCCCTCCCAGCGGGCGATCACCAGCGTGGCGACGGCATTGCCGATGAAGTTCACGATGCTGCGGCACTCGCTCATGAACCGGTCGACGCCCAGGATCAGCGCCATGCCGGCAACAGGCACCGACGGCACCACGCTCAACGTCGCGGCCAGCGTAATAAAGCCCGCGCCGGTCACGCCCGCGGCGCCCTTGCTGCTGATCATCGCGACGCCGAGCAGCGCGAGCTGTTCGCCGAGGCTGAGGTCGATCCCCAGCGCCTGCGCGATGAACAGCGCCGCCAGCGTCATGTAGATGTTCGTGCCATCGAGATTGAAGCTGTAGCCGAGCGGCACCACCAGCCCGACGACGCCCGGTTCGCAACCGGCCCGCTCCATCTTGGCGATCAGGCTGGGCAAGGCCGATTCGGAGGAGGATGTGCCCAGCACAAGCAGCAGTTCGGCACGGAGATAGCGGAGCAGTCTCCAAAGCGAGAAACGCGCGAGGGTTGCGATCGTGCCCAGCACGATCAGCACGAAGAGCGCCGAGGTGAGATAGAAGGTCGCCACCAGCCCGATCAGGCTCAGCACCGACCCGATGCCATAAGCTCCAATCGTATAGGCCATGGCGGCAAAGGCACCGATCGGTGCCGCGCGCATGACGATCGCCACGATGCGGAACAGCACCGTCGTGATTCTGTCCAGCGCGTCGACGACGGGGCGCGTGCTGTCGCCGCCGAGCGCCAGCGCCACCCCCGCCAGCACCGCTACCAGCAGCGTCTGGAGGATCGAGCCGGAGGTCAGCGCCGAGACCAGCGTATCGGGTATGATCGAGAGCAGAAAACCGGTCAGTGTCGTTTCATGCGCGGCGGTGGCATAGCCGCTCACCGCGCCGGCATCGAGCGAGGCCGGGTCGATCCCCAGCGCAGCACCCGGCCTGACGACATTCGCCACCACCAGACCCACGATGAGGGCGAGCGTCGAGACCGACACGAAATACAGCAGCGTGCGGGCCGCGACTCGGCCAAGCTCGCCCAGTGCCCGCATATGCGCAATGCCGGATGCGAGTGTGACGAAGATGACCGGGGCGATCACCATCTTGATCAGCTTGATGAAGGCGTCGGCCAGCGGCTTCATCGCCGCGCCGGTTTCGGGTGCCAGCGCGCCAAGGGCGATTCCCGCCGCGATCGCGACCAGCACCTGCAGGTAGAGACGCTGCCACCAGCGCGGGTGCCGCGTCACCATGTGCGGAACATCCTTCGCTGCCGGCCCGGCCTGGTTCAAGGGACGTCTCCTTGCCGGTGCCGTCCCGGCGGGTCCTGGCGCTTCAGTCCGCGTCGATCATGAACAGAGTGGCATCGCGATACTTGGGGTCCATACGATTGAACAGCAGGCTTGTTTCAAACGGCGTTTCCATCACCGCCACATCGCTGAGGCCCGCCAGATTGAAGCTGCCGATCTTTTCCTCGCGCGGCGGATTGCCGTCGCGGCTGCAGGTGACCGCGTCGATGAACAGGGAGTCGTTACGCTGGTAAAGCACATGCGGCGCAAGCACGACTTCCGCCCGGTTGTACTGCGCGCGCAGGCACATGCGCAGCGCGATCGCTTCGAATATCGCCTTGTTGTCAGTCATCGGCGCGCCTTTGCCTCGCTTGCGCGGCTGACGCAATCGCTTTCACCGCTCCAAGGACGGGACAAAGTGGATCGCGACGCAGCCAAAACAATGGTCGTCCCGCTTGGCTTTGGCCCGCCATTCCGCTAGCGGGCGCTCATGGACCTCGCCCACACCCTGTCCGGCCTGCTCGTCGGGATCATGGTCGGACTGACGGGAGTCGGCGGTGGTTCGCTGATGGCTCCGATCCTGATCCTGATGATGGGTGTCGCGCCGACCACGGCGGTCGGCACCGACCTCTGGTTCGCGGCGATCACCAAGGCGGTGGGGGGCGTCGTCCATCACAAGTTCGGGGAAACCGACTGGCTTGTGGTCCGCCGCCTGGCGATGGGGAGCATCCCCGCCAGCATCGTGACCCTCTACTGGCTCTCCATGGCGGACATGGGGGCCGTCAAGGAGGGGCTGATCATGCAGATGCTGGGCGCGGTTCTGGTGATCACGGCGCTCGCCACGCTTTCGTGGAATCGCATCCGCGCGGTGGCCCGCGGAATCGAGACTCGCCGGGCGACGCGCTTCCGTCGTTATCAGCCCGCATTGACGGTGTTCGCTGGCGCGGTTCTCGGTGTCCTCGTCTCCATGACCTCGGTGGGAGCGGGCGCGCTGGGCGCGACCATGCTGCTCGCGCTGTATCCGCTGCGCATGGGTCCGGCCCGGCTGGTGGGAACCGACATCGTGCATGCGGTGCCGCTGACGCTGGTGGCGGGCGTCGGCCATCTGTGGCTGGGCAATGTCAATTTCGGCCTGCTGGGCGGGCTGCTGGTCGGGTCGATCCCGGGAATCATCATCGGCTCGTTCCTGGCGACTCGCCTCGCCGGCCAGATCGTGCGGCCCGCGCTTGCCGCGGTGCTCGTGCTCGCCGGACTGAAGATGCTGTTCCAGTAAACTCACCCGCGGACGGGTCAGCGGACCCCCGCGAGCGCCTTCTGCCGTCGCCGCTGGACCGAGGAGCCCAGGCCGATCGCCTCGCGATATTTGGCGACCGTGCGGCGGGCGATGTCGAAGCCGCGTTCGCGCAGCATCTCCACCAGCGTGTCGTCCGACAGGATCGCGTCCGGCCGTTCGGCCGCGATCAGCGCGCGGATGTGGCTCTTCACCGCCTGCGCCGACGCCGCTTCGCCGCCGTCGCTCGCTGCGATCCCGCTGGTGAAAAAATATTTCAGCTCGAACACGCCGCGCGGGCACTGAAGATATTTGTTCGAGGTGACGCGGCTGATCGTCGATTCGTGCATCGATATGGCCTCGCCGACCTGCCGCAGCGTCAGCGGGCGAAGGTGGGCGACCCCTTCGGCAAAGAATTTCTCCTGATGCCGGACGATCTCCTCCGCGACGCGCAGGATCGTCCGTTGCCGCTGGTCGAGCGCGCGGACGAGCCAGTTGGCGTTGGCGAGGCAGTCGCCGAGCCACGCCTTCGACTCCTTGTTCTGGGGACCCCGGCTGAGTTCGCGATGATAGCTGCGGTTGACCAGCACGCGCGGCAGCGTGGCGCTGTTCAATTCGACCACCCAGCTCTGCTTGCCGCGCCGGATGATGATGTCGGGCACGACCGCGGGAGGCGATTCGGTTGCGAAGCGCAGGCCGGGCTTGGGATCATAGCCGCGCAGCTCGCGGATCATATCCACCAGATCCTCGTCGTCGACCCCGCAAATCCGCCGGAGCTGAGGCATCGCACCCTTGGCCACAAGGTCCAGATTGTCGATCAGCGCGGCCATGGCGGGGTCATAGCGGTCCGCTTCGCGTGCCTGGAGCATGATGCACTCGCTGAGCGATCGCGCACCCACGCCCGTGGGGTCGAACTGCTGGATTCGCGCCAGCACGTCCTCGATGACCGGCAGCGCGATGCTGAGATGCCCGGCAATGTCGCGCAGGTCCGCCTCCAGATAGCCGGCTTCGTCGATCTGGCCGATGATCTGGCTGGCGATCAGCAGGTCGCGTCCGGAAAAGACAAGGCCCGCCTGGGCCATCAGATGCTCGTACAGTCCGGTCGCAGGCGATGAGAAATGATCGAGGTCGATGGCGTCGGCCGGACCCGAATCGAAGTCGGTCGCCGTGCTCGACCCTATGCTCGGGCTGAAGCTGTCGTCGATGACCGCGTCGGTCGGGCCATCGTCCTGCGCGAGTTCGCGGTTGATGTCGTCGTTCAGCGCGCCGCCTATCTCGGCGATCATCGAGTCGACATCGCCGGGCCGCTCGTCGGACGGGGGAGGGGAATCGGCGGCCTGCTCCTCCGCGCCGCTTTCGAGAAGCGGGTTGCGGTCTAGCTCCTCGCGGAGGAACGTCTCAAGCTCGAGGTTGGACAGTGCGAGAAGCTGGATCGCCTGCTGAAGCTGCGGCGTGATGACCAGCGACTGGCTTTGCCGGAGGTCAAGACGCGGCCCGATTGCCATTCCGGGCTCCTAGCCCCCCGCCGGTCCGCGCCGCACGCTCATAGCGAGAAGCTCTCGCCGAGATAGAGGCGGCGCACGTCGGCGTTGGCGACAAGTTCCTGCGGGCTGCCGGCGAACAGGACCTTGCCGTCATAGATGATGCAGGCGCGGTCGACGATCTCCAGCGTTTCGCGAACATTATGGTCGGTGATCAGGACGCCGATCCCGCGCGTCTTCAGGTCCTTCACCAGATCGCGGATATCGGCGATGGACAGCGGATCGATTCCCGCGAACGGCTCGTCGAGGAGGACGATCGACGGATTCGCCGCCAGCGCGCGCGCGATCTCGCAGCGGCGTCGCTCGCCACCCGACAGCGCCAGGGCCGGGCTGGCGCGAAGCCGGGTCAGGCCGAACTCTGACAGCAGCGACTCCAGCCGCTCGGCGCGCGCTCCGCGGTCCGGTTCGGCCAGTTCCAGCACCGATCCGATATTCTGCTCGACCGTCATGCCGCGAAAGATCGAGGTTTCCTGCGGGAGATAGCCGAGGCCCAGGATCGCGCGGCGGTACATCGGCATGCCGGTGATGTCGGTCCCGTCGAGCATGATGCGGCCCGAATCGGGCTTCACCAGTCCCATGATCGAATAGAAGCATGTCGTCTTGCCAGCGCCATTGGGGCCGAGCAGGCCCACGACCTCCCCCTTGGCGACCGACAGGCTGACGTCCGCCAGCACGGTTCGGCGGTCATAGCTCTTGGCGATCGAGATGACGCACAGGCCGTCGTCGAGCGAAGGCGGAGCGATCGCGCGGTGGGTATCGGCTGTCACTAGGTCATGCATCGACCAGAGGTCCTCATCATCCTTCGTGGGCCCGCCCCGTCTGACCGGGACATGCGGCTTTATGGCGCGTTTCGCAACCCCGACGGGGCGGACATGGGCGCTGTCATTTCCCCTGCTGCCTGACCTGGAAGGTTCCCGAGATCCGTCCGCCCGGCTGGGTCTGGGTGCCCGGCGCTCCGGTCACGGAGGGACGGCCGTCCACCGTTGAACGTCCGTTGGTCAGGTCGATGACGAGCCGCCCGCCGCGCAGGCGGTTCGCCGCCTGGATCAGTTCGACATTGCCGATCATCGTGATCAGCCGCCGGTCGAGGTCATAGACGGCCACGTCGCCCCGCGCGCGCTCGTTGCCGCGCGTGACCACGACGCCGCCCATTGCGTCCATCCGGTTGATCTCGACACCACCCTCGCGGCGATAGGCGACGGTGAGGCGGTCGGACGTGAGCCGCAGGTCCGCTTGTGTGACCTGGACGTTGCCGGACACCACCACCCGGTCGGCGCGGTCCTGAACCTCGATCCGGTCCGCGGTGAAGTCGACGGGCGCGTTGCTGTCGTGGCCGCGCAGCACTTGCGCGCCCGCAAGTCCGGCGACCAGCAGGGTGCCGCCGGCCAGGCCGATGAAGAAACGGGCAAAGGTCTTGTGGCGCATGGTCATCTCGCTCTCAGGCCGTTCTGGTCGATGTGGAGGCGGGCATTGCCCTGCAGCGTCACGCGCTGCTGATTCAGGTCGGCGAGCAGCCGGTCGGCGCTGAACGTGCCGATGGGCATCCGCCCGTCGACTCGTGCGGCGCTTTGCAGGGTCTTGCCCTTCAGGTCGATCGCGACGTCGCGGGTGGTCAGGCGATAACCGTTGGCGGACTGGAAGATGATCGGCCCCATGATATCGACCGTTTCCCGGTCGATGTCATAGCGGCCGCGCTGCGCCGCGACGACACCGGCATCGCCGTCGATCTGCATGCGCGCTTCCATGTCCTGAAGCTCCACGACCGATTCGCGCGAACTGCGCTGTACCGCCGATCCGGCGCGGAGCGAGAAGGGCTGGCCATCGCTGTCCTGCCCCCGATACAGCGCTTCGGTCACCTTGAGCCGCTCGCGGGCGACTTCGACTTCGTTCTTGTCGAGGAGGAAGCTGACTTCCTGATCCTGGGTGAACGGCGCGGTCAGCAGCAAGGCGGCGAGGACGCCGACGATGACGGGCAGCACGCCCTTGAGCAGGCCGACGAAACGGTCGTGCCGCCCGCCCGGAGCGGCCCAGTGCTGGCGCGATGTGCGCTGTCGTTCGGCGGCTATCGACATGACGGCTCAATGCTCACGGGATCGGGACGCGCGGCATATAAGCACGATCGGCGCGCGATGCGATCAGGCGTGCGCGAAAATGTCGACCTCGGGCCATCCGGCCAGGTCGAGCTGTGCGCGGTGCGGCAGGAAGTCGAAGCAGGCCTGCGCGAGTTCGGCGCGGCCCTCCCGCGCCAGCCTGACGTCCAGCTCGGCCCTGAGTGCGTGCAGGAACCGGACGTCCGACGCCGCATAATCGCGCTGCGCCTCGCTCAGCTCGGGTGCCCCCCAGTCGGAGCTTTGCTGCTGTTTGGAAATGTCGGCACCGAGCAGTTCGCGCACCAGTTCCTTGAGGCCGTGGCGGTCGGTGTAGGTGCGGATCAGGCGCGATGCGATCTTCGTGCAGTAGACGGGCGTCGCCAGGACGCCCAGATAATGCTGGAGCGCGGCGATGTCGAAGCGGCCGAAATGGAAGAGCTTCAGCCGCGCGGGGTCGGCGACGATGGCCTTGAGCACCGGCGCGTCGTAGCGGCTGTGGGGCCCGAAGCGGATCAGATGCTCGTCGCCGCGCCCGTCGCTGATCTGTACCAGGCACAGCCGGTCGCGAGGCGTGATCAGCCCCATCGTTTCGGTGTCGATGGCTACCGGCCCGTCCGCCAGCACGCCGGAAGGCAGGTCTTCTTCATGTAAATATACGGTCATCCCACCCCCTTAAGCGGGGGAGTCGGACACTTCAATGCGCCATTCGCAACGGCGTGGAGTGGCCGAACGATAGCGGTTTGGCGTGGCCGGTGTGGCCGTTAGGGCACCGCTGCGACGAATCTGTCGGTATTGGTGCGGAAGGGCCCGAAAATATTCGCTCTTTGCATCGATTCGGTCTATAGCCCGAAATTGCCCCAGTATGAAATGCGGGCGGTTCCGTGTGCGTGTTCGTCCAGCGTGCGGTCCAACTGGAAGGGACGAACGAGGGCATCTAACAGGGCATGAGTTTCGATAGAGGACGCCGCGGTCGCGGCAAGGACAAGCGCGATAGCTTCGGAGACGACTCGTACAGCGGCGGTTTCGGCGGCGGTGACCGCGGCGGCTTTGGCGGCGGTTTCGGTGGCGGTGACCGCGGTGGCTTCGGTGGTGGCGACCGCGGCGGCTTCGGCGGTGGTGACCGAGGCGGCTTTGGCGGCGGCGGCGGTGGTCGCGGCGGCTTCGGCGGCGGCGGCGGTGGTGGTCGCGGCGGCTTCGGCGGTGGCGCTGGTGGCGGCGGCGGTCGTGGCATGCCGGCGCAGGTCGTTGGCGAAGGCTCGGGCATCGTCAAATTCTTCAACGGACAAAAGGGCTTCGGCTTCATCGTTCAGGATGCCGGCGGTGAGGACGTGTTCGTGCACATCAGCGCGGTCGAGCAGGCGGGCCTGACCGGCCTTGCCGAAGGGCAGCCGCTGAAGTTCACGCTGGTCGATCGCGGCGGCAAGATTTCCGCAAGCGACCTGGTGATCGAGGGCGAGCCGCTCCCGGTTGCCGAGCGCGCCGGCGGCGGAGCGGGTGCCCCCGGCGGCGACCGTGGTCCTCAGCGCCAGCTCACGGGCGAGCGGGCGAGCGGAACGGTGAAGTTCTTCAACGCGATGAAGGGCTTCGGCTTCATCCAGCGCGATGATGGCCAGCCGGACGCGTTCGTTCACATCAGCGCGGTCGAGCGTGCCGGCCTGCCTTCGCTCAACGAGGGCGATCGTCTGGAGTTCGAGCTGGAGGTCGATCGTCGCGGCAAATATGCCGCCGTCAACCTGCAGCCGCGCCACGACTGAGCGGCTTGGCGATACGGATTTTTAAGAAGGGCGGCCAGATCGGCCGCCCTTTTTTGTTGCCTGGGCTCTGGAGGTCAGGCGCCCCGCGCCGCTTCGAACAGGAACCAGGCCCGTTCTTCCGCCTGGTCGGTCCAGTCGTCGATCAGGCCGTCGGTGGCATTGTCCTTTGCCGCTTCGGCAAGTTCCTTTGCCGCGCGCAGCGATTCGACAAGGCGCAGATTGTCCTCGCGCAGTTCCGCCAGCATATCCTTTGGGTTCACGAACTCCGCGTCATTGTCGCTGAGCGACTGACGCCGCGCGATGTCGCCGATCGACCGCAGCGTCGTGTTGCCGGTCTTGCGCACGCGCTCCGCGATCAGGTCTGTGGTCGCCAGAATCTGGGTCGCCTGATCGTCGAACATCAGATGATAGTCGCGAAAATGGGGTCCGGAAACGTGCCAGTGGAAATTCTTGGTCTTCAGGAACAGCGCATAGCTGTCGGCCAACAGGCCGTTCAGTGCCTGCGCAAGGTCGCCGGTCCGGTTGCCGGGCAGGTCGGTGGGTGTCTGCAGATCCGCGTTCGCCATGATGATCCTCCTGTCGCTGACTGAGAGCGAAGTCGTTACGCTTAAGTCATCGTCATAACCCGTCAGCAACGATGTAGTTGCACATGTTCATGACGTGGTGCAGCGACTTTGCTTCAGGACACTGATCGGTTCAGCCAATCAGATGCAGCGCGTCGGCGGCCGCGAACATGGAACCGACGAGGAGGAGCATGCCCATCAGGGCGCGTGCTGCACGATGCGCGGGGGATCGCGCGGTGCCGGGTGCGGTGAGTGTCGCGGCAAAGAGCGCGGCAAGGCTTCCCGCCGCGCCGCCCAGAGCCGTAAGCGCAGGGGCGCCGGTGAAGGCGCTGACCGCCGCGACCGTGAACAGGATATTCTCTCCAGCGCGGCTTGCGAGAAAGGCGACGAATCGCGCTGGTCCGGCTGACGCGGACGGTCGCGCCGCAGACGGGGCGATCACCGAGAACAGAAGGCCAGTCGCTGCAAAGCCGAGCGCGAGCGCCAGGAACAGAAGTCGTGCTTCGCCCGAAAGCACCTCGGCGAGAGCGCCGCCGCCGATCCCAGCGAGAGCGGTGGTCAGGCTCGCAGCCGCGATCATGATCCAGGCGTCGCGCCCCCTTCCGGCACCGGCGATCCGCAACTGCGACGCCGAACCCTGTTCGAGCAGCAGTGCCAGCACCAGCGCAAGCAGCAGGGCGGCCATTCAGCGGAAGCCGGGCGGTTCGACCGTATCGCTCAGGCGCCCATGCGCAGCGACAGCGCGGCGGAGTAGGTCGCGCAGGCCTCCGAGCCCTGTTCGGGGCATTCGGCGGCGTCGCGCATCAGGTCGAGATAGGAGTGAATGATCGGTCCATGGCCGTGATAGGCCACCGCCGACTCGAGCAGGCTGGCAAGCCGCTCGACCGCGTCGAGCGAGTGTGCGCGGGCCGTTCGGCGGATCGCATCAACCTGTTCGCACAGCGGCGCAAGGGCGATCCGCCCCGTCGCGTCGGCGATCGCGTCGATACGGCGGACAAGGTCGGCGCGGACGATCTGGATGGCGTCGTACGGCATGGCGGCTGCGCTCCCTCGGTTTTCTGTGACTCCAAGGATGCCGGACAGGGGTTAAATCACAGTTACCGGGCGCTTAACCCAATGCCAAATTGGGGCGTCGGGCTTGACATCGGGACATGCTTGGCTCAAGAGCGCCAGCCTGACGGTGAGCGGCGCGCTGCGCCGCTTTTTGTTTCCGACGATTTGATGAAGGATTCCAGGCCATGGCGAAGCCAGCCACAGTCAAGATCAGGCTGGTCAGCACTGCTGACACCGGCTTCTTCTACGTCACGAAGAAGAATCCGCGTACCCAGACGGAGAAGCTGAGCTTCCGCAAATACGATCCGGTCGTGCGCAAGCATGTGGATTTCAAGGAAGCCAAGATCAAGTGATCGCGCGGTGCCGTGCGGCACCGTGGCATTGCTATCGCGCTTTGCGGGGCGGGAGCTTGGGCTCCCGCCCTTTTGCTGTGCCCTGATCGGGTGATCGGCAGCAGCAGGGGGCGGGGGAGCGTGCGCGGCGGTCGCGCGTTATCGGTCCGGTGCGGCTGATCCTTTTCCTCATCCTGATCGCGCTCCTTCTGCGGGGGTGGGAGGAAGTGCGCGAAATCGCACCTTGGACCCCCTTGTCGCTCGACGAGGATGTGCGCCCCTTCGCCGCGTGCAAGATCGATTCGCTTCACGGGGATTTCGCGGGCTGCCAAGCGCTTCTGACGGCAGGCCGGGTCGATTTTGCCGTACTCGATCCCGTTCGGCCCGACGATCCGAAGTGCGGATATGAGGATGGCGTCGCGCTATCGACAGAGGATTTTCCGGCGCGACCCGCCGCCCGCCTGTCCTGTCCCACTGCTGCCGCCGTCATGCTGTGGCGGAGGCAGGTGGTCGACCGCGCGGCGGTCCGGCACTTCGGGACAGGCGTCGAGCGGATCGAAACCTTCGGCAGCTATAAATGCCGCCGCATCGCCGACAGCCCGACCGGCACCTATAGCGAGCATGCCACGGGGGATGCGATCGACGTGGCGGCGATCATCCTTGCGGACGGTACCCGCATCAGCCTTTTGCGCGACTGGGATGGCGACGATGCGAAGGCGGTCTTTCTGCGCGATCTCAGGGATGGGGCATGCGATATCTTCGCGACGACCCTGTCACCCGATTATAACGCCGCACATGCCGACCATTTTCATCTCGACACCGCAAGGCGGGGAGGAGGCACATTTTGCCGATGATCCTGTGTTCGCTCGTTCCTCGCCCCGCCGGTGAGCCGCGATGACCGAGATCGTGGCGCTTGATATCGGGGGCACACATGCCCGCTTCGCCCGCGCCGAGCTGCAAGGCGGCCGCGTCGTCACGCTGGGCGAGGCGGTCACGCTCAAGACGGCGGATCATGCCAGCCTGAAAACGGCGTGGGAGCATTATGCCGCGCTGAGCGGCGAAGCGACGCCGCACGCTGTGTCGATCGCCATCGCTGGGCCGGTGACGGGAGAGGTCATCCGCTTCACCAACAATCCCTGGATCATTCGCCGTTCCGAACTCGCCGCGCAGCTGGGCGTCGATCGCTTCACCCTGATCAATGATTTCGGGGCTGTGGGCCATGCCGTGGCCCAGGCCGGGGCGGAGCATTTCGCCTGGCTGTGCGGTCCCGACACCCCGCTGCCAGACAGCGGGACGATCAGCATCATAGGGCCGGGCACGGGGCTGGGCGTCGCGCATCTCTGGCGGTATGAAGACGAGTATCGCGTGCAGTCGACCGAAGGCGGCCACATCGACTTCGCGCCGCTCGACTCGCTCGAAGATCGCTTGCTTTTGCGTCTGCGAAACAAATATCGTCGGGTGTCGGTGGAACGGGTTGTTTCCGGCCCGGGAATCGTGGACATTTACGAGACCTTGGCGCTGATAGAAGGGCGTGCGGTGCAGCAACTGGACGACCGGACAATCTGGCAGAACGGTACCGCCGGGGCCGACAGCCTCGCCGCTGCCGCGGTCGAGCGTTTCTGCCTGTCGCTGGGCAGCGTCGCGGGCGACATCACCCTGGCGCAGGGCGGATCGGCGGTCGTGATCGCCGGCGGTCTCGGCCAGCGGATCAAGGACACGCTTCTCCGGTCGGGCTTTGCGGAGCGTTTCCGCGCCAAGGGGCGTTTCGAGGCGATGATGGCGGCGATTCCCGTCAAGCTCATCACTCATCCCGAACCCGGCCTGCTCGGCGCCGCAGCCGCTTTTGCAAGGGAGCATTCATGACCGCCATAGAGACCATCATGCGCACCGCGCCCGTCATTCCGGTCATCGTCATCGACGATGTCGCCCATGCGGTGCCGGTCGCGACGGCGCTGGTCGCCGGAGGGCTTCGCGTGCTTGAAGTCACGCTGCGCACGCCCGCCGCGCTCGACTGCATCCGCGCGATGCGGGCGGTTGAGGGTGCGATTGTCGGTGCCGGCACGGTCCTGAACCCTGCCGATCTCGATGCCGCCATCGGTGCCGGGGCCGAGTTCATCGTGTCGCCGGGGCTGACCGAGCCATTGGGACGTGCCGCCGTGATGTCGGGCGTGCCGTTCCTGCCAGGCGTCGCCAATGCCGCGGACATCATGCGCGGGCTCGACCTGGGGCTGTCGCATTTCAAATTCTTCCCGGCCGTGGCGAGCGGCGGCATTCCGGCGCTCAAGGCCTTGTCGGGACCGTTCGGGCAGGCGCGTTTCTGCCCGACCGGCGGCGTCACGCTGCAGACGGCACCTGACTGGCTGGCGCTCGACCCGGTTTTGTGCGTCGGCGGCAGCTGGCTGGTGCCGCCGGGCGCGCCTGATCTGGCGGCGATCGAGGCGGCGGCGGCGCAGGCGTGCGGGCTGGGGTCATGATCGAACGCCTGAGCGACCGCCTTCAGGAGCTTCACGCGCTGACCGCGCAGACGCCGCTGTTCAATCCCGTCTTCCAGCTCGGGCTGGACCTGTCGCGCGAACTGGAGGCGGGATCGCTGTCCCTCGCCGATCTGGGCGACGCGGTCGACCGGCTCGAGCAGGAGACGCTGTGCGACCGCGCGGCCTTGCTGCGCGGGCGGCTCGCGCCGTTGGATGCGGCCGCGAACTGCGATGCCTTCCGCGCGCTCGCGGAGGGGTCGGCCGACAGCTTTGCGGACTATGCGCGGCGCTGGTCGGAGCCGATGCTTCATGCGGTCTTCACCGGCCACCCCACCTTCCTCCTGACCGAGGCGCAGAGCGAGGCGGTGGCGCGGGCAATCCGGGAGGAGACCGGTCCCGCCGACATGCCGCCCTCGTCCGGCGAGCGACCGGCGATCACGCTCGACGGGGAACATCGCCTCGCCATGGCGGCGATCCGGTCCGGGCAGGGGGCGCGGCATCTGCTGTTGCGCGCGCTGTACGACGTGGCTGCGCGCAAATGGCCGCGTGACTGGCGCGAATTCAAGCCGCTGCCGTTCCGCTTCGCCACCTGGATCGGCTATGACATGGACGGGCGGACCGACATCAACTGGCCGGTCAACATCAGCTTCCGGCTGGGCGAGAAGGCGGAGCGGCTGGCCGCCTATGCCGATGAGGCCGCTGCCCTCGGGCTCACGGACATTGGCGAGAAGCTGCGCGCCGCGAGCGCGTACAGCCGCGATCTCGGCGATCTTTTTACCGGCGACATGGACGACCCCGAACGGCTGTCAGCCGCCGCCAACGCGCTGACCGCGGACCATCCCGACAAGCTGCTGTCGCTGCGTCCGGTCATCGAGCTTCTCGAGGCGCGTGCCGCAAGCGCCGAGGTCGACGACGCCAAGGGCTATCTCACGCTCGCCGCCGCGATGCGCGCCGATGGGCTGGGGATGGGCTGGATTCATTTCCGGATGAACAGCTCGCAGCTTCACAACGCGCTCCGAGTCCGGGTCGAGCAGGGCGAGGAACTCGACCTCACCGGCGGCACCGCGATGAGCCTGCTGCGTGACATGCTCCAGAAGGTGAAGCCGCTGCGGTCCAATTTCGCCGCGCTGGCGGTGGAGAATACGACGGCGCTGCGCCAGTTCCTGACGATCGCGCAGATATTGCGCCACATCGACGCCGACTCGCCGGTCCGCCTGCTGATCGCCGAGTGCGAGGAGCCGCAGACGGTGATGGCGGCGCTCTATTTCGCGCGACTGTTCGGCGTCGATGACAAGGTCGACATCTCGCCGCTGTTCGAGACCGACAGCGCGATGGAACATGGCGGCCGCTTTCTCGACGCGCTGCTCGCCGAGCCGGCCTATCGCGACTATGCGCGCCAGCGCGGCCGGATCACGATCCAGACGGGCTTTTCCGACGCCGGGCGTTTCGTCGGCCAGATCCCCGCCGCGCTGGCGATCGAGCGGCTTCAGGGTCGCCTTGCCCGCGCAATGGAAAAGAACGGCCTTGTCCGAGTCTCGGCGCTGATTTTCAACACCCATGGCGA
Organism: uncultured Sphingobium sp.; assembly: GCA_964532255.1. Classification (GTDB taxonomy): domain Bacteria; phylum Pseudomonadota; class Alphaproteobacteria; order Sphingomonadales; family Sphingomonadaceae; genus Sphingobium. Next base: position 22,341 of record CAZHGR010000041.1, read on the forward strand.
GTCGATGGGGCGGGGAGGCTTTCCCGGTGCGATGGAGGATCGGCTCACCTGGCCGATGAGCCATTGGGCGCGCGACCAGTTCGCGCGCCGCGCGATCGCCACCGAACTGGAAGCGAGTTTCCAGGGCGGCGACGGCTTCCTCTATTTCCATGGTCAGGACATCGCCCTGGCGACGCTGACCCGGATCGCGGAGGCTGATGCCGCGATTCGCGGGCGCGGCGGGTCGGACCCCTTTTACGAGCGGACCGACATCAGCCTCGATTACTATCGCAATATCCGCGCGGGGCAGCGGGCGTTTCTCGAATGGCGCTCCTATGCGCGGACGATCACCGCCTTCGGCCTCAGCCTGCTCAGCCAGACCGGCTCGCGCAAGGCGCGGCGTCAGTCCGATCTGGCGGCCGAGCGCGAGATGGGGCTTCGCCAGTTCCGCGCCATTCCGCACAATGCTATCCTTCAGCAGCTCGGCTATCCGGTGAACGTGCTCGGCAGCGCTGGGTCGGCGGCGGGCGAGGAGGTGGACCTGGTGACCGGTCTGCTTGCCGGGTCGGTGCGCGGACGCCAGATCGTCGGCCTGTTGCGCGCCTCCAATCGCCTGGCCAGCATCAAGACCGTCGCCGCTTATGGCGAGCTGTTCAACTCGGCTTACTGGGCGACGCGGCCCTATCGCGGGACCGAGCGCCATCTGGAAAGCGCGTGCCTTGCGCTTGCGGAGCGGCTGGAGAGCGATGACCGTGCGGGCGAGGTGCGGCGCATGGCATCGCGCCTGCGCGTCGATGCGATGAAACTCCACCGTCTGCTCGCCCATGTTCCCGCCCCCGAAGGGCAGGCGCGCGATAACGGCGACCGTGAGGCACGGCGCCGCATATTGGGCGTGCTCCACGCGCTGCGGCTGGCGGTCATCCAGCATATGTTCCTGCGCGCGGTTCAGGTGCCTGCCTTCTCGCGATCGAACGACATCAGCCGCGACGATGTGATCGACATGGTGTTCGCGCTCAGGACCGAAGAAGCGGTCGCGCAGCTTCGCCGGGCCTATCCGGTCACCGAACCGCGAATCGGCGACTTCGCGCTCGACGAGCCGACCGACTATCCCGACCGGGAAGGCCAGCCCTATTCGGACATACGCCAGCGGCTGATCGACCCGATCGAACAGGGCCACGCGCTGGTCAGGCAGATCAGCGGCGCGATCGCCAACGAGTTCGGCGCGCATGGGTGAGGGCTTCTGATTTTCTCCGCTCGATTGCGGGAAGGTCAGTCCGCCTCGTCCGACAGCATCGAATCGCCTCTTGCCAGAACGACGAGCCTCAGCCCCGCCGCCCGCGCCCGGGCGAGCGCGAGGCTGGTCGGTGCCGAGATGGTGACCAGCAGCGGGCACCCGGCCGTCACCGCTTTTTCGACCAGTTCGAACGAGCATCGCGAGGTCATCAGCGCGAAGCCGCCGTCCCAGCCGATGCCGGACCGCGCCATCGCGCCGATCAGCTTGTCGAGCGCATTGTGGCGTCCGACATCCTCGCGCACCATGCGGATCGTGCCGTCAGTGGCGGCCAGCGCGGCGGCGTGGACCGCCCCGGTGCGGCGGTTGAGCGGCTGATGCTCCGCCAGTGCGGAGCGCGCGCGGAAGATGGCCGCGTCGTCAGCTTCGCAGCGCGCCGTCATGCTCGGCAGCGGGCGCATGACCTGCGCGATATTCTCAAGCCCGCACAGGCCGCACGATGAGTCGGAGAGGCGCGGGCGCAGCCGCTCACCCAGCCGTTCGGACAGATGCGATGCGACCGACAGGCGGAGGATGATGCCGTCGGGCGCGTCATGGCGATCGATCGCCGCGACATCGCCCGGCCCGTCGATCAGCCCGTCGGACAGCGCGAAGCCGACCGCCAGATCCTCGACATCGGCCGGGCTGGCCATCAGCACGGCATAGCCGAAGCCGTTGATCTCCAGCGCGACCGGCCGCTCGACCGCAACCTCACGCGCAATGGGCGTGCGAGCACCCTCGGCGGAGACTTCGGTAAAGGCGTGCCGTTCGGCGGTCATGCCGCCTTATAGCGCGCCGAGCACCGCCTGGGCATGCTCCTTGCGGCAGATCAGCAGGTCCGGCATCGACACGTCGCGCTGATTGTAGATGAGCGGCGATCCGTCGACGCGGCTGGCGTGAAGGCCGTGCGCGATGGCGACCGCGGCGGGGGCGCAACTGTCCCACTCATATTGCCCGCCGGTGTGGAGATAGATGTCGGCCTCGCCGCGGATGATCGCCATCGCCTTCGCGCCGGCCGAACCCATCGGCACCAGATCGGCACCCAGCTTTTCGGCGACGCTGACCGCTTCCGCCGCCGGGCGGGTGCGCGAGACGACCATGCGCAGCGGCTGCGCCGCAGCGGGCAGCGGCGCGGGCGCATCGGTCCGGAGCACGACGCCCAGACCCGGCAACGCTACCGCGCCGATCACCGGAATGCCGTCGATGGCCAGCGCGACATGGACGGCCCAGTCGGCACGCTCCTCGCCATATTCGCGGGTGCCGTCGACCGGATCGACGATCCAGACGCGCGACTTGGAAAGGCGCGTCTCGCTGTCCTTCTCCTCTTCGGAGAGGAGGCCGTCGTCGGGGCGCTGCTCGCGGATCGCAGCGCACAGGAACTGGTTCGCGGTCTGGTCGCCGGCCTTGCCCAGCGACTTGCCGCTGAACATGCCCGACGCGCGCACCTCGATCAGGATGCGGCCCGCGACTTCGGCGAGGTGAGCGGCAAGCTCGGCGTCGGTCATGCTCATGGGATCAGCCTGCGCACGATCTCCTCGGCCGCTTCCTCGGCGGTCATCGCCGTGGTGTCGATGCGGATTTCCGGGTTTTCGGGCGGTTCGTAGGGACTGTCGATACCGGTGAAGTTCTTGAGCTGGCCCGACCGCGCCTTCTTGTACAGGCCCTTGACGT
>CAZHGR010000042.1:0-25027 GCA_964532255.1 uncultured Sphingobium sp.
TTGAGGAGACCTTCGGCGAAATGGACCCGGAGGCGAAACACGCGATGAGCCACCGTGCGGATGCGTTTCGGCAGTTGATGGGGAAGTTGTTGTAGGGGTTGGGTGGGGTTGAAGGGGGTTTAGGGCGTTTTCGGACCGTCGACGTAATTCAGTTGAGGGGCGATCGCACGGTTGCGTAACTATGCGCTGATAGCCACAACTTGGCGTAGATCTCGTCTATGGATTTTAAGCCAGTAATTCCAAATTGTTAGCGTTGCATACTGATAATTGTATTGTCGATAAGATGCCAATCTGCGAATTCTTGTTTAGCCACCGCTGAGGAAAGGCTAAACAATGTCACTGGACGAGAGAACGTCGCGACTGATTGGCGATGTCTATGAGGCTGGCGCAGACAACGTCCGCTGGCGACGGGTTCTTGATGAAATCTTGGCACGAACCGATAGCCGCTTTGCTCTGCTCTCAGTGGTTGATCTCAAGACCAGCCAGTTTTCTTCAACTCGTTGGCATGGTCCAGATGATGCTCGTTTTTTGGACGGGACAAATGAATATGAAGCCGAGCTGTACCGCACGGACCCGACACTCCGGTTCGGGATCGCCAATCCCAATGGAGGGTTTGTCTCACTGAAAACGGCGCTAGCTTCCGCCGGAGAAGACTATGACAACCATTTCTATGTGAAATGGACCCGTGACGTGCTCCGTGTGGGTGGGTCCATTGTGCGCTACACTCCGCCCATCGATGGTTTAACGCTAGCAGTCTCGCTTCACCCACCAGCCGCAAATGGGCACCACAATGGGGATCAGACACGCCTTTTCTTGATGCTGTTTCAGCATATAGAACGTTCGGTGCGCCTTACTGCACGCGCACCCAATTTCGAGAGCGATACTGATGCGGTGCTGGCGGTCAATGTGCATAGACGCGTTGTTGCAATGAGCGCAGCTGCCGAGCGCCTGTTGGCGATGGTCGATGGGCTGTCGATAACCAAAGGATGTCTCGTCGTTTCTGGATCTCCAGAGACACGCAGCATGTTCGATCTTGCGATGTCATCCGCACTTTCTGCACTCGAAGAAGGTACTGCGGGCGGCGCAGTGTCTATTCAACGTCCTTCAGGCAAACGTCCCTTCGCCCTTACGGTGACGCCGACAATTTTCCGGGACGACCCATTTGCCGTTTTGGGGGCAGCGGCTCTGATCCGGATAGTTGCCCCCGAAGAAGGACCGGCGCAATCCGCGCTAGCAAGGTGGGTGGCGCTATATGGCGTTACTTCGGCTGAGACCCGCCTAGTTGAAAGCCTGCTGACCGGAGACGGCAATCTGCGCCGTGTCGCCGACCGGCTTGGGATTGCCTATGCCACCGCGCGGGTGCAGCTCGCCAGCATTTTCGAGAAGACCGGCGTTAACAGTCAGTCGCAGCTTGTGCGGCTGTTGACGCGCATTGGCAGCTATCTGATCTCTTTTGTCGCAAGCGGAATGACCTTGTTCTCCGATACTGCATTGTTGCCTGTTTGAAAGTCGCCACCGATGGTTAATTTGTCCGTGTCCAGCTTGGTGAGACAAATCTATGATGGGATACACGAACCTGAAGTGTGGGACTATGTTCTCAACCAGCTGGTTGATCACACAGGCTGCCACTTCATTTTTCTCGCCACCGTCGATAGCCAAAGCCATGAACTTTCTCAGGCAAATTGGTACGGTGACCTGAGCGGTCCCGTTCAGGATGCAATCCGTGATTATCAAGCCGAGCTCCATAAGATCGATCCATCCATCCTCTATGCTAAGATACATCCTCACGCCGGCGACATTGATGTGCGGGATATCTTCGGCGCTCAAGGATGGCAGGCACATCCCTATGTGCGATGGAGTGCGAGCGCACTTCGATCTGCGGCTTGGCAACTGTCTTACTCCGCGCCGCAAGATGATCTGACGTTTGGCATGGCAATCCACATGGATGGTCAAGGTGAGGGCTTGGACGGGTTAGACCGGCCATTGGTTCGTTTGCTGTTCGACCATATGGATCATGCGAAGCGCCTTGCTGCGCGCCCGCCCAATTTCGAAAATGGAAGCGACGCGTGGATCGCGATCGACCAACGCGGGCATATTCTCGGCATGAGCGCACTGGCGGAAACCTATCTAGCCGCCAACGATGGACTTGGAGTTTCGGGACGTAGGCTTTGCTGCAAGGATCAGGCGTCTCTCGATAGAGTAATCGGGGCAGCGCTCGGCTCTGTCGGCACGTATGGCAGCGGCGGTGCCCTCTCGATTATGCGTCGATCAGGTGGCAGGCCGTGGTCAGTTATTATGGTCCCACTTCCCGCATCGATTGGCCCGCTGACACCATTTCATGCCGCCGCGTTGATCCGTATCATCGATCCAGATGCGAAAATGGCGTCGAGTGCCGCTGCGCGCTGGGCGGCACTCTATGGCGTCACGCCAGCTGAGGCCCGCCTCGCTGAGAGCCTGCTGACAGGAGAGGGTAATCTCCGCCGTGTCGCCGACCGGCTTGGGATTGCGTATGCCACCGCGCGCGTGCAGCTTGCCAGTATATTCGAGAAGACCGGGGTTAACAGTCAGGCGCAGCTTGCGCGTTTATTCACGCGCATTGGGTTGTGAATGATCTTCCTATGCGGGAGCTTGGGTTCGACGCTTCCTGCAATCGTCGTTGACTCGCTCAAGCCAATACACCCCGCTATGATGACGGTAACGGGCGTTCCTACGCAGACCCGATAGATGCGGGACAGACAGGTAGGGGGGATGCTCCTGCTGCACTCTTCAATTCCGTTCTGACAGCCATGGTGCCGTCGACCAAGTGATTCTCTCCCAAATTATTATGACGTCGCCTGATTCCGCATTTGCCAATCTCGCATCGCTTATAATGCAAATGCATTATGGACGTCGCAGCAGCAAAGCGTATTTTCGCGCCTAACCTTTGAGGGCACGAACAAAGTGTGTCTTCGGGCGAAGTCATAATAAATTTTCTTTGACCAAGGGGGCCATCAATGAGAATACATCATGTAACAATGTTGCTTGCCGGGTTCGTATCAACTCCTGCTCTCGCGCAAGGTGAAACTTATATTGGTATCGATGCAGGCACTACTATAGCGACAAGCCAAAAAATTGATACTGTAGAACCATTCGGTACGGTGAACGAGGCTAAGCTGAATGAGAAGGCGGGAATCGATCTTGCGATAGTTGTGGGACGAAGATTTGGTATGTTCAGACTTGAAGGAGAGCTCGCCTGGAAGCGCTATTCGCACAAATCCGTCCAAGATCTTGATAACGGAGCCGTTGGTGCCCTAGGTGGAAATACAACGAACCTCTCGTTCATGGCCAATGGCCTGTTGGCTGTGCCCACGGGGCCAGTTACGCTAATTGCCGGACCGGGAATCGGGATCAGCCACAACCGAACAAAAATTGAAGATGCAGACGCAGGCATCATTTTTAAACGTTCAGATGATAACTTCGCTTGGCAACTTCAGGCTGGAGCCGAATTTGCGGTAACTCCAAAGGTGCAGATCGCGCTCAAATATCGCTACTTTGAAACAAAAATGAAGTTTGATGATGCCGACATCAACCCGGACGACACCAACACCTACCATTTGAAGCCCCATAGCCACAGCCTCTTAGCAGGCATTCGCTATAATTTCTAATTGGCGTTTTCTCAATGATCGGATGTGTCATTGAGCGAGTAGTTGAGCTTGCGATTAAAGTTTCAGGTGTGGCGGGTCCGGCGACGGGAGCGATAGCCCCACCCCCGCCATCCCTTCAACCCTTCATTAACCCTGATCGTCAATATGTCCTGCTGACGAGGCGTGCTGCGCCTCCAGGGGGACATGGCCATGACTGCATCCGTTCGCGCGTGGGAACTGCCGGGGCTGCTGGAGCGGGCGCCGGAGGGGATCGCGATCCTCTCGCTCGACTGTTTCGACACGCTGATCTGGCGCAACACCAACCTGCCGGTCGATGTCTTTGCCGATCTGCCGCTGCCCGGCGGCGGGGTCGAGACGCGCATCTGGGGCGAGACCAAGGCGCGGCGGGTCATCCCCTATCAGGACCAGAGCCGGGTCGAGGTCACGCTCGACGAGATTTACGAACATATGCTCCCCGCCGCGACCGAGGCCGAACGCGCCGACGCGGTGGCGCGCGAGCTGACGGCAGAGGCGGCGCATTGCTTCGGCTTTGCGCCCACGCGCGACCTGATCGCCGATGCCAAGCGGCGGGGGCTCCAGGTGATCATCGTGTCCGACACCTATCTCACCGAGCCCCGGCTTCGCGCGCTGATCGCGGCGGCGGCGGGCGAGGAGGTGGCCGGCATGATCGACCGCGTCTTCTGTAGCTGCGAATATGGGGTCAGCAAGGCGGGCGGGCTGTTCATGCATGTGCTGGCCGAGCTGGGCGTCTCCCCCTCCACGATCCTCCACGTCGGCGACAACCTGGTCGCTGACCAGACCGCGCCGGCCAAGCTCGGCATAGCGGGCGTCCACTTGCGCCAGTTCGACGCCGAGAGCGAGATCCGGCTGCGGCAGGAGGCGAGCGCGGCCTCGCTGATCGACCCCGGCGTCCGCGTGACCATCCCCGCGCACCAGCCGCATCGCGCGCAGGTCGCGCTGCGGCAGAGCGACGCCGCGGCCGACATTCTCGGCCATGACGTACTCGGCCCGCTTATGACGGGCTTTGCCGACTGGATCGCGGACGAGGTCGCAGGCCAGGACAAGGCGACCGGCAAGCCCACGCGAATCCTGTTCCTGCTGCGCGACGGCTATCTGCCCGCGCGCGTTTTCACCGCGCGTCACCCCGGCCTCGCGGATCGTGTGGCACAGGTGGAGATCAGCCGCTTCACCGCCGCCGCCGCGAGCTTCACCGATGTCGAGGCGATCGAGCGCTGCATCCTGCCCGAGCTGCATGTCGGATCGACCGAGGTGTTCGCAAAGCAGCTCCGCCTCGACGCATCGGAGACCAAGAGCCTGGCACGCATGGCCAAGGCGCAGTTCGCCAAGGCCATCACCGACCCTGCGCGGGTGCGGCGGGTGGCAAAGGCATCGCGGACGCTGCGCGAGCGCCTGATCGCGCATCTGGCGCATCATGGCGTCCAACCGGGCGACTCGGTGATGCTCGTCGACCTCGGCTACAATGGCTCGGTGCAGAATTTCATCGCGCCGGTGCTGGCGGAGCAGATGGGGCTGACGATCACGGGCCGCTATCTGCTGCTTCGCGAGACGACCGCCAGCGGCCATGATAAGCGCGGCTTCATCGACAATCGTCACCACGACCTGAAACTGCTCCACGCGCTGTCCGAATCGATCGCGCTTGTCGAGCAGTTGGCGACCAAATCGAGCGGATCGGTCATCGACTATCGCGACGACGGATCGGCGATCCGCAAGGCGGCGGGCGTCAAGGGTGCGCAGAGCGATGTGCGCGATGCCATCCAGACCGCGTGCCTCGACTATGTCGCGCATGCCGACGCGGGCTTCATCCGCCGGCCGCTGACCGATACCGCGGAGACGCGGCGGCTGATGTGCGTCGCGATGCTGGCGCGGCTCCTGTTCCTGCCGATGGACAGCGAGATCGCGCTGCTGGGCGACTTTGCGCATGACGTGAACCTCGGCACCGACGAGATGGTCGAGATGCTCGATCATGAAGGCGCGACGCGGGGCCTCCGGCGGCGCGGGCTGTTCTACATCAAGAACGCCGTGCGCATGTATCTGCCGGGCGAGCTGAAGCGGCACGGCCTGCCGCTCAACCTGTCGATCCTGACATCGCGCCGGTTCGGGCTGGACTTGCGCAAGACCGATTTCGACGTCGGCGCGATGCCGCTGCCGGTGATGCTGATGGATGCGTCGGGCAGCCATGTCACGGTCGACATCGACGCGATGCCGACGATCGACGGCTATTATCAGGCGCTGATCCCGATCGGTCCCGCTCAATATACCGCCGGCATCCAGCTCGGCCGGATCGCCGAATGGGTGCAGGTCGAGGAAGCGAGCTTCCACGCGGTCGAGGAATATCTGGAGGCCAAGGCCGAGGAAGGGGGCCAGGCCGCCTCCATGATCTTCGAGGCGATGGACGAGGTGACGGGCGGGTTGCACTATTGCCGGGGCGAGGCGTCGTTCGTGCTCGTTCCGCCGCCCGCCGTCGGCAAGACCGACGAGGCGCTGCTGCTGAGCTTCGTCTTCCGCCCGGTGGTCGAGCGCAAGCGCGCATCGGCGGAGGCACGCGCCGCCGCCTGAGCCAAGCGGCGCTTGCCGAGGGCGGACCAGCGGGTCTATGCCGGGGACATAATCTCCTCCGGCCAAGGCTCGTCCGATGCTGATCGCGCTTACCGACCGAATCTATGTCTCGCCCCAGATCACCGTCGATACGGTCGCCGAAGCGGCGCGCTGCGGCGTCACGATGATCGTCAACAACCGCCCCGAAGGCGAATCGGCCGACCAGACCCCTGGCGAGGCGATCGAGGCGGCGGCGCGTGGTCAGGGTATGACCTATGTCGCGATCCCCGTCACGCACGCGGGCTTCGCACCCTGGCAGATCGACGCTCTCGACGAGGCGCTGGAGGGCAATGCCGAGGGCAAGTCGCTCCTCTATTGCCGCTCGGGCACGCGCAGCACATTGCTCTGGGCACTGTCGCGGGCACGTGCCGGCGACGATGTCGAGGTGATCCGCCAGATGGCCGACGGTGCCGGATATGACATCGCCCCGGTGCGTCACGTCATGGACGCGCTTTCGGCGCAGGCGGCCTCGCAGGATCGCTGACAAGCATCTGAATTTCTGCTAAGAATACAGGGACGAGTCGATCTGCTGCCAAGCCGAAAAATCGGCGGGCCAGGATCGGGAATTCGCGACCGGCGTTATGCATGCTTCTGGTGGGGGTGGCGCAATAACCAGGTGCATGTGCCTGATGTCGCGGACCCGTCACCATCACCCACTAGGGGCGTCATCGCGCTCCCAGGGAAGAGGATGCCACATCATGTTCGCGCGCACCGAACGACTGATTTTGCGGCCCACCTGGCCCGAAGATTCCGCCGTCTTGGCGGGGCTGATGAGCCAGCCGGACCTGCTCTCCAACTTTGCCACGCCCGATCTCGATGCCGATCCCGAGGCGGAGTTGATCCTCCGGCAGGATGATCCGCGCCTGCCCAACTGCATTGCCTTCATGCGCACGCGCCGGGCGCCGCGCCTCGTCGGTGCGTGCGATGTCGTGCGCATGCCCAAGGGTGCGCTGGAACTGCGCTTCTGCGTCGATCGCGGTCATTGGGGTCTCGGCTTTGCGACCGAGATGGCGAACGCGGTGGTGCGGATCGCGCGGGCGACAGGCCTGCCGAGGCTGGAGGCGGCGCATTTTACCGACAACCCCGCCGCCGGGCGGGTGCTGCGCAAGCTGGGCTTCCGCCCGACCGGCCGGATCGAGCAGCGCTTCTGCCGGGCGCGGGGCGCACGCGTGCCGACATCGCTTTACGCAGACCAGCGAGCGGGCGCGACAAGCGCCAGCAGCAGCGCGGCCGAGCTTTATACCGATCACGGGCTGGTCGCCGCCTGAGGATCGGCCGGGCGGAGCGGTGCTGACGCTCTGCCCTGTTCGCGCGGGTTCTGTGGCGGGTGGAACGCGCGTGGCGCTTCCACCCGGACCGATCAGGCTCTAGAGCGGGGCCATGCATTTTCTCGACCAGGCCAAAATCTATCTCCGTTCGGGCGCGGGCGGCCCCGGTGCCGTCAGCTTCCGGCGGGAGAAATATGTCGAATATGGCGGACCCGACGGCGGTGACGGCGGCAAGGGCGGCGACATCGTGATCGAGGCGGTGGCCGGTCTCAACACGCTGATCGACTTTCGCTATACCCAGCATTTCAAGGCGCGTCGCGGGACGCCGGGGGCCGGCAAGAACCGGACCGGCGCGGGCGGAGACGATCTCGTCGTCAAGGTGCCCGTCGGCACGCAGGTCATCAGCGAACCCGACGAGGAGGGCTATTCCGATCTTCTCGCCGACTTCACCGTGCCCGGCCAGCGCGTCGTCTTGCTGAGGGGCGGTGACGGCGGGCGGGGCAATGCCAGCTACAAGACGAGCACCAACCGCGCACCGCGCCAGCACGGTCCCGGCTGGCCGGGCCAGGAAATGTGGGTGTGGCTGCGGCTGAAGCTCCTGGCCGACGTGGGGCTGGTGGGGCTTCCCAATGCGGGCAAGTCGACCTTCATCAACGCGGTGACCAACACCAAGGCCAAGGTCGGTGCCTATCCCTTCACCACGACCAAGCCGCAGCTCGGCGTGGTCAGCCACAAGATGCGCGAGTTCGTGATCGCCGACATTCCGGGGCTGATCGAGGGCGCGGCGGACGGCGCGGGGATCGGCGACCGCTTCCTGGGCCATATCGAGCGTTGCCGGGTGCTTCTCCACCTGATCGACGCGACGCAGGACGATCCGGTCCGGTCGTGGGAGATCGTTCAGGGCGAGCTGGAAGCCTATGGCGAAGGGCTGGAGGACAAGCCGCAGATCGTCGCGCTCAACAAGGGCGATCTGCTGGGGCAGGAGCTGATGGACGACATCGCCGCGCAACTGAAGGATGCGGGCGTCGAGGAGGTGTTCACGATATCCGGCGCGACGGGCGAGGGCGTGCCGAAGCTGCTCGACGCGCTGGTCGAGCGGATGGGCTTGCCCGAGGCGCGCCGGGACGAGGAGGTCGACGAGGACGAGGACGATGCGGCGGGGGACGAGACGCCATGGTCGCCGATCTGAGCACGGCCCTCGCTCGTCATTCCCGCGAAGGTGAGAATGCAGGGTCGCAGCCGCTTGTCTGCCTGGCGCGGAATCGCTGCCTTCGGGGGGATGACGGGAAGGAAGGGGCGCAAGCATGACCCACGCCCTCACCGGCTTTCCCCCGGCCGCCTGTGCGCGGATCATCGTCAAGGTCGGCTCCGCGCTGCTCGTCGCGAAGGACGGCGAGGTGCGGCGCGACTGGCTGGCGACGCTGGTCGCGGAGATTGCGGAGCGTCACCGTGCGGGGCAGCAAGTGGTGATCGTGTCTTCGGGCTCGATCGCGCTGGGCGCGCGGCGGCTCGACCTGCCCAAGGGCGGGCGGGCGAGCCTGGAGGATGCGCAGGCCGCCGCCGCCGTCGGCCAGATCGCGCTGTCGGGGATCTGGGCCGAGCTGCTGGCGCAGCACGGCATCGCCGCGGCGCAGATGCTGGTGACGCTCGACGATCTCGAGACCCGGCGGCGCTATCTCAATGCCTCCGCGACCCTCGAACGCCTACTGGGGCTGGGCGTCATTTCGGTAGTGAACGAGAATGACAGCGTCGCGACCGAGGAAATCCGCTTCGGCGACAATGACCGGCTGGCGGCGCGGATCGGCCAGGCGTCGCGCGCCGACGCGGTGGCGCTGCTGTCGGATATCGACGGGCTGTACACCGCCAATCCACAGGTCGATCCACAGGCGGCGCTGGTGCCGCTGGTCGAGCATATCGATGCCCGGATCGCGGCCATGGCGGACGGCGGATCGGCGTCGGGCATGGGATCGGGCGGCATGATCTCCAAGATCGAGGCGGCGCGGATCGCGACCGGGGCAGGGCTCAACCTCGCGATCATCTCGGGCCGCGTCGATTCGCCGCTCAGCGCATGGGCGGCGAGCGGGCGCGGCACGATCTTCCTGGCCAATGCGCGGCGCGGCGCGCGCAAGAGCTGGCTGGCGGGACGGCTGACGGTGCGCGGCACGCTCACGGTGGACGAGGGCGCGGCGGCGGCGCTGGCAAAGGGGCGCAGCCTGCTGCCCGCCGGGGTGCGCGCGAGCGAGGGTGACTATCGGCGCGGCGATGTGGTCAATGTCGCCGGACCTGATGGGACCGTGATCGCGCGCGGGCTGGTCGAATATGACGCCGCCGATGCCGCGCGGATCATCGGTCGGCGGAGCGAGGACATTCCCGCGATCCTCGGCACGGTGCAGCGCTCGACGCTGGTCCATCGCGATCATATGGTGCTGCTGTGAGGGCGATAGGTGTGACAGGTGAGCCAACATCCGTTCGTATCGAGCGAAGTCGAGAAGCGTATCTCGACTTCGCTCGATACGAACGGGCTTTAGATGTCAGTATATGCCCATTGCCCTGACCGGCGGCACGGGCTTTCTGGGCGGCGCGGTTCTGGAGCGGCTGCTGACGGAGGGCCATGCGGTGCGCGCGCTGGCGCGGCGGCCGCAGGCGGAGCGCGCGGGCGTCGCATGGATCATGGGCGATCTCGACGACCGCGCGGCGCTCGAGCGGCTGGTCGCGGGGTGCGAAGCGGTGATCCATGTCGCGGGCGCGATCAACGCGCCGGACCGACAGGCATTTCACGATTGCAACGCGGGCGGGACCGCGCGGCTGGTCGCGGCGGCGGGCGATGCGGGCTGCGGGCGCTTCGTGCTGGTGTCATCGCTGTCGGCGCGCGAGCCCGCGTTGTCGGATTATGGCTGGTCCAAGCGAGAGGGGGAACGCGTGGTCGAGGCGAGCGCGCTCGACTGGGTGATCGTGCGCCCGCCCGCCATCTACGGCCCCGGCGACCGCGAGATGCTGGAGATGTTCCGCATGGCCGCGCGCGGCATCGTGCTGCTGCCGCCCGGCGGACGGCTGTCGGTCATCCATGCCGACGATCTGGCGGAGCTGCTGGTCCGCCTAGCCGGGGGCGGACCGGCCGGCGCGGTGCTGGAGGTCGACGACGGCACAGCCGGCGGCTGGAGCCACCGCGACTTCGCGCGGGCGCTCGGCACGGCAGTCGGACGAAAGGGCGTGGCGGCGATCCCGCTCCCGCGCGCGGCGCTGATGCTGGGATCGCGCATCGACCGGCTGGTCCGGGGGCGCGGCGCGAAGCTCACCGCCGACCGGGTGCGCTATTTCTGCCATCCCGACTGGGTGGCGAGGCCCGACCGCCAGCCGCCGCCGACCTTCTGGCGTCCCCGGATCGGGTCGGCGGAGGGGCTGGCCGCAACCGCCGCCGCCTATCGCGACCGGGGATGGCTCAGATAAGGCTCACGCCGACCTCAGCCAGCGCAGCGATCATCGTCATGAGCAGTCCCGCAAGCAGGCAGCGATAGGCGATCGCGAGATAGCGAAATTTGCCGCGCGCCAGCACGCAGCCCGCCTGGTGGATGTCGCGCAGCATCGTCCGGTACGATCCCTCGTCGCTTTCCATCCGGTCGAGCACCCGTTCGACGAACTCCTGTTCGGAAATCGCCGAGAAATTGCCGAAGAACAGCAGATTGTCGCCTTCGCCAAGGCCGCCCTGGCGCGGGCGCGTGACGCGGGGGATCACTGCCAGAATCGCGAACAGCGCCGCGATGAAGCTGGTGGTGGCGAGCAGCGTCAGTGGCACGACCATGCCGCCACCCGCGCGCAACTGCCCCACCGCCAGCGTGAACATCACGGAAGTGGCGGCCATCAGCATGCTGGCCTTCTGGTCGGCCATCTGGCTGAGCTGAAGCTGCATCTGCTGGCTGGTGCGGACCAGATGCGCGGCATTGGGGGGGAAGCTGCGCGGCGGTGCCGGGATATTCTGGGCCATTGATTTTCCTTTTCGGAACGACCGCTTGCCACCACGACGGGCCGCCATCAAGAGCATGCCCGATTGCCGCCGCATTCCTGCGCGAGTAAGGCACGATACGCCCATCCACGAAAGACAATGAGGTCGCATGGCCCAGCGCCAGGAAATCTTCGATACCGTCGCCGCCCAGATCGAGCCGTTCAACAAGAAGGGCGTGGCGCTCACCGACGCCACCACATTCGCCGGCGATCTGGAGTGGGACAGCCTGACGGTGATGGACTTCGTCGCCGCGATCGAGGACGAGTTCGACATCACCATCACCATGAACATGCAGGCGGAGATCGAGACGGTCGGCCAGCTTGTGGATGCGGTGGTGAAGTTGCAGGGCGAGTAGTATCAACCCCCGTTCGTCCTGAGGAGCCGCGACAGCGGCGTCTCGAAGGACGGTGCGCTGCGGCCCTTCGAGACGGGACTTCGTCCCTCCTCAGGGCGAACGGACATAAGGAAATCTGGCCAGGTGACCGACCTTCTCTCCAAATTCGACCCGCTGATCGCCGAGCGCGAGGCGCTCCTCGCCACCGGTGTACGCGACCCCTTCGCCATCGTCATGGACGAGGTGAAATCGCCGACGCTCGCCATCATCAAGGGCAAGGAAACCATCCTGCTCGGCACCTACAATTACATGGGCATGACGTTCGACCCCGACGTGGTGGCCGCGGGCAAGCAGGCGCTCGACGATTTCGGATCGGGCACGACGGGCAGCCGCGTCCTCAACGGCACCTATCAGGGGCACAAGGCGTGCGAGGATGCGCTGAAGGACTTCTACGGCACATCCTCCGCGATCGTTTTCTCGACCGGATATCAGGCCAATCTCGGCATGATCTCGACGCTGGCGGGCAAGGGCGACTATGTCGTCATCGATGCCGACAGCCATGCGTCGATCTATGACGGCTGCTTCCTGGGCAATGCCGAGATCATCCGTTTCCGCCACAACAGCGTCGAGGATCTCGACAAGCGGCTCGCGCGGCTGCCAGCGGAGGCGCAGAAGCTGGTGGTGCTGGAGGGCGTCTATTCGATGCTCGGCGACGTCGCGCCGCTGCCCGAAATGGTTGCGGCGGTGCGCAAGCATCCCAACTGCATGATCCTCGTCGACGAAGCGCACGGCATGGGATTCTTCGGCCCCAACGGGCGCGGCGTCTATGAGGAGCAGGGCGTCGAGAAGGACATCGACTTCGTGGTCGGCACCTTCTCCAAGTCGGTCGGCACCGTCGGCGGCTTCTGCGTCTCGAACCATCCCAAGTTCGAGGTGCTTCGCCTCGTCTGCCGGCCCTATGTCTTCACCGCCAGCCTGCCGCCGAGCGTCGTCGCCACCGCGGCGGCGTCGATCCGCAAGCTGATGCACGCGGGCGAGAAGCGCGCGCGGCTGTGGACGAACAGCCGGCGGCTTCACCAGGGGCTTCGCGAGCTGGGCTTCAAGCTGGGCACCGAGACGGCGCAGAGCGCGATCATTGCGGTGATGCTGACCGACCAGACCGAGGCGGTCGCGATGTGGCAGGCGCTGCTGGAGCTTGGCCTCTACGTCAACATGGCGCGGCCGCCCGCGACCCCTGCGGGCACGTTCCTGCTGCGTTGCTCGCTGTGCGCGGAACATAGCGAAGAGCAGGTGGAACAGATCATCGGCATGTTCGCGGCCGCCGGCGCGGCGACGGGGGTGCTCGCGACTGCGGCATGACCCGCGCCGGGTCGCCGCCAAGGCTTTCCCCAACGCTTGCCTTAGGTTAAGGCGGTGACGATGCTCGGCTTTTCCCAAAGCTTCGGCCGCGTCGAGGAGGGCGATACCGGCCTGACATGGCGCAGATGGCTGGTACCGGCAGCCGGGGCGGCGCTGGTACTGGCGCTGCTGGTCATGTTCTTCGTGGCGTCGAACGCCGCACGCAACCGCGAACTGGCGCTCAGCAGGCGCGAGCACAGCTATCAGGTGGTCGCTCTGGCGCGCAATGTGGAGGGGACGGTGGCGCGCGCCGAGGCGCTGCTGGCGCGCTATGTCATCAGCCTGGAGCCGAACGACGGGCGGCAGTTCGCCGACGAATGGCGCAAGGCGGCGACCCTGATCGACAATCTCCGGCGCGCGACGCGCGACAATCCGGTGCAGCGGCGCAACCTGGTTTTGCTCGCCGACGCCTATGACGAACGCGGGCTGATCCTCAACGACATCGCGCTCAGGACGACCTACGACCAGCGCCTCGGCGCGCTGGGGCGCTTGTACGAAGCGGGCAAGTCGGCCCGCGCCGACCGCATCCACATGGTGTTGGAAGCGGCGATCAATCAGGAAATGGCGGTTCTGCAGCAGCGCAATGCGCAATTCGAGCGGACTGATGCGCGTGTCGCGAAGATCGCGGAAAGCTATTCCTTGTTGCTCGTGGGGCTGGTCGCGGCCGCGCTGGGCGCGCTGTGGATCGCCAACAGCGCATTCAGCGAGCGCCGCTTCAGCCGCAGGCTGGCGGAGGCGGAGGCGCAGCGGGTCGATCAGCTCGAACGGGCGGTCCGGCAGCGCACCGAGGAACTCGAGCGCGCGAACGGGCGGCTGCGCACCGAGATGGAGGAGCGCGCGCAGGCCGAGGCGAGCCTGAGACAGCTTCACAAGATGGAAGCGATCGGCCAGCTCACCGGCGGCATCGCGCATGATTTCAATAACATGCTTGCGGTGGTCACCGGCGGGCTGGAGCTTGCGCGCCGCCGCGTCGGTGACGACGCGGAGGCGACCCGGCACATCGACAACGCGATGGAAGGCGCGCACCGCGCGGCGTCGCTGACTCGCCGCCTGCTCACCTTTGCCCGCGCCGAGCAGCAGACGCCGGAGACGGTCGCGGCGGACAGGCTGGTGGCGGGCATGCGCGAGCTGATCGACCGGACGCTGGGCGATCAGATCAAGGTGGTGATCGAGCCGCAGGCGCAGGGCTGGAACTTCTGGGGCGACCGGCACCAGATCGAGAACGCGCTCCTCAACCTGTGCGTCAATGCCCGCGACGCGATGGACGGGCGGGGCGTGCTGACGCTGTCGGCGGGGCAGGCGCGGCTGGCACGCGACGAGATCGAGAATTGCGCGGGCGGCGACTATGTCCGGCTTTCGGTCTGCGATACCGGCGAGGGCATGACGCCCGAAGTGATCGAGCGGGCGTTCGAGCCGTTTTTCACCACCAAGCCGGTCGGCAAGGGCACCGGGCTGGGCCTCAGCCAGGTGTTCGCCTATGTCCGCCAATGCGACGGCCATGTCCGCATCCAGTCTGCGCCGGGCACCGGGACCGAGGTGCAGATCTTCCTGCCGCGCGACCTGCGCGAAGCGGCCCCCGACGACAAGGGCGCGCGCGACATCGACGAGCCGGCGCACGAGGGACGCCGCATCTTCGTGGTCGAGGACGATGAACGCGTGCTGCGGGCGACACTGGCGGCGCTCGACGAGCTGGGCCACAGCCATGTGAGCTGCAGCCGCCCGGCAGAGGCCGGCGCGGTGCTGGCCCGGCATCCCGACATGGAGCTGATCCTGACCGATGTGCTGATGCCCGACATGACCGGTCCCGAAATGGTCGCAAGGATGCGTGCCGACGGGCTGGACCTGCCGGTCATCTTCGTCACCGGCTTTGCCGGCAGCGACGAGGAAGCCGGCCTGCTGGAAGGCGAGTTCGTGCTGCGCAAGCCCTATACGCTGAGCCAGTTACAGCGCGCGATCGGGCAGGCGGCCGGCTCCGGCTTGCGGCGGGGCGTGGTGCGCGCAGACGACGTTCCGGCGGATTCGGGCGGCGGCTCGCCATTTTCCGCATGACCCGCCCTGACGCGCGCGGTACAGACGCGGCGATGTCAGGCCTTCCGCATCCCTGCCCGCCGGACCGCCTGCCACAGTACCGGCGGGAGGGATCGCCATGCTGACCGCCCTCGACCGCTACATGGTGCGGCTGATCGCGGTGCCGCTGTTCGCGACCCTGCTCATCTCCGCCATGCTGCTCGTGCTCGACCGCATGCGGCGCCTGTTCGACTTCGTCGCGACCGAAGGCGGCCCCGTGAGCGCCGTGTGGCGGATGCTCGCCAACCTGCTGCCCGAATATCTGGGTCTGGGCATCCCGATCGGCCTGATGCTCGGCATATTGATGGCGTTTCGCAAGCTCGCGCTGTCGTCGGAGCTGGACGTGCTGCGCGGGGTGGGTCTCAGCTACCGGCGTCTGCTGCGCGTGCCGTACATGTTCACGATCGCGCTCGCGCTCGTGAATCTCGGCATCGTCGGATTCCTTCAGCCGGTGACCAAATATGCCTATGAGAATCTGCGGTTCGAGCTTCGCACCGGGGCGCTGGGCGCATCGATCAAGGTGGGCGAGTTCACCAATCTGGGCCGGTTCCTGACCATCCGAATCGAGGAGAGCATGGATCGCGGGCGGCGCCTGTCGGGCATTTTTGTCCGTGCGGCGCAGGAAGACGGTCAGTCGCTGGCGGTCACGGCGGCGCGCGGCCAGTTCCTCGCCACCGACGACCCGGACACCATCATCCTGCGGCTGAGCGACGGGGTACTGGTGCAGAACGCGCCCAATTACCGGACTCCCCGTATCCTGAGCTTCTCCTCGCACGACCTGCCGATCCCGCTGCCCCGGATCGACCCGTTCCGGGGGCGCGGCAGCGGCCTCGAAGAGCTGACCCTGCCCGAGCTGGTCAGCCGGGCGACGAGCGACAAAACGGCTCCGCTGATGCGCACCCAGGCCTGGGCCAATTTTCATTATCGCGCGGTCGAGGTCGCGATGATGTTCCTGCTGCCACTGGCGGCGATCGCCTTTGCCGTGCCACCCAAGCGGTCGACATCGTCGCTGGGCGTGTTCCTGTCGATCGTGCTGATCGTCACCTATCACAAGATCAACCAATATGGGCTGTCGGTGGGCGAGCTGGGCCTCGTCAATCCGCTGCTGGCGCTGTGGGGTCCGTTCCTGCTGGTCGCCGCACTGATCCTGTGGATGTACCATGTCGTCGCGCATGTGCCGGGCGGCCAGCCGATCGGCGCGCTGGAACGCCAGTTCGCCAAGCTGCTCGCGGCGATCATGCGGCTGTTCAACCTGGCGTGGCCACGCCGCCGGACCGCATGAGGAGGCGCCGGGTTCGATGCAGTTAAGCTTTTTTCCGTCGCCGTCGCTGGCCTTCTATGTCGGCCGGACCTTCCTTTTCCGCTCGCTGGCGATGCTGGCGATGCTGGTCCTCGTCCTCCAGATCCTCGACCTGCTGAGCGAGGCGGGCGACGTGCTGGCGCATCCGGGTAATGGCGAGCCGGAGCTGTGGCGCTATGTCTCGCTCCGCGCGCCGCAGATCACCGCGACCTTCCTGCCGTTCGCGGTGCTGCTCGGCACGCTCGTCACGCTGACCACGCTCAACCACAATAGCGAGGTCATTTCGATGAAGGCCGCAGGGCTTTCGGCGCACCAGATCCTGGCACCGCTGATGCTGGTGTCGGCCGCGATCGCGATGGCGAGCTTCGTGTTCAACGAACGGATCGTGGTGCGCTCGGTCGCGGCGCTCGATGCGTGGAAGTCGGTCGATTTCGGCCCGATCCCGCCCGACAGCGGCGTGCGCACCAATGTCTGGGTGCGCAACGGCGACGATCTAATCCGCGCGGGGGTGATCGCCGGTCGCGGGCAGGCGGTGGCGCTCCGCGACGTGGAGATATTCGACCGACGGGGCGGCAATCTGGTCGCCATTTTCAAGGCCTCGAGCGGCCGACGCGACGGCAATGCCTGGCGGCTGGAGGATGTCCGCCGCTTCGATGCGGTCAGCGGGACGGTGCAAAACCTCGGCACGATTCGCATGGGCGAGAATATCACGCCCGACCAGTTCACGCTGGCCAATGTCAATGTCGAAGGTCTGTCCTACAGCGAGCTGGGAGAGACGATCACCGCGCTGAAGGCCGCCGGACGGCCGACGGCCGACATGGAGGTGGCGTGGTGGCACAAGATCTCGGGGCCGCTGTCGACGATCCTGATGCCGCTGCTCGGCGCTGTCGCGGGCTTTGGCCTCGCGCGGTCGGGCAAGCTGTTCATCCGTGCCGTGATCGGCATGGCGCTGGGCTTCGGCTTTTTCGTGGTCGACAATTTCTCGCTGGCGATGGGCGACCTGGGTGCCTATCCGCCGGTCCTCGCGGCCTGGGCGCCGTTCCTGCTGTTCCTGCTCGTCGGTGAGGCGGTGCTGGTGCGGACCGAGGAGTAGGGGCCTGATCGAGCCTATTCGATCATCGCCTCTACGGTTTCATGCGGATAGAGCACGAACTCCCGGTAAATCCTGAAATGGGAGGTTTCCTCGACAGTCGTTGGCCGGAGACCGAACCGCTCAAGTTGCCAAAGGTCCGCGTCAGGTAAGGCCATCAGAATGGGAGAATGCGTTGCCATTATGATCTGAGCATTCCGAGAGTGTTGGATGCGGCGCAGGAGCTTGAGGAAGTCAAACTGCTTCATCGGAGAAAGAGCCGACTCCGGTTCGTCGAGAATGAAGACGCCTTGCTGGGCCATACGCTCCTCGAAGAAGCTTAGGAATCCCTCCCCATGCGACGCCCTGAGAAAGCCGGCCGCCGGTGAGCCGGCGTCGTCCAGATATCGCGCCACCGAAAAGAAGGTTTCTGCCCGGAAGAACCAACCGCGCTTCACCTGCGGCAGCCAAGCCGACTTGAGCAGCCGACCCAGGCGTGCGCCGTCTTCGCCCGACGCGTCGGACTGTTCGACCGCTCGCATGCCTTGCCCGCCCCCGCCATCGCTGAAGCCGGCCATGGTGGCGATGGCCTCTAACAGCGTGGACTTGCCCGACCCATTTTCGCCAACGATTATGGTGACCGGTTTCTGGAACGTAAGGTCCAAGCCGGAGTGGACGATGGGAAGCGACAGAGGATAGCGATCCCAATCGATGCCCGCGCCTACTGTTTCGGGCGGCAGCCATACTCTTTTAAGGAACGGCGCCGGCAGGGAGGTCTTGCGCGACTTACCCAATTCGTCAGCCCCGGTGGAGCGGACCGGCCCGCCGCCGCCATGTGCTGCGCACCAGCCGGAGGATCAGTACGCCCAGCCCCGGATGATTCGCGCGATGATAGGGCGATGCCTCCTCGAGCGCGCCCTTCAGCCGCCGGTGCGCCTCACCCAGCGAATGATAGGGCAGGCTCGGCAGCAGATGGTGGAGCGCGTGGTAGCGAAGCCCGACCGGCGCCCAAAGATAGGGCAGGACGCCCGGCGGCGGTACGTTGACCGAGTCGAGATACTGCGCGGTGACGGTCATCGCCTCGCCCTCATTCTCCCACAGATGCGCCACCAGCGTGCGAAGCTGGTTGACGAGCATCACCCCCGACGCGATGCCGAGGCCGATGAGGAACATGGCGAGCGGGATGACCCCCGTGGCGACGCCCGCGATCAGCGCGGTCGCCCAGGCCCAGGCGCCCGCTTCCTGCCACAGCCAGATGCGGCGCATCTCGCCCTCGGGGGGGCGGCGGCGGAAGGCGGGGTTGATCGACAGCGCCGACCATGACCCGACCATCTTCGCGCGCAGTGGCGGGACGACGACAGCCAGCGGGACGAGGATTCCGAAGCGTATCAGAGTCGCGACGGGCGCCAGGATCGCGGCCACCACGAACAATGGCACCGACCACGGCTTCATCAGCGCGAGCGGCAGATATTCGGGGTCCTCGACCGTGCCGTAGCGGGTGCGCGCGTGGTGAAGCGTGTGGACGCCTTCGTAGAGGAAGGACGGCATGAGCAGCGGAATCCCGACGAGGAGGTTCCAGGCAAAGCGGAGGCCGGGCACGTCGCTATGCTTGATATGCGTCAGCTCGTGGATGAAGCTGCCTGCGCGATACAGTGCGAAGATCGCGACGACAGCCGACAGGAGCGCGGCGGCGGTGCTGGCGAACAGCATCGCGCCCGCCATGGCGGCATAGCCGAGCGCCGCAGAGCCGAGGAAGTCGGCCCAGTAGACGGCGGGCTTCGCCCGCGAAATGTCGAGCGTCAGATCGCGCGCGGCGCGGAGCATCGCGGCGTCGTCGGCGATCCGGCCAAGCCGCCGGGTGCCGGAATCCGGCGTGTCTGCCGGCGCGATGCCGCCTGCGTCGAAAAAATTGCTGGTGGTCATGTCAGGTCCTCTGCGCCCAGATAGTGGCACCATCGTGGCGATTCCAGCCGCATGCTTGACAAGCCGCCCGCGGCGGACCCACAGATCGGCGCTTTCCACCGACAGGCGAACGCCCCCGTGAACAGCCCGACCGCCAGCAGCCAGCCCGTGAGCATCCAGCGCGTCGGGGGCAAGCGCGACCTCAACGCCTTCATCGACTTCGCGTGGGAGGTCTATCGCGACGATCCGCACTGGGTGCCGCCGCTGCGCATGGACGTCAAAGGCATATTGGAGCGGGACCGGAACCCCTTTTTCGAACATGCCGAGGCGCAATATTTCCTGGCGCGGCGCGGTGGCCGGATCACGGGCCGGATCAGCGCGCATGTCGACCGGCTGGCGCAGGGCATGCCGGCGGAACAGGGCTTTGGTCCCGGCAGCGGCAACTGGGGCTTTTTCGATGCGCTCGACGCTGACAGCGCGGCGGCGCTGATCGCGGCGGCGGAAGAGTGGCTGCGGTCGCGCGGCGTGACGCGGGCGATCGGGCCGATGTCGCTGTCGATCTGGGAGGAGCCAGGCCTGCTCGTCAGCGGCTTCGACCATGCGCCGACCTATATGATGGGGCATCACCGGCCCGACTATCAGGCGTGGATCGAGGCGGCGGGCTATGCGCCCGTCAGGCGGCTCAACACCTATGAGCTCGACATCACGCGGGATTTTCCGCCGCTGATCCGGCGGATCATCGAGTCGGGCAACAAGAATCCGCGCATCCGCGTCCGCCCCGTCGACAAGAAGAAGTTCGATCAGGAGGCGGCGATCATCCTCGCCATCCTCAACGACGCCTGGGGACGCAACTGGGGCTTCGTGCCGATCACCGATCGCGAGGTCGCGCATTTCGGCAAGCAGTTGAAGCCGATCGTCTATGAAGATTTGATCCGCATTGCCGAGCTGGACGGCGAGCCGGTGGCGTTCATGATGACTTTGCCCGACCTCAACGAGGCCATCGCGCCGTTCAACGGGCGACTGTTTCCGTTCAACGCGCTGAAGCTGCTGCGCTGGCTCAGGACGCCGCGCGTGCGGACGATGCGGGTGCCGCTGATGGGCGTGCTGCAGAGGTTGCAAAGCTCGCGCATGGCAAGCCAGCTCGCCTTCATGCTGATCGAGGAGATCAGGCTGGCGGCGATCAGCAAATATGGCGCCACGCGCGGGGAGATCGGCTGGATCCTGGAGGATAATCAGGGAATGAACGCCATTGCCGACGCGATCGAGAGCAAGGTGAACAAGAGCTATCTGATCTATGAGCGGGCGATCGGGTGAGGGTGGGGCAGCCGTTCTCACTTGCTGGGATGACGTGTAAGTAGATGTCGGCCGACCTTCGCAAATCCGCGGTCGCCGACAGCTTCGGCCGCGCCGCCGCCGGCTATGAGGACGCAGCCGCGCCGCAGCGGCAGGCGGCGGCTCTTCTCGCGGACCTGGCCGGTCAGCGGCGGGTGCCGGGCGATGCGCGCATATTGGAGGTGGGCTGCGGGACCGGCATCCTGACGCGCCATATCCGTCAGGGCTGGCCGGCCGCCGAACTGGTGGTCAGCGACATTGCCCCGCACATGGTCGGCGCGGCGGCGCGCGGGGCGATGATCGGCGGGCACTTCATCGCAATGGATGGCGAGGCGCCGCCGTTCGAGGGACCGTGGTTCGACCTCATCCTCTCGAATCTGGCGTTCCAGTGGTTCGCCGATCTGGCGGGCGCGATCGACCGGCTGGCGGCGCTGCTGCGTCCGGGCGGAAGCCTGATCTTCTCGACCATGGGTGCGGACAGCTTCGCCGAGTGGCGCGCGGCGCATGACGCGGTGGGGGCGCAGCCGGGAACGCCCGCCTATCCCTCGCTGGACGCGCTGCGCGCCATGCTGGTGCGGCACGACGACGCGTTCGCCTTCGACGAGCATTGGCCGTTCGCCTTTGGCGGGGCCAGGGGGTTCCTCGCGCATCTGCGCGGCATAGGGGCCAGCGTTCCGGCGAACGGCCACCGCGCACTCGACGCTGGCGCGATGCGCCGGGTGATGCGCGCGTTCGACTCCGGCGGCGGCCTTGCCACCTATCATGTGCTGTTCGGGCGCGTGACCCGGATCGGCGGCGCATGAGCGCGGTCCTGATCCGCCGCGCCACGCATGAGGACGCGGTCGCTTTGGCGATGCTGAAGCGCGCAACCTTTCGCGAGACCTTCCTCGAGGATTTCGCGATCCCCTATCCGGCCGCCGACCTGGCGCTGTTCGAGGCGGAGAGCTATGGCGTCGAGACGGTACGGCGCGAGCTTGACGCGCCCACGCACGCCACCTGGGTCGCCGTGACCGAAGACAACAGGCTGGCGGGCTATTGCCATGTCGGGCCGTGCAAGCTGCCGCATGCCGATGTGCGCCCCGGCGACGGCGAAATGCGGCAGCTCTATCTCGGCCGTGCCTGGCAGGGTGCGGGGCTGGGGCGGCGGCTGATGGGCGAGGCGCTCGCCTGGCTCGATCTGCAGTCGCCGGAGCGCCAATGGATCGGGGTGTGGTCGGGCAATGATCGCGCGCAGGCCTTCTACGCCACTTTCGGCTTTCGCAAGGTCGGCGAGTATGAATTTCCCGTGGGCAGCCATATCGACCATGAGTTCATTCTGCGGCGCCCCTGAACGGGCGTCTCCGCGTCGTTAACCCTGAAGCTTGGCTCCCTGTTTACCGCGATCTGCCATCACGCACGCGGGGAACGGAGGGTGTGGCAGATGGTCGGGATGAAGTCGTTCGGGGTAATCGCATTGGCGGGGCTTGCGGCGGTGGCGGCGCAGGGCGCAGGCCATGGCAAGAAGGAGAGCGGCGGGCATGCCGCGCCCGCGCGGAAGGCGGCGGCTGTCCATACGACCCACGCGGCCGGTGCCGGCGATCACGCGCCGGCGGCAGCGGCCCGCCACGGCGTCCATTGGGGCTATGAGGGCTTTGACGGGCCGGAGCATTGGGGCCATCTCGACGCCGGATACCGGCTGTGCGGCACCGGCCAGTCGCAGTCGCCCATCGACCTCGGCATGGCCAACACCGTGGCCAGCGTAACCGTCCAGACCGACTACAAGCGCGAGCCGCTGACCATCCTCAACAACGGGCATACCGTCCAGGTCAATTTCGACGGCGCGGCGGGGCTGATGAGCGCCAACCATCGCTACAGCCTGAAGCAGGTGCATTTCCACACGCCGTCGGAGCATGTCATCAACGGCCGCCGCTATCCGCTCGAGGCGCATTTCGTCCATGCCGACGAATATGGAAAGCTCGCGGTGCTGGGCGTGCTGTTCGAGGAGGGGTCGACGAATATGGAGCTGGCCAAGGTGATCGTCGCCGCACCCCGGCGCGAGGCTGCGGCCAAGACCGTCGAGGGGTTCAGCTTCGACCCGCGCGCGCTGCTGCCCGCGAGCCTGGAGGTGTATCGCTACATGGGATCGCTGACGACGCCGCCGTGCAGCGAGGGCGTCAACTGGCACGTCGCCGCGCAGCCGATCACCGCCAGCGCGTCGCAGATGGCCGACCTGATGGAGATCATGGGCCATAATGCGCGCCCCGTACAGGCGTTCAACGAGCGGCTGCTGATCGCGGCGCGGTAGGGGCGGCGCGTCGTTTCACCGGGCCGCCGCCATGTATTCGCTGCTCGAGACGGCCAAGCTCAATGGCATCAACCCGCAGGCGTGGCTCAGTGATGTACTCGACCGGATCGGCAAGGGCCATCCGATCCGGCTCGATGAATTGCTCCCTTGGCTGTGGCCGGCCGAGCGAGGTACAAAGTGATCAGGGTGTCGTTCTTGCGCTTAGCCTTCCACTAAATCTGACTACCCTGAAGCTGCAGTAGCCGTTCATTTTGTAGAAACGGAATGCAGTGCGTCCAACGACAGGACCAGGACCACTCATAAACGCTGTATACGGCCATACCAGATCTGCGGAGCTCCCAACGAAGTTCACTTCCCGTGTGTTGTCAGCAAAGTCCGGCTCGAACTGATTGAGCAGATTTTTTGCCAATGCCCGGGTGTCGGGAATGCTGACGCAGTCCGTCTTCAAGGTCGGATATCTGACCTCATAGAAGCCGATTTGGCCGGATCTATCGTATCCGATGACCATATAGCCTTTGAGCGTACCGATCGAGTAAACAAAGAAGGTTGGCCTCGAGAACCCAAAGTAGTCGCTGCCGCCACTTTCCAAGACGGTAGGTTCACCCCATCCAAGCCCAATCGATCGAGTGAACTCAAGCGCCTGTTCTTGGCTCGAAAAAAGAGCTGAAGGCTCACGTGCCTCGGCTAGCGCGGCACCTCCTGACAATGACGCAACCGCGATAAATCGGAGGATTTGCGTCGTTATGGCCATTCACAGCACCTCTTCTCAAGAGTGTCACCTGCAAAACATAGGCCAACGTCACACAGTTGGCAAAGCAACTGCAATAGACGCCGGACGCTTACTTTCACCGGATGCCAGCCTTCGCTGGCATGACGGGGGGGGGGGTGGCATGACGTGGGGGTGAGGCACGACGGGGGAACGTGGCATTGCGGGTGAGGAAGACGTCACCCCAGCCCTTCGACTGCCTGCTTGCCGCAGGCGCTCAGGATAAACTTCAGCCGCGGGCTGAAGGCTGGGGTCGCTCGCCTCCTGTCCAAGCGTCGTGCTTAAATCTCGGTCGCCATCAGCTTCGGGAAAAAGCCCTCATGCGCGGTGCGCAGGTCGTCGAGGGTGACGCAGCAGTCGCAGTCGGGCAGTTCGAAGATGATGCGGCTGGCGATGGTGCGACCGAGGCGGGCGACGTCGACGCCCTCGCGGCCCGCATGCGCCAGAAACTCGGCGAGCGCCGCGTCGCGTGCGGTGACCACGTACAGCCCCTGATCCTCCGCGAAATAGGTCGCCGCCACGCCGCCGGGCAGCAGCGGCTGGTCGAGCATCGCGCCGATGCCGCTGGCAAGCGCCATCTCCGCGACCGCCACCGCGACGCCGCCGTCGGACACGTCGTGAACCGCCGTGAGCGCGCCCGAGCGGATCGCGGCGCGGATGAAGTCGCCGGTGCGGCGCTCGGCGGCCAGATCCACGCGCGGCGGCGGGCCGGCGTCGCGCCCCTCGCGCCCGTGGCATTCGCGCAGCCACAGCGACTGACCGAGGTCCCCCCTGTGGTCACCGACCAGCAGGATGATGTCGCCGGTATCCTTGAAGCCGATCGTCGCCATCCGGCCAAGGTCTTCGAGCAGGCCGACGCCGCCGATCGCCGGGGTGGGGAGGATCGCGCTGCCGCCGCCGGTCGCCTTTGATTCATTGTAGAGCGACACATTGCCCGACACGATGGGGTAATCGAGCGCGCGGCAGGCCTCGCTCATCCCTTCGAGGCAGCCGACGATCTGGCCCATGATCTCGGGCCGCTGCGGATTGGCGAAGTTGAGGCAGTTG
>CAZHGR010000043.1:0-24984 GCA_964532255.1 uncultured Sphingobium sp.
ACCGCAACGTCCACATCACGCTGGAGGAAGGCGCGCGCAAGTGGCTCACCGACCGGGGCTATGACAAGCTGTACGGCGCGCGTCCGATGGGCCGGCTGATGCAGGAGAAGATCAAGCAGCCGCTGGCCGAGGAGCTGCTGTTCGGCAAGCTCGTCAACGGCGGCGAGGTCGTGGTGAGGCTGAAGGACGACGCGCTGGCGTTCGAGATCACGCCCGCCGCGCCCGCCAAGGCCAAGGCGAAGGGCCGGAAGGCGTCGGGTCCGAAGAAGCCGCGTGCCGGGCTCGCCAAGGATGGCGTCAACAAGGACTGACCGCGTGCCGGCGTCCGGCGCGACGATTTTGGCATCCCCGCCGCACCCGGCGACACCGGGTTCGGCGGGGATCGTCTTTCTGCACGGGCACCGGCAGATGATGGGGGGCATGGGGCGCTTCGCCCGCTGGGCGGAGGCGGAGGGCTTTGCTGCTCTCAACCTGCGCTATTGCAGCATGACCCATGCGTTGCCCGACATCGTCGATGCGCTCGAGCCGAGAATCCGGGACTTTGCGGATCGGACCGACGGGCCGCTTCACCTCGTCGGCCATTCGCTCGGTGGCTTGCTGATCCGCGCTCTCCTCAGCCGCTATCGTCCCGCCACGCTGGGCCGCGTCGTGATGATGGGCACGCCGCATGGCGGCAGCGAATGGGCCGACCTGTCGCTGCGGCTGAGACTGGGCGACCGGGTGCTCGGCCCGGTCGGCAATTTCCTGACGACCACCCGCCATCCCGATGACGAGGCGCTGCTGTGCCCGGTCGATTTTCCGCTGGGCGTTATCGCGGGTCGCACGCCCTGGGAGCCGGTCATTCCCCGGTTGCTGCCGCGCCCGAACGATGGAACGGTATCGGTCGCGTCCACCCGGATTGCGGGCATGACCGACCACATCGTCATGCCGGTAACCCATGCCTTCATGCCGTCGAACGCCGCTGTCCGACGCCAAGTGATCGCCTTTCTGCGAGAAGGGCGCTTTCGCCGGAACTGATCTGCGTTACGATGCAGCAAGGACTCGCGGCGAGTCCTGCAGCGGAGGGAAAGCGCCGGACCATGAGCGAAGACATCGACTTCTACACCCATCCCATGTCGCGCGGGCAGACCGTCCGCTGGATGCTGGAGGAGACGGGCGTACCGTACCGGCAGCATCTGCTCGACTATGGCACCAGCATGAAGGCGCCCGAATATCTGGCGATCAACCCCATGGGCAAGGTTCCGGCGGTCGTTCACAACGGCCAAGTCGTGACCGAGTGCGCCGCGATCTGCGCCTATCTCGCCGAGGCTTTTCCCGAAGCCGGGCTGCTGCCCGACATGCCGGCGCGCGGCACCTATTTCCGCTGGATGTTCTTTGTCGCCGGACCGATCGAGGCCGCGTTCAGCGACAAATCGGCCGGATGGGAACCCGATGCCGAGAAACAGGCCATGTTCGGCTATGGCAATTTCGATCTGGCGGTCGATGCTCTGGAGACGGCGGTCGCGGGCAAGACCTTCATTGCCGGCGACCGATTCAGCGCGGCCGATGTCTATGTCGGGTCGTTCATCGACTTCATGCTGGCGTTCAACATGCTCGCCCCGCGTCCGGCGTTCGAAGCCTATGTCGGGCACCTGCGCGAGCGCCCGGCCTATGTCCGCGCCAAGGCGATCGACAATGCCCTCATCGCCGAGATGCAGGGAGCAACCGCTTCGTAAAGGAAAAGGCCCGGAGGATCGTACCTCCGGGCCTCGTTCCGATGTTAGAGGTCCGGCGAACCTCAGTCGCGGTTGCCGCCCATGAAGCGGAGCAGGAACAGGAACATGTTGATGAAGTCGAGATAGAGCTGAAGCGCACCCATCACAACAGTCTTGCCCATCATGTCGCTTCCCGCGACATGGGCGTACATGCTCTTGATCCGCTGCGTGTCATAAGCCGTCAGGCCCGCGAACAGCAGCACGCCGATGAAGCTGATCGCCATGTCGAGCGCGCTCGACTGAACGAACAGGTTGATCAGCATCGCGACGAACAGGCCGACGACACCCATGATCAGGAAGGTGCCGAATGCCGAGAGGTCCTTCTTGGTCGTGTAGCCGAACAGGCTGAGACCGGCGAACGCCGCGGCGGTCGCAAAGAAGGTCTGAGCGATCGACGTTCCGGTGTACATCAGGAACACCGACGACAGCGACAGCCCCATGACCGCCGCAAATGCCCAGAACAGCGCCTGCGCGGTCGCGGTGGACAGCCGGCCGATGCCGAAGCTCAGCACCATCACGAACGCCAGCGGGGCGAACATGATGACATATTTCATCAGGCCCGGACCCATCAGGATCTGGGCGGCGAGCCCGCTCTGCGCAAACAGCAGCGCGACAATGCCGGTGACGAGCACGCCGCTCGCCATATAGTTATAGACCGACAGCATGTAGGAGCGGAGCCCGGCATCGAACTCCGCGCCGCGCGCAGCGGTTGAGAACCCGGCGGCATTCACCGACGGACTCATGGGATCGCGCCAATTGGCCATTGCAAATCATCTCCTTACCGCCGACCTTGCCTGCATCGGCGTAACCGGAATATCTGATGTCTCCCATGGATTTTCAAGCGAATCCGGACTTTCTTTGCCATTTCCGGTTCCTGCGCCGATCCCGCCCCCCTGAATCACGGCCCCTGTGATGCGCCTTTTCTTCGCGCTGCTGCCGCCCCCTGCGCTGTGCGAGGCCTTGCGGGACATCATGCACGGTGTCCACGGTGCGCACTGGCAAAGCCGCGAGCAGTTGCACCTCACGCTCCGCTTCGTCGGTGACGTCAACATGCATCAGGCAGATGAGCTCGCGGCCGCATTGCCGCGCATGGTGTCGCACCTGCCCGCGTTGACCCTAGCCGGCCTGGGTGTGTTCGAGAGCGCCGGGCGGCCTAACGCCTTGTGGATCAGGGCCACGCCAGCTGAACCGCTTGCACAGCTTCATCGGAAGCTCGACCGGCTGTGCCAGACAGTCGGGTTGAAAGCGGAAGGACGGGCCTATCTCCCGCATGTCACGCTCGCCAGGCTTCCGCGCACGGCAGGACCGGTGCAGGACTGGCTCGCCGCCCAAGGCGGACGTTCGTTCGGACCCGCCGTCTTCGCGCGCTGCTCGCTGATGGAGAGCCATCTGACCCCAGCGGGAAGCGAATACCACCAGATCGCGTCGGTGCGCCTCGACTGACCCGGCATGTCGTCCGCCGCATAGCGGTCGTGTTGCGCGGCACTTCAACAGAAAAGGGCCGACCTTGCGGCCGGCCCTCTCTTCACCTGAAGCCGATGAAGGCTTCAGCCAGTGATTACATGCCCGAACCCGGACCGTAGGTGATTTCCACCCGGCGGTTCTGGAGCTCGCGGACGCCGTCGGCGGTCTCGACGCGCGGACGCGACTCACCGAAGGCCTGGCTCATGATAACGCCGTCGGGGATACCCTTCGAGGTCAGATAAGCACGGGTCGACTCGTTACGACGCTCGGACAGGCCCTGGTTGTAAGTGGGCGAACCCGACTTGTCGGCGTGGCCGGCCAGCATGACCTGCGCATTGCCGCAATCGGCATAAGCCGAAACCGCGTTGTCGAGAATGGTCGCGGCATCCGGCGTGATGTCGGAGCGATCCCACTCGAAGAACACGATGTACGGTCCCGGGGTGCACTGCGCGACAGGCGGAGGCGGCGGAGGCGGCGGGGGAGGCGGCGGCGGAGGCGGAGGCGGCGGGGGAGGCGGGGCCGCAGGCTCGCCGAAGTTGAACATCAGGCCAGCCAGCACCGAGTGCGAACGCAGGTCGGCGGTGACATTGTTGCCCAGAGCAGCGCCCGTCCCAGCCACTTCGACGTTGTCATGGTTGAAGTAGCGATACTTCAGCTCCGCATCGATACGATCACTCAGCGGGAACCGAACGCCGGCAAGTGCCTGCCACGCAAAGCCCGTGTCCGAATCGTCGGTTGTCGCCGAGAACAGATAGGACCGAGCCACACCGGCACCGCCGCCGATGAAGCCCTGCAGGCCGTCATCGGGTCCGAAATCCAGCAACCCGTTTGCCATGAAATTCAGCGTGTGAACGTTCCCGAGTGTGCTGCTGCTAGTCGCGAACCGATTCACATCGGTGTTGGCACGACGATAGGCTACCTCGGTCTCGAGACGGAACATGCCGAAATCATAGCCGATAACGCCATCGACATCGTAGCCGGTATCGGTTTCCCAGTTGGAGTCGAGCGCGGTAGACGGACGAACATCAACGTCCGTGTCTTCGACAAGCACCGCACCAGCATGCACACCGATATAGAAGCTATCATCGCGAGCAAGCGCCGGCGATGCCAACGCAGTGGAAGCGAGCGCGATGGCCAAGCCAAGCTTTCGCATGTTATTCCCCTTTCAGACTGTCACAACGGACTGCGCCAACGCTCTAAGCAGGGGAAGGTTGCGTTGCAAGAGCACAAATGATCGCAGATCAAGCTCCTCAACATTTGTTCATTGATTGCACCGCGCCGTGGCCGTGGCGCAACAGCCAGAAACGAGCGGACGGACTCAACTATCGATCAGGCCATGAACTCGCAACATCGCGAGAATGGCGCTGATCGCGGATCGCGCTTCCATATCCTGGGTGCCGCCGCCGGCAGGATCGGCGATTTCCGCTTGGCGCGCTGCGATAACCCGCGTGCCGGACACATAAAGTCCATCCGAGCGAAGCGCCCCGTCGACCCAGCCGTTGCCGTCATGCACCATCGCGCCTTCGCGGTCGCGAACATGGCAGCGCCATCCTTCGGCGGGAACGACAAAGCGCCATCCCCCGGCCGTCCACTGGGCGATCTGCCCCGATCGGCCCGCCCAGTCCCCGCTGCCCGGAGTGCCAACGATCCAGCATTGCCCCTCCACCGGCGCGCCGGGAGGGGCGCCCAGATCGGCCGTCTCCGCCACCGGCTGGACAAGCATGTCGAGCGCCTGGAGCGCCTCGTTATGAGTCACCTCCTTCTGCGCCTGCCCCGGCTGAAGAAATGGCAATGCAAGTCTCGGACTGTACGCTTCGCTCATCATGCATCTCCCTCGAAAATGCGCCTCAGCCGTCCGGCAGCAAGGCGGTGGCGGCGCGGCCCAGTCCATTGTCGCCGATCTGGCTGATGCTGACCGTCAGCGGCGCACCTCCGGCGGCCGCTCGGTCGGCCGCGATCGCTTCGGGCGGCAGGATCCAGAACGGCTCGGCCAGTGTCGCCGACCGCACCGGCGCGCCGCCAGCCGAGAGCGAGGCGGCATAGCGCTCCTGCTCCTCGCCCAGCGGCGCGTCGATCCCGTCGCGCCACTGCCAGCCCGCCCGGCTTCTTCGAATCCAGCGGATCGCGAATCCCGCCGCATCGCGCCCCTCGATCCGCAGTCCGACCGGAGACAGGGGCAGCGCAGCCACTCCGGTCACCGTCCGACTGCGCAGGACGGGCGACAGATCGCCCAGCCCCTGCGCCGCGACCGTGATATCGGCGCCGATCCGGACCAGATCGCCCGCCAGCGGAAACAGCCGATCCTCCTCGATCAGGACGAAGGGCTCACCGGCGGCGTGCGACAGGCGCGCCCACTCGCTGCCTCGCCTGCCGCGCAGCAGGCGGCTCAGCACATAGTCGCGCGGGCCGACCGCAACCGCCTCTCCGAATTGGAGCAGCTCGTCGCCGATCATGCAGGCATTGGCACCGTTCAGCAGCGCGGCATCGCTCGCGGGAGCGAGGATCGCGCTCTCGTCGAACAGCCGCACCTGCACCGACGCGCGGGCGTCGAACAAGGTCGACGGTCCGGGCGGCAGTACGCCGAGCGTCTCGCCCAGCACTGCGGCTGCGGCCGACCTGCCAATCGGCACATAGGCATCCTCGCCGTCGCGCACCAACAGTGCGGCGGGCCGCCAGCCGCCGTCATCGCCGCATGCCGCCACCACAATATGCGGCGAACGGACGGGCTCGTCTCCGGGCTGCGGCGTCTCGAAAAGCGCAAGGCGTGTCGATCCGAGCGGCCTGTCCGCCTGCCGAACCGGCTCACCGGCATCGGCAGGCGGCGTCGGCACGGCAGAGGATGACGGCACCGCGCGCAACGTGAGTTGCACCGCACCCGCCTCCCACTCCAGCCCCTCGACCCGGAACCGCCCGCCAGCACCCTCGAGCGCGACGAGATCGCCGACACGGTGCGTGAGCGCCGCCCAGCCTCGCGCTACGCTGACGGTCCGTCGCCGTGCGATGGTCCGGCGCAGCCCGTCGACCGCATTCCTCCGCGCCTCCTCCGCAGTCATCGCGGCGGGCAGGTCGATCAGCGCCTCGGCCGCGCCCGGTCCCTGCCGCTCGGCCCCCTGCGTGCCGGTCTGGAAATCGCGCGCAGGTTCATAATGGCGCAGCGAGACGCGGCGCGGCACCCGCTCGACGGGCTCGCGACGCTCCTCGCGCGCGTTCACGCGCCTGCCGCCCGCCGTACGCAGATCCTCGCGGCGAACCAGCAGTGTGCCGCTGTCGCGCCCGACCGTCAGGACCGCGCCGTCGCCTGAAGTCAACGCCACCAGATCCTGTGCCTCGATCAGCGGGGCCAGCGCGGCGCCCGCATCCTCGCCAAGCGCGGCATAGCCGCTGATCGCCATCGTCTGTGCGTCGTCGGGCCCGATGCCCGCTGTCCCGGTCAGCGCACCTGCGACCGCACCGATCGACGGAGTCGCATCGCCCACAACCTCGAATGTCAGCGAGGGTATGCGATTGCCGAAATCGGCAAGCTCGATATCCTCGAACACCGCATAGGCCATGCCCCGGTGCGCGGGCGTCATCCCCTGCCCCTTGTCGGCGGCGATCAGCGGGTCGAGCGATTGGTCCGCTTCGCCCGTGTGAACACGGAACGCGCCGACCGGCGTCTTGAAATCGCCGCCGCTCCCGCGCAGCAGATTGCCGTCAGCCCAGATCCGCCCGATGCGGACGATCCGCCGCGACGACACCGCCACCGCAAAGCTCGCCGAATAGCTGAATGTGGTGACACTGGGGCGTCCCTTGCCGCCACCCGACCGCTCGCGCCGCTCGACAAGGTCGGTCGCCCAGATCACCGTCCCGGCCACGCGCATCGTTCCGAAGATCTGCGGAACGGCGGTGCCATAGCTCGACGTCTGCACGCGCAGGTCGGAAAGGCGTGGTCCCTTGCGCCCGGCCGGCTTGAACAGCTCGGCATCGATCGCCTGCCCGGCGAGGGCACCGGCCGCCGCGCCGATCGGACCCCCCAGCACGGTTCCGACCACCGTCAGGACAAGCGTTGCCATGTCAGTTTTCCCTTCGCCCTGTGACGCGGCGGCGCGACAGCAGCCGCCACTCCGCCGGCCAGGCCATTTCCACCACCCGGCCCAGACCCGCATGCGCGTGGATCAGCCCCCCGTCTCGTCCGGGACCGCCGTCGACCAGCAAATGAATCTGGATCGGGCTGACGGCTGCGACGATGATGTCGCCCGCTGCCGGGCTGCGCGCTTCGGTGAGGCCCAGCGCTTCCATCCACCGCATCGCGGGTGCCGCATGGCCGCTGCGCACCCGATAGGGCGGCGGCTCCGCAAC
Source organism: uncultured Sphingobium sp. (assembly GCA_964532255.1). GTDB lineage: Bacteria > Pseudomonadota > Alphaproteobacteria > Sphingomonadales > Sphingomonadaceae > Sphingobium. The sequence continues at coordinate 7,557 of CAZHGR010000043.1, forward strand.
CGGAAAGCCGGCCGCCCGAACGCTCAGCAGCGCCAGCCCCACGCAATCGATCCCCGTCCCCGGGTCGCGACCGTGCAGCCTGAACGGCACGCCCAGAAATCCGCGCGCCGCTGCGGCGATCCTCCTGCCCGCTTCGTCATCACTCCCCATCTCACGCCCCCGGGTAGCGGGTGAGCAGGTCGTTTCCGGGCAGAAAGGGCTCGCCCTGAAAATTGGCCGCATTGCCAAAACGCCCCCCACAGGTCGCCAGCCGCTTGTCGCAGCCCTGCTCGATCAGCGCGGGCGTTCCCGGCGCGATCGCCGCGTCGACCGCCTCGGCGAGCAGGAGTTCGCCCGCGCTTCCCGCCAGCACCGCCTCGGACAGCCCGCAGCTCGGCCCACCGAGCCATCGGAGCCGCCCGAAGGCATAAGGCTCGCCGGCAAGACCCGCGATCGTCACCCGGTCGCCCGCAACCGCATCCACCGACACCCGCCGACGGATTGGAGCCATGTCGACCCTGCAATCGGCGTCGCCCAGCGTGGCGCGGCAACCCGGCGACGTCAGCGGAACGACGGCGCGGCGAAAGATCGTCTTGCCGTTCTCCAGCGCCGCACTGAACGCCCCGTCGCTCTGCCGGACCAGGCCCAGCGTTCCGCTCGCCAGCTCCAGCCACAGCATGCCCGGCTCGGTCCATTCGGTCAGGTGGAGCGACACCGCCGCCCCGTCCCAGCGCCCCGCCGCCAGATCGTCTTCCGAAAGCGCGGCCACCGAAAGCGCGCTCTCCACATCCATCACCGCGCTGTCCAGATCGCCGCCATGCCGGATCGCGCTGGGAACCACGCCCGGCGTCGCGGCATAGCGAAAGCCTTCCACTGTGAGCGGCCGGTCGTGGCTGGTCAGCCCGATCGCAACGCCGTCGCGCCGCTCGAGCCGCCAGCAGAAGGCCAGCGCGCAGAGCGGCTTCGACAGGATCGCCGCCGCGCTCATTCGCGCACCTCCACCAGCGGCACCGACGGTACCTCGCCCGCCGCCCAGGTCTCCGCGCTGATCTCAAGGCTGTCACTTGCAAAGCGCACCGGCACGTCGAACAGGAATCCGGCGGTCACGATGCTCCCCGGCGGCGGCGGCTCGTCGAACAGCACCGCGCCGAGCTCGCCCGGCTCCCATGCTCCGGCTGCCGCTTCCACGCCGTCCACCGCGACGCGGACGCTTCCTGCGACCGGCCGCGTGATCCGGCGCGTCTGCGGATCCTCACCGTCGCCATAATGCTTGACCAGCGCGAAGCGCGTGGCGGTCCCGTCGCCGGTCCCGATCCTCTGGTCGATCGCGCTGACCGGCAGGTCGAACGGGGCCGAGCTATGGTCATAGGGGTCGGTAAAGCGAAAGCCCCGCGCGGCACCCCGTCGCGCGCGGAAGAAGGCGATCAGGCTCGCGAGATCGGCATCCGACCGCACCCCTGGCCCCGCGTCGAACTGCATGCGCGCGTCGGCCCAGTCGCTGCTGCGCTGCTCATGGCCCGACTGCGCCTCGATGGTCTGCGTCGAGAAGACGGGCGAGACGCTCGCGCGCCGGCCGATGTCGAGCGGAAAGCGGACGTCGTCGAAATGCTGCACCTCAGCCTCTCCCTCCATCGTGAACCAGGTAAAGCCGTCGCGCGCGACCTGCGGCAGCGCCCACAGCACCGTTGCCGCGTCGCCGCCCGCCAGCGACAGGCGCGCAGCCTCGGCGATCCGCTCCCATTTCACCGGGGCGGACGGATCGGCCCCGTCGAGAACGAAGCCCGCGAAATAATGCTGCTCCTCCTGCGGATAGCCGAGCCGCTGGGTGATCGCCGCGCGGGCGGCGCGCGACCGTGCCGCATGGCCGTCGGTCACCCAGTCATAATCCTCGACCTGCAGCCGGTCGAAAGCAGGCGCCGCCCAGCCGGTCGGCACATTGGCGCGCTTCATTTCCGGTGCCTCAGGGTCAAGCACCGTCGGCAGATAGACCAGCACCAGTATCTCGGCGCCCGGTGCCACCGCCCGGACGCTCGCCGCCAGCGCATCGGTCGATGCGGCCAGCAGCGCGCCTGCCGCGTCGAGCAGTGCGATCCGGCCCGGGTCCATGCTTTCGCCGACATGCGCGATGACCGGCGGCGAACCGCCAAAGGCCGCGCGCGCCGCATCGTCATAGAGGCAGGGCTTGCCGTCGGGCGTCACCCACCACCAGGGCTCGCCGATCTGAAACCGCACCGCCACGCCCTCGGCCAGCGCCAGCGCGACGAACGCCCCCGCCACCGCGCGCAGATAGGCCATCGCGCCGCCATGCGCGGGCGACAGCAAGGTCGACGGCGGCACCCAGCCGGTCAGCGCGGGCGCGCCATCGCTCGTCCGCTGCTTCCAGTCGCCCCAGCAATGCGCGTCGAACAGCTCGTACGACAGCGACAGGATCACAGCGAAGCCCATCGCCTTCGCCCGGCCCAGAAAGTCGGCATGCCAGGCGGTGCAAGGGGTATTGATCGCCCCGCCTGCAAGGCTCGCATACAGCCCGCCACCCGACCGTTCGAGCCGGAAATAATGGCTCATGCCCACATAATGGACGATCGTCTCGCGATAGCCGAGCGCCTGGATCTGCCGAAGCACGCGCTCGGGCGTCTGGTTATAGGCGTCGTCATAGCCGGTCGCGATCCGCAGCCGATGCTCGGGCACCATGATGTCGCCGATGGTCAGCATCGATCCCGACCCGTCACAGGCGATGTCGCTCAGCGCGACCCAGGCCTCCCGCCCCGTAGCGAATGGCGTCGCCACCTGGTCATATCCGGGTGGAACGATCGACACGAACAGCCGGTCGATATCGTGCGGCCACACCCGGTCCGCCTCGCCGGGCAACAGGAAACCCCCGTCGAGCGCGTCGAAGTCTAGCGTGACGACGGCGTCTTCGGGCGACCCCTCGGCATAGTTCCACAGCCGCACATACCAGGCGCGGGCATGGCCATCGGCGTCGCGGCCCTCGATCGTTATCGTGGGCCCGTTGATCGCGTCGAGCGGCATCACCCCGCCGCTCCGCCAGCGGAACGACAGCCGGCAATGCGCATAGTCGCGCCGCGTCGCATAGCCGAGCAGCGGATGGTCCCAGCGGTCCTCCGACTCCCAGATCAGCCCCGCCAGCTCGTCCGAATGATAGAAGACGGCATCGACCCGCAGCGCGTCGGGCGCGGTCGTCACGACCGACGCCATCATCGGGCGCGGGAAATTGACGGTCCAGAAGGGCGCTGCAAACCGCTTGAACGGCGCACTCTCCTGCCCACGCCGCTCGCGTGCAAGCCAATGGGGCATGGAATTCCCTCAAACGATGACAGAAAACTGAAAAGCCCCTCCCCTTTAGGGGAGGGGTTGGGGTGGGGTTGGGGTGGGGAGCAGCGCCCGATGACTCTACTCGGTCCGGCTATTCCCCCTACTCCGCCAGCGCCCCGCGTACCGCGCGCGCCACCTGCCGCGCGCTTCGCGCCAGCAGGCGGCTGTTCTCGCCCGGCGGCGCATTGACCTGGATCACGATCCGCACGTCGCGCGGGCCCTGTCCTCCCGTCGCCGGATGAACGATGCCGCTCGACGTCGGCACGAACAGTTCCGGCCCGCGCTCGCCCACCATGAACGCGCGGCCCGGCGACACCGGCCCGCCCGTGGCGCGCCCCGGCAGCCCAAGCGCCGAGCCGATCAGGCTGGTGGCGAGACCGATCACGCCGCCCCCACCGCCTGCGCCTCCACCAATGGCGCCCAATCCGCTGCGCACCGCAGATGCGGCGATCTCGGCCATGACCGCCAGCGCGGTACGCTTCAGATCCTCGAATCCGAACTTGCCTGTCCGCACCGCGCGCAGCAGACCGCGCTCGATCGCCTGCCCCGCCCTGTCGGCACTTCCTGCCAACCCGCCTTGCAGATCCTCGCGCATGGCCGCGACATCGCGCGCAAAACCGGTCACGTCGGCGCGCACACCGACGATCAGTGTCTCGATCTCGTCACCCATCGGGAAACATCTCCTTCAGCCGGTCGATGTCGGCGCGTCCCGCCGGCCGCTCGCCGCCGCCGGTTTCGTCCGCCGCCGCCAGCACGGCCGCCAGTTCGGCCGGGGTCGCGTCCCAGAACTCACGCGGGTGCCAGCCCAGCAGCAGCCCGGCCAGCCCCGCGGCCCGCGTGGCCGCCTCGGCGAAGCTCATCGCGCGCCGACGAGGATTTGCTGCAATATGCTGCGCAGCATCGGCATCGTCCCCGCCAGCCCCAGCGCCACGACCGCCTCGCCCATCTGCTCGCGGCTCACGCCTGCAGGCGCATCCAGGCAGTGCCAGAACAATGTCGCGATCTCGCCGATCGCGATCCGCCCCTCCGCCGCCCGGTCGACAAGGGCCAGCAGCGGCCCCAGCTCGCCCTCGGCCGCGACCAGCGCGGTGAATGTCGGGCGCAGCACATGATCGCAGCCGCCGATGCGGATCGCCGCCTCGCCGCGCGCGGGATTGGCGATCGCGCTCACAGCACGCTCACCGCGCCCGAGCTTTCGAGGCTCAGCGTGTAGTTGCGCTCGCCATTATAGTCGCCGGCATAGTCCAGCCGCGTGACCAGAAAGCGCCCGCGCATCCGCTCGCCACTTTCGAAGCTCAGCTCATAGTCGTCGATCGCGCCGGCCAGCGCATGGCCCCGCAGCCGCGTCTCCGCCGCGCTACCGGTGAACACCCCCGCGCCAGCAACGCTCACCGACCGCACGCCCGCTCCGGCGAGCAGCTCGCGCCAGCCGCCGCTGTCCTTGCTGGTGACGTTCACCGCCTCGCCATTCACCGACAACTGCGTCGTGCGCAGCCCCGCCAGCGTTGCGTAGCTGACGGGCGAGCCGCCATTGCCGATCTTCAGCAGGAACGCACTGCCCTTCTCAACCGCCATGATGCTGTCCTTTCCAGAATGTCATTCCCGTCCTCACACCGTGCGCTCCATCCGCGCGCGATAGTCGATCAGCAGCGACCATTGCCCGCCCGGCGCGGAGAGGGTGCGCTGCCGCTCGAACAGCACCGCGCCGATGCGCCAGCCGTCCACCTCCACCGGCAGGCTCGCCATCGCCGCGCCGATCCGGTCGGCCGCCGCCGCGATCCGGTCAGCGGCCTCGGCGCGGTCGACCAAGGTGAAGGGCACGCGCACCGACATTCCCTCGACCCCGCGCGCGCGCCATTCGCTCGCGAACAGCTCGCCCAGCCTCAGCGACGGCGGCGACTGGCGCGGCGCGCCGCCGTCCTCGACGCTGTTCACCAGCGCCAGCAGCGCCGTATCCGCGCGCAGCGCCGCGATGATCTCGCGGCGGAGCATGACCGTCCCGCTCATCGCTCGCTCTCCCGCCAGTCGCGCAAGCCATCGTCGCCGGCGTAGCGCGCGATCACGCCCGGCCCGGTCACCACCAGCCGCTCGCCCTCACGCTCGATCCGTGCGCCCGGCAGCGCCTCCGCCAGCCGGGCTGCCACCCGCTCCCGCAGGCGGTCGGCACGGTCACGCGCCATTTTCTCGACGGCCCTCATGCCAGCCGCATCCGCCGCCATGGCCGCCACAGCGCCGCGACGGCGGCGGGCGGTTGCGGCTCAAGCCCCTCGCGCCGCGCATGATATTCACCCGCCAGCCGGACGATGCCGTGCGCGATCGCGTCGGGCACGCTGCCCGCATCGGCGGCGATTCCCGCGCTGTACCGTACCCGCACGCGCCCCGCCGCACCCTGCCGCATGACCCGGATCCAGCCGTCGCCATTGCGGTCAATGTCGATCGCATAGGCATGGACCGGCAGCGCGAACTCCGCGCCTTCGGCCGGTATCCCCCGCACCTCGGTCAGCGCACGCACCGGCCGCACGGTCAGCCGCTGCCATTCGCCGGTGATTGGCATGACCTCATCGACGCCACGCGCGACCAGTATCTGCCCGGTGAACCGCTCGGCCAGTTCGGTGACGCTGGCGATCAGGCCGGCGAGGGCCGCGTCCTCGTCGTCGAGGGCGATCTTCAGATAGCTTTTGAGGGCGCTCAGCGGCACCGCCGGCGCGGCTGGCGCGTCGATCGTCACGGTCATGGATTGTCCTCGGAAAAGTCGGGATGGGATCGCCGACGGTCGGCGCCGCGCGAGGGAAAGGGAGGAAACCCCGCGCGGCGCCTTCGCCGCAGCTCTTAGGAGGCGGCGAACTTCATCACTTTGATCGCCTCGCTGTTCGACACCGCGCCGCCCAGACGCTTGACGGCGTAGAAGTTCACGAACGGCTTGTTGGTGAACGGGTCGCGCAGGATGCTCGTCTCGCCGCGCTCGGCGACGACATAGCCGAGCTGGAAGTTGCCGAACGCGATCGACAGGCTGTCGGCGGCCATGTCGGGCATGTCCTCGGCCTCGACCACCGGATAGCCCAGCAGCGTCGCCGGCTGCCCTGCCGCCATCGACGGCTGCCACAGGAACGCGCCGTCGCTCGTCTTGAACTTGCGGATTCGCGCCAGCGTCGCCGAGTTCATGACAAAGCTCGCGCCCTGCCGATAGGGTGACTTGAGCGCCTGGACGAGATCGATCAACCGGTCCTGCGGGTTCGACGAAGCAAAGCCGCCCGACGCGCCCGACGCCACATATTGCAGCGTCCCGAACGCCCGCACCCCGTCCGCCTCGTTGGTGGCGGCATAGGTCAGGAAGCCCTTGGGCCGGTTGGTCCCGCTGCCGCTCACGAACGCCGCGCCCTCGGCCTTGGCGAACTCCATCGCGATCTCGTTCGACAGCCACGCCTCGACGTCGAACTGCGCGTCGTCGAGCATTGCCTGGCTGGCCGCCGGATTGGCGTAAAGGTCGCCGAACGGCGGCGCGATCTCGTTGAAGACCGGCGTCGCCGTCTCGGTGCGCGCGCCGGTTTCGCTGGCCCAGCCCGACGCGGTGCCGCCCGTGGTCACCAGCTTGCGATAGCCCGACGATCCCACCCGCACGACATTGGCGATCTGCCGGATCGGCGAAATCGCCTTCAAGGCGCTGTCGATCATCGCGTCGATCTCACGCGGCACGGCATAGCCGCCCGCGCCGCCGGTCGCGCCCGAAAAGCTCTTCAGCTCGACGCCCGCTTCCTGGCCCTTGCGCAGATAGCGGTCGACGAACGCCGCGCGCGCAGGATCGACCGCACCGCCTTTCACCCCGTCGAGCGCGGGGCGCTGCACGGCGATGCCGCGCTCCCTCACCGCCGCGTCGAGCGCGCCGATCCGCTGTTCGATCGCATCGATCCGTTCCGCCTGCAGGATCGCGTCAAAGCTCTCCTCCAGCGCATCCGCCTTCACTTCCACCATGGTCACATCTCCTGCTTCAAAAAGGAAAAGGGCGACCCCTCTAGGTCGCCAACAAAGCCGTTCGTGGTGAGGAGAGGGTGAGCCTGTCGAACCCTCGTCTCGAACCACCCTTCGAGACGGCACAGATGCGCCGCTACCCCTCCACCGCATGCACCCTGGCCAGCGGCTGCATCGGATGAGTCACCAGGCTCACCTCGACGATGTCGAGCGCCGCGAGCCGCCTCAGCGAACCCGCCTTGTCGCCCTTCACCACCCGGTATCCGAACGACAGCCCGCCCACCGCTCCGGCCTTCAGCGCCTCGGCCGCGCGCCGCGCCGCACCCGCACGATCGCTGATCCGCGCGACGACCCTCAGCCCGCGCTCATCCTCGGCGATGCTCTCCACCTCGCCGATCGGCTGGTTGCCGTCATGCTGCCACAGCAGCGGCAGCCGCTCGCCGCTTCGTGCCTTGAGGCTCGCCGCGAACGCGCCCGGCAGGATGATGTCGCCGCCCCGGTCGCGCCGGCCGAAGATCGCGGCGTAGCCCGCCAGCCTCACGCCCGCGCCTCTGGCCACAGCCCAGTCTTCGCCGCCAGCCCGAGCAGCAGCAGCATCGCCAGCAGCCGCACGATCCACCCGACCATCGCGTTGCGCGCGGCCTTTTTCGCGTCGCGCCAGCCGCTCAACAGCTCGCGCAGCTCGCGAACATCGCCCTCCGCGCCCGCATCGGCCAGACCCAGCCGCTCCAGCGCGCGCTCGGCACCGATCATGCTCGCCTCCTCGACCAGCGCGCGCAGCATCACCATGTCGCCGCCCGCCTCCTCGGCCTGCGCGATCAGGCTCGCCAGCATCTCGCCGTCCTGCATCACATCTCTCCCCGCTCGATGCCCAGCAGCGCGCGCTTCTCCTCGGGCGACAGAAAGTCGGCCTTCGCCACTTGGTCCCACATCGCCGCGCGCTCCTCCGCCAGCGCGGGCAGCCGGTTCAGATCGACCGCCAGCTTCAGCCCCGGCAGCGACGGTGCCAGACCCTGCGACAGCGCGCTCAGCAGCATGTCGGCAAAGGGCAGCACGGTCTGGCGCCACAGCGCGCGATTGGCCTCGCGATAATTGGCGTAAGTGTTGTCGCCCGGCAGCCCGAGCAGCATCGGCGGCACGCCGAACGCCAGCGCGATGTCGCGCGCCGCTGCGGCTTTCAGCGCCACGAAGTCCATGTCGGCGGGCGAATGGCTCAGCGCCTGCCAGGACAGGCCGCCTTCGAGCAGCATCGGCCGCCCGGCATTGCCCGCGCCCTGAAACGCGCTCTCCAGCTCCTCGCGCAGCCGGTCGAACTGGTCGGGCGACAGGTTCGTACCGTCCGGCCCTTCATAGACAAGCGCACCCGACGGCCGCGCCGCATTGTCGAGCAGCGCCTTGTTCCAGCGCGTCGCGGCATTGTGGATCGCCACCGCGCCCGCCGCCGCGCCCAGCGCGCCGAGGCCATAATGATCGTCGAGCGGATTGACGCTGCGCACATGGATGACGGCGGTGCGGCCCAGCGCGTCCTCTCCGGAATAGCGGGTCACGCGCTCGCCGACGCGGTAGGAATAGGCGACCGGCCAGCCCTCCGCGTCAGGCTCCACCCGCACCCGCTCGGGACGCAGCGCGAACAGCCGCGCCGGCGCGCCCACGGCATCGGAGGCGACATGGACATAGCCATTGCCGTGGAGCAGCACATGCACCGCCAGAAGCTGCAGCAGCCCCTGCCCCGCCGAGCGTTGCGACACCAGCGCCAGCGCACGCCCCGCGTCGCCATCATGCTCCGCGCTCGCGGTCAGCGCAGCGCTGCCGACGGCATCGCTCACCAGCCGAACGGCGCGCTGCGCCACCGGGTTCTGTCCGATCGCCGCGCTGAGCTGCGCCTCATAGCTTTGCGGCCATTCGCCGAGGGGGACCAGCCCCGTGCTCCAGGCGCGCGAAAGCGCCGGCCGCGACTCCTCCGTCGCGGCCTTGCGGCCGAACCACTTCATGCTGTTCTCCTGTTTTGTGCGCCGCCTACACTTGCGGCGTCCGCGCGGTCAGGCCGTCAGGCGGCGATCAGACCCCGCCGCCCTCAGGCGGCAATCAGACCCATGCCGATACCCCGCACCGCCGCCGATGTACGGTCCGAAACACCCAGCTTGTCGTAAATCCGCCGTAGATAGGTATCCACCGTCCCGGGCGAGATCGCCAAAATGTCCGCGATCACCCCGTTGCTTTTCCCCCGCGCGACCCACAACAGGATCTCGCGCTCGCGCGTCGACAGCGTCTTGGCGGGGGGCTGCCCGCTTTCGGTCAGCGCGCATATCCGCAGATGCGCAGCCTGCGCGACGAGATGCATCTCGCGGATCGCCAGCTCATCGGTTCGCGCCGTTTCGCTGATCACGCCCACGCCCACATAGGCGTTGCGGCCGCCCGCACCATAGCAGGGAAAGCCGAAGCCATCTCCGATCTGGACCTCCCGCATCATGGTGAGGAAGGCTTCCTCCTCCTCGGTGATACCGACCGATCCCCATCCTTCGCTCCACCGCACGGGCTTCCCCGTGGTGAGCGTCAGGCGGGGCATCACGTCCAGCCGACGATGATCCGCCTTCATATAGGTTCTGACCACATCAGGACTGAAGCCATGGATCAGCGCCGTACTCGGTGCCTCTCCCGCAAAGCCGCGCCCCTGATCATAGGCGAAGTAGAAGACGCCTCCGAACCCCCGGCTTTCGGCATAGGGGACCAGATGCCCGCAGAGCTGCTCGAGCGACTCGCTCACCGCGATCTGTTTGAAAATATCTTCCACATCTACATGAAAGCATAAAATGAGCGCCGGTTCATCCCGTCGTTGCGATCGATGTAATACAGCGGGCGGATTTCACCAGGATCGCACCCGTGGCCGCCCCTTTCCCCGCAGCATCAGCTCGGTGAGCGCCCACACCAGCGCATCCGCCCGGTCGGGCGATCGTCCCGGCCCCTCATAGCCTCCCCCGGCGATCAGCCCGCACAATTCATCCTCCAGCCGCGCAAAGCTTGCCGCGTGCCGAACCCTTGCCGCCTCGTACAACGCCGCCACCGGTTCGGCCCGCGCGCTCTTGCCGCGCGTTGCATGAACCAGCCGCACCGGCACCTGTGCATCCACCGCGCGCAGCACAGACTCCACCATCGCTCCGCCGTTGTTGGCCTCCGCGATGATGCGATCCGCCTGCCAGCGGTCACGTGCCGCGACGACCGCGCTCGCCCAGCGCTCGGGCGAGGCGCGCTCGACGCTGGCGTCATCGAGCACCCAGCCGATGCCCTGCTCGTCCACGCCCGCGACAACGATCCCGCAGGCGTCGCCGCGCGTTCCCGCCGGCGGATCGACGCCGATCACGGTCCGCGCCATCGTCGGCGGCTCGTCGGTCGGCATGCGGCACCGCTCGATCAGCGCACGGCTCCAGAGCGCCCCCTCGACCTCCTCCAGATAGAGGCCCTCCAGCTCCTGGCGACCCAGGCGCGTACCGCCATAGTCACGGACCATTGCGGCAATGAACGCGCCCGGCAGATGTGCGTGATTGTCCATCGTCGCGCCGCGAGTCACCGCCACGTCGGCGCTTCGTAGAAGACGCCGCACCAAAGCCACGGGGCGCGGTGTCGTCGTCGCAAGCGCCTGTGGCCGCGTACCCAGCCGCATGCCCATCATCGCATTGTCCCACGCCGCTTCGCCATGATGCCATTTCGCGATCTCGTCGCCCCAGACATGGCTGTGCTGCGCACCGCGCAGCGCGTCAGGCTGAGCCGCACCGTAAAGCGACGCCACCGCCCCGTTGGGCCAGACCAGCCGCCGCCGCGCCGGCTGCCAGCGGGGCCGCCGGCCTCTGGGCGCGATCGCCAGCAGCCCGCTCTCACCCTCGACCATCACCGCGCGCGCCTCGTGGAGGGTCGCGCCGATCAGCGCGATCCGGACATTGCCGTCGCGCTCCGCGAGGCACCGCACCCATTCCGCACCCGCGCGCGTCTTGCCGAATCCGCGCCCCGCCAGCACCAGCCACACCGTCCACTCGCCGGGCGGCGGCAACTGCTCGGGCCGGGCGCGCAGGCTCCAGTCATGCGCCAGCGCCTCCGCACCGTTGCGCCCGAGCCGCGCCAGCAACCGTTCGCGCGCATCGTCGGGCAGGGCCGCGAGCAGCTCGATATCGGATCGCGAAACCTTTCCGCTCATGCCCGCTCGTCCGGCGTCTCCGCGGCCTGCCGCGCCAGCCCCAGCCGTTCGCGAATCCGCTTCAGTTCCGCGCGCACCCGCTCCGCCGCCTCGCTCGCCACCGCCGGGTCGACGCCCTTGGCCAGCCGGTACCGCTCCACCTCTTCGCGATGCGCGATCAGCAGCCGCATCGCCACCGCGACCGGATAGCTGTGCACCGTCTTGATGTGCCGGACCTTGCCGCTGTCGCTGTCGGTCACCGTCTCGGTGCGCTCGCTGCCCTGCAGAGCGTGACGCAGCAGCAGCATCTCCAGCTCGGCAAACCCGATCTCCAGCGCTTCGGCCCAGGCCGCCGCGAAGCGGTTGTCGCGGCGCTTGCGCTCATAGGCGCTCGATGCGGTCATCCCTGCCGCGCGCGCGGCCTCGCTGACATTGGTCGTCGCCGCGAGCACCTCCAGAAAGCGGTCGGTTCGCGCCTTCGACCAGCGCGGCGCGGGCGCACGCGCGCCCTCGCCGCGGCCTGCCGCCGCGTCGGAATTCGTTTTTCTTGTCATGGATGTCCCGCCGCAGCGTCGCGCCATCAGGCGATGGCGGCGGATCGTGCCGGGGTTGCCCCTCGACGCGATCCGCCATCATGTCGATTCCTCTAGATCGAGCGTGACGCTGTAGGACAGGACTTTTTTGCGGGCCGGATTATCCGTTCACGACCGTCCCGCCATTCGGGTGAAGAACCTGCCCCGACATATAGCTGGCGTCCTCGCACGCCAGGAACAGGAACGCCGGCGCGACCTCATTGGGCTGGCCGGGTCGGCCCATCGGGGTCGATTCGCCGAAATGCTCCAGCTTCTCCGGCGTCGCGCCGCCCATGGGGTTGAGCGGCGTCCAGATCGGCCCCGGTGCCACCCCGTTCACCCGGATTCCATGCTTGATCAGATTCTCCGACAGCGAGCGGGTAAAGGCCGTGATCGCGCCCTTGGTGCTCGAATAGTCGAGCAGCTCGCCCGCGCCTTGGTACATGGTGATCGATGTGCAGTTCACGATCGCCGCGCCTGCCTTCAGGTGCGGCCGCGCCGCCTGCACCATGAAGAACATGCCGAACATGTTGGTCTGGAACGTCCGGCGAAGCTGTTCCTCGGTGATGTCGGTGATTTCCTTGTCGGGATGCTGCTCGCCCGCATTGTTGACGAGGATGTCGATTCGCCCGAGCGTGTCGACCACTTGCGCGATCGCCTGCTCGCAAAACGCCTTCTCGCCCACGTCGCCCGCGATGGTCAGCGCCCGCCGCCCCTCGCGCTCGACGATCTCGGCGGTCTTGCGCGCGTCATCATGCTCGCACAGATACAGGATCGCGACATCGGCGCCCTCGCGCGCATAGAGCGCCGCGACGGCGCGCCCGATGCCGCTGTCGGCACCGGTTACCACCGCGACCTTGCCCGCCAGCCGCCCGGAACCGGGATAGCGCGGCTCCCACTCGGGCTTGGGCTGCAGTTCGCTCTCATGGCCGGGCAGGCCGTCCTCGTGAATCATCTCGATTGTGTCGGTCATCGGGCAATCTCCTTCTGCCGCGACCAACGCCGCCCCGCCGGGTGAGTTCAGCACGTTCTCACTCGCTTCGTCGGATTCGCGCCGCACCGCCTTGTTCCTCTTTCGTTCGGCCCTCGCTCATGGCATATCGGGCCCATGGAACCGGCCGGTCCCGCGCCCCGCCCGCGCAAGATCATCCATGTCGACATGGACGCCTTCTTCGCGTCGGTCGAACAGCGCGACGATCCCGCGCTCAGGGGTCTGCCGATAGCCGTCGGCGGCGGCGGCCCGCGCGGCGTGGTGGCAGCGGCCAGCTACGAGGCACGCGCGTTCGGTGTCCGTTCGGCCATGCCTGGCGGGCGGGCGCGGCGGCTCTGTCCCGACCTTATCTTCGTCCGTCCCCGCTTCGACGCCTATCGCGCGGTATCGCAGCAGATCCGCGCCATCTTCGAACGCTTCACCGACATCATCCAGCCGCTGTCGCTCGACGAGGCCTATCTCGACGTCACCGAAAACCGCCTGGGCATCGCGTCCGCCACCTATATCGCGCAGGAGCTTCGCCGACTGATCCGCGAGGAAACCGGCCTCACCGCCTCCGCAGGCATCTCGTGCAACAAGCTCATCGCCAAGCTCGCCTCGGACCAGAACAAGCCCGACGGACTGTGCGTCGTCCGGCCGGAGGATGCGGAAGGCTTCATGGCGACCATGCCCGTCGCCCGCATCCACGGCATCGGTCCCGTCACCGCGCAGCGCATGGCCGCGCTCGGCATCGCGACGGGCGCCGATCTCAAGGCGCGCGACCTGCCGTTCCTCCAGCGCCATTTCGGCAAGGCCGCCAGCTTCTATTACTGGGCAGCGCGCGGTGTCGACGACCGCCCCGTCCGCGCGCGCGAGGTCCGCAAATCGATCAGCGTCGAGGACACGTTCGAGACCGACTACACCGCCGAGGCCGACCTCGTCGCCTGCCTCGACCGGATCGCCGAGCGGCTGTGGCCCCGGATCGAGCGCGCAGAGGCGTTCGGCCGGACCGTCACCCTCAAGATCAAATTCGCCGACTTTCGCATCGTCACCCGCTCGCGAACCCTGTCCGCGCCCGTCATGGATCGCGGCGTGATCCTCGAAACAGGCGTCGATCTGCTTCGCGGTGAGCTGCCGCTGCGCATGGGTGCGCGCCTGCTCGGTCTCGGTCTCCATAATCTCGTCGGCGAGAAGGAAGCCGAGCCGGCGTCCCCGACGCGGCAACTGGAACTGGCGATATGAGGCTGGGCTCGGTCCTCGCGGGCGGACGCTCGACCCGCTTCGGCAGCGACAAGGCGGAAGCGATGCTTGAGGGGCGACGGCTGCTCGACCGCGCCGCCGCCATGCTCGCGGACCAGTGCGATGCGGTGGTGGTGATCGGCCGGACCGACGCGGCACACGCTTGCGCGCCCGACTGGCCGCGCCCCGACTGCGGCCCCCTGGGGGGACTGGCCGGCGCACTCCGCCACGCGCGCGACCATGGTTTTGGCGAAGTGCTCAGCACCTCGGTCGATGCCATCGGCCTTCCCGCCGACCTCGCCGCCCTGCTGGCGCCCGCCCCGGCCCATGTCGCACAACAGCCGGTGATCGGCCTCTGGCCCGTCGCCGCACTCGGCACTCTCGAGTCTATCCTGCTCGGCACAGGGCGCCAGTCGATGCTTCGCTTCGCGGAGGCCGTCGGCTCCCGCCCGGTCACGCTCGATCAGCCGCCCGCGAACATCAATCGACCCGAGGATCTGGCCGGTCTGGCACCGCCCCCTCCCGATTCGACCTGAGCGTGTCGACGGTCTGCCGCGTCATGCGGTCCCGTACAATATACTCAGCAGCCAGGCCGCCGTGGCGATGACGATGACCACCAGCGGCGCGCCCATCCGCGCATAGTCCGAAAATCGATAGCCGCCCGGCCCCATCACCAGCAGATTGTTCTGGTGACCGATCGGCGTCAGAAAATCCGACGATGTCCCGATCAGCACCGCGATCAGCACCGCGTCGGGGCTGACGTTCAGCAGCCCCGCCGCGTCGATGGCGAGCGGACCCATGATCACCGCCGTCGCCACATTGTTGAGGAAGATCGACAATAGCAACGTCATCCCGCACAGTGCCGCCAGCACGACCGACAACGGCATGTCCTGAAGCACCTCGCTCACCCATTGCGCGGCGATGGCGGCGGCCCCGCTCGTCTCGAAGCTCTGACCGACGGGGATCATCGCCGCCAGCAGGATGATGATGCTCCAGTCGATCGAGCGATAGATCTCGTCAGCGGCGAGCAGGCGCGTCGCAGCCAGCAGAGCGGCGGCGCCCAGGAAGGCGATGGCCGGGGACAGGCCCAGGCCGACGACGGCGGCGATCGCCGCCACGAAGATCGCAAGGGTAAAGCCCGCGCGCACCGGCGCGACAGGTGCGGGATCGATGCGGTCGACCTCCAGCAGGCGCGCACGCCGGGCGAAGGTCGCGATATCGTCGGGCTCGCCCCGGATGAAGAGCTGGTCGCCCGGCGCGATCCGGAGCTGCGCCATCGGCAGGCGTGACTTGGCGCTCTCCGGTCCGGCGGCGACGACATTGACCCGACCCTCGCTGCGCATCCTGACCGCACGATAGCTCGACCCTTCGAGGAACGATCCGTTGCCCACCACGACATGCGCCGTCACCGCATTGGGGCTGGCGTCCATCTCTGCGGTGGTGGTCAGCCCGGTTTCCTCCGCGACCGTCCACTGGTTCTGGCGTGCCACCATCAGGATGCGGTCGCCCGTCTCCAGCGCGGCGGTGTGGTCGAGCCGCAGCGCGGTCGCGCCCCGGAACAGCGCCACCGGCCGCGCCGAACAGCGACGAAGCGCCGCGCGCATCGCCTCCACCGGCTCCAGCCGCAATTCCTCGGGCACCTGCAGCTCATATATCCGCCAGGGCGGCAGCGCCTCGCCGCGCTCCGACCGCCGGATCGGCAGCAGCCGCCAGCCGACGAGCGAGAGGTAGAGAAGGCCCAGCGCCGCCACCCCGACCGCCGCCGGCGTCATCGTGAAGAATCCGAACGGCTCGCCCAGCGCCTCGCGCCGCACGGAGGAAAGGATCAGGTTCGCAGGCGTGCCAATCAGCGTCGTCATGCCACCCAGGATCGTCGCGAAAGCCAGCGGCATCAGCGTCGCCGCCGGTGGCAGGCTGTGGTCGCGCGCGAGCGCCGCCGCGATCGGCATGGTGATGACCAGCGCCGCGATATTGTTCATGAACGCCGACAGCAGCGCGCCCGCCAGCAATATGCCGGTCAGCCGCACCGGGAAGGGCAGATGGCGCGGCACCAGCGCCCGCGCGATGACGACCGCCAGTCCGCTCAGCTCCAGCGCTCGCCCCACGACCAGGATGGCGGCCACGGTGATGACGGCCGGGTCGGCAAAGCCCGTCAGCGCCGCGTCGGGCGTCACCAGCCCGAAGATCAGCGCCGCGAACAGCGCCATCAGCGCGACCAGATCGTGCCGGACTTTCTCCGACACGAACAGCACGAGCGTGAAACCCAGGATGACCGCGCTCAGGAGCGCGGGTGAGATCATGCGCCCGCCCGCGCCGCATAGCGCGCGCGGAAGTTGTCGGCGAAAGCGCCCAGCCGCTGCTCCGCGATCGCGTCGCGAAGCCCCTGCATCAGCGCCTGATAGAAATGGAGATTATGCTGCGTCATCAGCATCGCGCCCAGCATCTCGCCCGCCTTGACGAGATGGTGGAGATAGGCGCGGCTCCACGTGGAACAGACCGGGCAGCCGCAGTCCGGCGAAAGGGGACTTTCGTCCTCCGCATGCCGCGCGTTGCGGATGTTCACCGGCCCGTCCCATGTAAATCCCTGTCCATTCCGTCCCGACCGAGTAGGCAGGACACAATCGAACATGTCGATCCCGCGTTCCACGGCCCCGACGATATCGTCGGGCTTGCCCACGCCCATCAGATAGCGCGGCGCGTCGTCGGGCAGATGGCCGACGCAATGATCGAGGCAGGCGAACATCGCGTCCTGCCCCTCGCCCACTGCCAGTCCGCCGACCGCATAGCCGTCGAAACCGATCGCCCTCAGCGCGTCGGACGACTCGCGGCGCAGGTCGGGGAACAGCGATCCCTGCTGGATGCCGAACAGCGCCGACCGCCCGGCATGATCGACGCCCGCATCGAATCCCGCCCGCGATCGCGCGGCCCAGCGCATCGACAACTCCATCGACCGCGCGGCAGCATCATGATCCGCGCCGTTCTTGGTGCATTCGTCGAACGCCATGACGATGTCGGAACCGAGCAGCCGCTGGATCTCCATCGACCGCTCGGGGCTCAGCATATGGCGCGACCCGTCGATATGGCTGGCGAACGCCACGCCTTCCTCGGTCAGCTTGGTGAGCGCCGACAGGCTCATCACCTGATAGCCGCCGCTGTCGGTGAGGATGGGGCGCGGCCAGTCCATGAACCGGTGAAGGCCCCCCA
>CAZHGR010000044.1:0-2266 GCA_964532255.1 uncultured Sphingobium sp.
CTCCGGCGGCGACGCGATACTGCTTGCCGCCCGTGCGCACGACTGCGAACATGGGTCTGAACTCTTCCGGTCTAACTGCGATGCGCGCGAACACCCGGAAACCGGGGCCGCACGCGGAAAGTGGCCCGTTAAGGGATCGACCCCCGGCTGTCAATGGCGGATCACCGGGTGCCCGAGCAACCCTGTCCAAAGCCGGTATTCAGGGCGGCTTGCCGTGGCATGGCGGCTTGCCTACATGCGGTTCCGTCATGCGCCGCTTCCCCGCCTCGCTCCTCGGCCTGCTGTTCTTCGCTCCCGGCTTGCCGGCGCTGGCGCAGCGCGAGCCCTATCCCTCGCTCCTGCCCCGTCCCGTCGAAAACCGCGACCGCGATGCCGAGGCAGTGGCCGGGGCAACGGCAGCGCCTGCGGCGGTCGACCCGGCGCTGGTGACGGAGATCGCCGGGCTCGCCGAAATGGCGCGGCTCGCCGGGGCGGACTATGACCGCCTTGCCGGAGATGTCGACGGCAAGGTCGCCGCCGCGAGCGCCGGCGGCGTCGGCGGCGAAGCCTGGGTCGCGGCGCAGCAGGCGATCAGCGCCCTCCAGAAGGCCCGCTACGGCAGTGTTGCAGCCCTCGCCACGCTCGACACGCTTTATGTCAGGCATGCCGCAGACGAGAATGTCGCGCAGGCAGCGGCCAATGTGGCCGCGATCGCCGCCGCTCGCGCACCTGTCGCGTCGATGGTTGACAGTCAGAACGACGAGCTCGACGCGCTCACCTTGCGTCTGGCGACGCGCTGACGCCTTGACCGGCGACCGCCTGAACCGCTGCGCGATGCCGCTTCGCATAGCCGACATAATGCCCTGCACCGCGCCTCTGGTCCTCAATCGCTGCATCGTCCAGCTCGCGCAGCATCTTGGCAGGACGTCCCGCCCATAGCTGGCGGGCGGGGATGCATTTGCCGGGTGTCAGCATCGCGCCTGCCGCGAGCATGGCGTCGCTTTCGATCGTGCAGCCGTCCATGACGATCGCACCCAGACCCACAAAGGCGCGGTCGTGCAGGATGCAGCCATGGACCATCGCCAGATGGCCGATCAGCACATCCTCGCCGATGATGGTGGGATATCCCTCCGGCCGGCCGTCCTTGGGGCTGTCGCAATGGACGACGGTGCCGTCCTGGATGTTGCTGCGCGCGCCGATGCGGATGTGGTTGACGTCGGCGCGGATGACGCAATTGTACCAGACGCTCGCTTCCGGCCCGATTTCGACATCGCCGATCAGCACGACGCCGGGCGCGACAAAGGCGCTGTCGTGGATGCGCGGTGACTTGCCTTCGAACGGGATGATGGTGGGGCGGGTCATCGGCGTTGCTCCCAGTGGTGGCGGTCGATCCGGTAGACGATCGTCGGATTGAGCGCAGCGCTAAAAGCGGGGTCGTGATAGTCGAGGTCCTGGCGCCGCTGCATTCCGACGCGTTCCATCACGCGCCAGCTCGGCCGATTGCCTGCGACGGTGAACGCGACGACGAACGGGGCGGCGTGGACAGTGAAAGCGTGCGCCAGCGCCGCTTCGGCCGCCTCGGTCGCATAGCCCTGACCCTGAAAGCCTTCGCCGATACCCCAGCCGATCTCCATAGCACCGCGCAGCTCGGTGCCCTCGGCATCGACCCATTTGAGGCCGCAATAGCCCATGAAGACATCGCTCGCCCGTGGTTCCACGACCCAGAAGCAGAAACCGTGCTCGGCCTGCATGGCCTGCATGCGCGCGGTGGTCGAACCCGGACGGCGGGGCTCCATGCCATCGTCGTGCAACCAGCGCATGAAGGTCGGCGTCTCGATCGCCGCGACATGGGCGTCGTCACCCTCGCGCCAGCCGCGCAACCTTAGCCGCGCCGTTTCAATGACAAAGTCGCTCATTGCTCGAGCAGCCGCGCCGCGTCGAGCGCATGATAGGTGAGGACGCCGGTACAGCCGGCGCGCTTGAAGCTCATGAGCGTTTCGAGGATCAGCGAGTCGCGGTCCCCCGCCCCAGCGGCGGCGGCGGCCTCGATCATCGCATATTCGCCCGACACCTGGTACGCGAAAACGGGCACGTCGAATGCATCCTTCACCCGCGCCACGACATCCAGATAGGGCAGCCCCGGCTTCACCATCACCGCGTCGGCACCCTCCGCAATGTCGAGCGCCACTTCGCGAAGCGCCTCGGCGCCGTTGGCCGGGTCCATCTGATAGCCGCGCTTGTCGCCCTTCAGCAGCCCGCGCGACCCCACGGCATCGCGGAACGGGCC
>CAZHGR010000044.1:2276-23912 GCA_964532255.1 uncultured Sphingobium sp.
GCTCTCATATTTGGGGGCATAGGCCATGATCTGGACATTGGCGTGGCCGTCCGCCTCCAGCGCCTCGCGGATCACGCCGACGCGGCCGTCCATCATGTCGGAGGGCGCGATGATGTCCGCGCCCGCCGCCGCCTGGTTGAGCGCCTGGCCCACCAGCACATCGACCGTCGCATCGTTGACGACATAGCCGTCGGGATCGAGCAGCCCGTCCTGTCCATGCGCCGTATAGGGGTCGAGCGCGACGTCGGTCAGCAGGCCGATGTCCACCCCGGCATCGCGGATCGCGCGGATCGCGCGGCACATCAGATTGTCGGGATTGAGCGCCTCCGCCCCGTCGTCGCTGCGCAGCGCCGGAGGGGTGTTCGGGAAGAGCGCGAGGCAGGGAATGCCAGCGGCCGCCGCTTCCCGCGCGCGCTCGACGATCCCGTCGACCGACCAGCGCGATACGCCGGGAAGCGAGGCGATGGGTTCTGCAACGCCGTCGCCCTCGGTGACGAACAGCGGCCAGATGAAATCCGCGGGCGACAGCCGGTTCTCGGCGAACATCGCCCGGCTCCAGGCGCTCGCGCGCGTCCGGCGCAGGCGAAGGGCGGGATAGGCGGCGATCGGCGCTTTGCTCATCCGATCCCGATAGGCCCGCGCCCGCGCGGGATCAATGGCCGCTTCGGCGCGGCCTGTCGTGCTCAGCCGAAAAGCTGAACGACGACCCAGATCGCCAGCAGCACCGCCGCCCCGGCGGTGAGGCCAAGCAGCAGATGCCCGGTATAGATCAGCATCGGCGGATGGCTGCGCCCTTCGCGGCGATTGCGCGATGCCGCCGACAGAACGAAGCTCAGCAGGATACCGTAGAACAGGCCAGCAATTTCCATAACCCCACCCATGCATGACGACCGCCGCGACCAACGGCTGCCCCTGCCGTCATAGTCTGGCGCGATTAACTTCTTCTTTCACGGCAGAGACTTGCACCGCAAGAGAGTCGATGCGCCGTTTGCGGCGAACCGCATGGCCCGGCCGCTCGGCTGCGGGAACCTTCTCCATGGCTGTTCAACCGGCGGCGCCGCTGATATGCGCCCCGCATGTCCGATTTCCGCGATCCGTTCGACGCCATACGGGATCACCCTTTCGACGCCGCCCTGTCCGAGCGCTATCTGATCTACGCGCTCTCCACGATCACCGCCCGGTCGCTGCCCGACCTTCGCGACGGGCTGAAGCCCGTCCACCGTCGCCTGCTCTGGGCGATGCGGCTGCTGAGGCTGGAGCCGGGCGGCGCGAACCCCGACATTTTGGCGAGCGATCCGTCGCGAAACACCACCGCGTACAAGAAATGCGCGCGTGTCGTCGGCGACGTCATCGGCAAATATCACCCGCATGGCGATGCGTCGGTCTATGACGCGATGGTGCGGCTCGCGCAGGATTTCTCGCTGCGGACACCTTTGGTCGACGGCCAGGGCAATTTCGGCAATGTCGACGGCGATAATGCGGCGGCGATGCGCTACACCGAGGCGCGGCTGACGCAGGCCGCCTCCGACCTCATGGCCGGGCTCGACGAAGGCACCGTCGACTTCCGCCCGACGTACAATGGCGAGGAAGAGGAACCGGAGATTTTTCCGGGCCTGTTCCCCAATCTGCTCGCGAACGGGGCGTCAGGAATCGCGGTCGGCATGGCGACCAGCGTTCCGCCGCATAATGTGGCGGAGATCATCGATGCCGCCAGCCTGCTGATCGACGAGCCCGAAGCCTCGGCCGCCGCGCTGATGGCGCATGTGCGCGGCCCCGATTTCCCGACGGGCGGCATATTGGTCGATGGCCCCGGCACGATCGCCGACGCCTATGCCACCGGTCGCGGTTCGTTCCGCCTGCGGGCGCGCTGGCATCGTGAGGACACCGGCCGGGGAAGCTGGATCGCGGTGATCGACGAAGTCCCCTATCAGGTGCAGAAGGCCAAGCTGATCGAGCAGGTCGCCGCGCTGATCAACGACAAGAAGCTGCCGATCCTCGCCGACATCCGCGACGAATCGGACGCGGAAATCCGCATCGTCCTCGAACCGCGCGCGCGTACGGTGGATGAACAGGTGCTGATGGACAGCCTGTTCCGCCTGACCGACCTGGAAACGCGCTTTCCGCTGAACCTCAACGTCCTCGACGCCAGCCACACGCCGCGCGTCATGGGCCTTCACCAGGTGCTGACCGAATGGCTGCGCCATCAGGTGGAGGTTCTGCGACGGCGCAGCCAGCACCGGCTCGACAAGATCGCCGACCGGCTGGAGCTGCTCGACGGCTACATCATCGCCTATCTCAACCTCGACCGGGTGATCGAGATCATCCGCACGGAGGATGAGCCCAAACAGGTGATGATGGCCGAGTTCGCGCTGACCGACCGGCAGGCCGAGGCGATCCTGAACATGCGCCTGCGGTCCTTGCGCAAGCTGGAGGAGATGGAGCTGCGGCGGGAGCGCGACTCGCTGCTCAAGGAGCGCGACGAGCTTCAGAAGCTGCTCGAAAGCCCCGCCCGCCAGCGCACACGGCTGAAGCGCGACCTTGCCGCGCTCCGCAAGCGCTACGATCCCGAGACGGCAATCGGCCGGCGCCGCACGTCGATCGAGGAAGCCGCGCCGACACGCGACATTCCGCTGGAAGCGATGATCGAACGCGAGCCGGTCACCGTCATCCTGTCGCAGCGCGGCTGGATCCGGTCGATCAAGGGGCATGTCGATCTGGGCCAGACCGATGCGCTCAAGTTCAAGGAAGGCGATTCGCTGGGTACCGCCTTTCACGCGCAGACGACCGACAAGCTGCTGCTCGCCGGGTCGGACGGGCGTCTGTTCACGATTCCCGCCGACAAGCTGCCGGGCGGACGTGGTTTCGGCGAGCCCGTACGGCTGATGATCGACCTGGGCAATGACAGCGCGATCGTCGCGCTGCTCCCTGCCCGCGCGGGCGAACGGCTGCTGCTGGCGGCGTCCGACGGTCGCGGTTTCGTCGCCGAGGTCTCGGAAATCCTCGCCGAAACCCGCAAGGGCCGGCAGGTCGTCAATATCCGCGACGGCGCGACCCTTCAGGTCGTGAAGCCGGTCCCCGCGGAGGCCGACAGCGTCGCCGTCATCGGCGACAACCGCAAGCTCGTGATTTTCGCGCTGGCCGAGCTGCCGGTGATGAGCCGTGGCCAGGGCGTTCAGCTTCAGCGCTACAAGGACGGCGGCCTGTCCGATGCCCTGCCGTTCACGCTCGCCAAGGGGCTGAGCTGGACGATGGGCGGCGATCAGGGCCGCGTTCGCACCGAAATGGACCTTCTTGGCTGGCGCGCGGCGCGCGGTGCGGTCGGACGGATGCCACCCACCGGCTTTCCTCGCAATAACCGCTTCGACGGGTTCGTTTAAGTCGCTGGATCAACAGCGCATAGGGCTCAGGCTTTATGCTTCCTTAACCACGTGCGGCTAGTCGTTCAGACATGGCCAGCCGCGTCGCCAATCAGGATATACCGCGCGCCACCCGACGCAGTCCGGTGCGGGGGGAGGCCTATACACCTGCGGACGAGCATCTGGTGGAGCTGGTGGGCGCGATGCCGCACCCGGCTCTCATCCTTCGGGTCTGCGACGGCAATGTGCGGCGCGTCGTCTGCAATCAGCGTTTTATCGACTTCATCGATGAACGATCCAATTCGACATTGGATACGCTTGCCCCCGTCAACAGCTATATCGGCGATGCCGAAAGCGTGGCCAGCGGCCGAGTCCTCGAACGTCAGATCGATCTCAGCTACAACACGCTCCTCGGCCCCAGGGCGTTCCGCGGGTATCTGTCGCACCTTCCGAGCCAGCCCGGCCAAGCTCCGATGGCGCTCTTCACCGCAATCGACCATACCGACCAGAGCCGTATCGAGCAGGTGCTCCGCCGCGAACTGCTCACCGACCCGCTCACCGCACTGCCCAACCGCGCGGGATTTCTGGAACTGGTCGAAGCCGGGAATCACCAGCCGAACAGCCCGCGCGCGGTGCTGATGCTGGACCTCATCCGCTTCAGCCGGATCAACGAATCGCTCGGCCCCATCGCCGGTGACGAGATCATCATCACCGTCGCACGGCGAATCAAGGCCGTGCTGCGCGCCGGCGATACGCTCGCGCGCGTCGGCGGAAACGAGTTCGCCATTTTCTCCAGCGCCATCTACGATCCCGAAGTGGCGGAACGGGTGGCGGAACGCGCACGCGACGCGCTGGCCAATCCGATCCGAATTGGATCCTACTCGATCAACGTCGAAGCCGCCGTCGGATGCGCGGTCGACCCGCATGGTGCCATCGATGCCGAGGAACTGTTTCGCCGGGCACAGGCGGCGGTCAAGCGCGCCAAGTTCAGCAACCGCTTCGAGGTTCACCGGCAGAACGCGCTCGTGGAGGCGCAGCAGCGCTTTGTGATCGAAAGCCGCCTGCGCGATGCCCTCGACGAGCAGGCGCTCCATCTCCAGCTCCAGCCGTTCACCGATCTCAGGACGGGCCATGTCGTCGGCTTCGAGGCGCTGGCGCGGTGGAACGACGGTCAACTCGGGATGGTTTCGCCGGCCGAGTTCATACCCGTGGCCGAGGAATCCGGCCTGATCGTCCATCTTGGCCGCTGGGCGCTGAAGGAGACGGCGCGAATCCTCGCCGGCTGGGACGAGCGTCTCGGCCGGGAAGCGGACGTGATGATGAACGTCAACCTCTCGCCGGTGCAGATCAGCCGCGACGATGTCTCGCAGGCCGTGCGCGAAGCGCTTGAAACCGCCGCCATCGACGGTCGCCGCATCACCGTCGAGATGACGGAAAGCGCGGTCGTGGCGGACATCAAGAAGACCCGGCTGCTGCTCGACGAGCTCAAGACGATGAACGTCAGTATCGCGATGGATGACTTCGGCACCGGCTTTTCCAACCTCGCCAATCTGCAGATGCTGCCGATCGACGTGCTCAAGATCGACCGCAGCTTCGTCACCGACATGGTCGGCGATTCGGACAAGACCGCGATCGTTCGCGCCATTTTGTCGCTTGCCCAGACGCTGGGCATGAAGACGGTCGCCGAAGGCATTGAAACCGCCGAAGCGGGCCGGGCGCTCGCGGCACTCGGCTGCGATCGCGGCCAGGGCTATTTCTACGCGCGGCCGATGACGGTCGACGACGCCTTCGCTTACTGGTTGGACAATCGCTCGCGCGACAGCAACTGATCGGCCATCGCCAGCGTCTCATCGCGGCCAGGAAAGCCCGCCGCGACCCATTCATCCTCGACCGCATGCAGCAGGCGGGCCACCGCAGGCCCGGCCGTGACCCCGCGCGCGATCAGATCGCGGCCCCCGACGGGCATGCGCGGCACGGTCCAGCCGACAAGGCTCGCTGCGGCATCGGGGGTGAGCGCACGACCGAGCGCGATCCGGTCCTCGGTCGCCGCCTTGCCCAGCCGAAAGGCCAGCGCATGGGCGTCGCCCGCCACCGGCTCGCCCAGCGCCTGCACGATCCGGGCGCGCGCCTTGTTCGAGAGCTTGAGCCGCGCCGCGAGGGCGTCGGCAATCGCTGCATCCTGCGGAACCAGCGCGATAAACCGGCGCAGGCCATCGGGGGCCAGACCCATGTCTGCCTCACGGGCTCGCAACGCGGCCACGCGCCGGACCCCCTCGGAATCCACCTCCGGCAGCACCGGCCGGAAGATGCCGCCCTCGGTCATGAGTTCCAGCGCGGGCCCCGGGTCGGCGACCGACAGCAGCTTCAGCAGCTCGTCCGCGATCCGCTCGCGCGACAGCGCCATGAGTGTCGGCGCGCGCGCGACACAGGCGGCATAGTCCGCCGCGTCGCGGTCGGCGGTCCCGAAGCGCGCAAGGAAACGAAAATAGCGCAGGATGCGGAGATGATCCTCGTCGATCCGCGCCGCCGGGTCGCCGATGAACCGCACCCGCCCCTGGAGCAGGTCTGCCCGCCCGCCGAAATAGTCGAGGATCGAACCGCCGTCGGGATCGGCATAGAGCGCGTTCATCGTGAAGTCCCGGCGCGCGGCATCCTCGCGCCAGTCGTCGGCGAACGCCACGGTGGCGCGGCGACCGTCGGTCGCGACATCGCGCCGCAGGGTGGTGATCTCCACCGGTCCGGCCCCGGTGACGGCGGTCACGGTCCCGTGCGCTAGTCCCGTCGGCACGCATTTGATACCCGCAGCAGCCAGGCGCTCCATCACTGTTTCCGGCCGATCGACGGTGGCAATGTCAATGTCCTTGACGGGAAGGCCGAGCAGGCTGTCCCGCACGGCACCACCGACATAGCGCGCCCGCACGCCGCCGCCGCCTGAGGACGCGGGATTGAGAACCGCGCAGAGCGCCACGAGCTCGGGCCGGCTGCGCCATTCGCTGTCAGGCAGGCGGTCGGGCAGCGGCGTGGGCGTGGCGGACGCGCCGCTCATGCCTCATCGTCCATGGCGCGCAAGGCCAGGCGATCAAGCCGATGCGACAGGTTTACGATCATGGCGGCGGTCACTCCCCAGATGCGCCAGTCCTGCCAGAGGATTTCGTGATAGTGCCTCTCGCCGAGCCCGTCCACCTGCACCGCATGGCGGGTGCGCCGGTCGGGATCGAGCAGGTAGGACAGCGGCACCTCGAAGATTGCATCGACCTCGCCCGCACGCGGCACCAGCGGCAGATCGGGCGGGATAACGCCCACGACGGGCACGATCGCAAAGCCGGTGGCGGTGCGATAGGGATCGGTGGTGCCGAGGATGTCGACGGCGGCGGGGGGCAGCGCGATCTCCTCCTCCGCCTCGCGCAGTGCGGTCGCGATCACATCGGTATCGCCGGGGTCCATCCGCCCGCCCGGAAAAGCGACCTGACCGGCATGCTTGCGAAGCGCGGCAGAGCGCTTGGTAAGGATCACGCCGGGCTCGGGGCGGTCGGTGATCGCGACCAGAACGGCGGCGGGTGCATGTGCCTCACCGGAAAACGTGACGTCCTGTCCCCGGTCGATGGGTAGATGGTCAAGCGCATGGCCTTCGGCCAGCAGCCGGTTCAGCGCCTCACGAAGCCGCATTCAGTCGCCGGCCGGGGTCATCGGGAACCAGCGCCCGTCACTCCAGACGCCGGGCGCTTCCCCGCCGTCCGCACCCGCTTCGGCCCCCTCGTCCGCCAGCGCCATCGCCGCCAGTTCATAATAGACGCTGCGCGCGATCCGCGCTTCCATTCCGCCGCGCACCATCAGATAGGGCCGGGGTCCGCTCTCATCGTCGCGCAGGATGATGGGGTGATCGGGACCCGCCACCACCAGGTCGCCGGTATTGAGCTGGAACGCGAGCCTGCGCTCGCGCCCCTTGGCCTCGCTTTGCAGCGTCACCGCAACGAATGGCGCGTCCTCGACGTCGATGTCGAGCTTCTCGACCGGCGTCACCAGCACGTGCCGTCCGTCGGCTTCGCGCCTGAGCACGCTGGCGAACAGCCGGACCATCTCGATCCGGCCGATCGGGCTGCCCTCGTGGAACCAGGTGCCGTCACGGTCGATGCGCATGCCGCTGTGCCCGCAATGCGCGGGGTTCCACTGATCTACCGGTGGCAGTTTCTGCTCCGCCGCGAGACGGGCAATTTCGGCGAGCGACAGGCCGGCGAGGTCGGGGGGTGGCTTCATGGGCATGATGGAACAGGAGATAGGCCTTGCTACCGCCCGCGGTAAAGGGGCCTGTTCACCGGGACGGGCTTGCCGGCTCCATCTGACGCATCGCTTCGACCCGCCTGGGCCCCAGTCTGCCGACGGTCGGCACCGGTGCCGTCCCTGACGCCGCCGGGCGCGCAAGCAGCCGTGCGGAGTCGACTCCGGGCGGAACGTCCCACCCCCGCGTCAATTCTGCCCGGAAATTCCAGAAGCGCCCATAATAGGGCTCGTCACCGATCATCATCAGCGGGTCGCCACACCCTGTCAGGACCGCCGCCTGCTCCACATCCGCGATCAGCCGGTCCATCATCGCACGGCCGATCCCGTCACCCTGGCGGTCGGGCAGGACCGCTACGGGGCCGACCATGACGAGCGGCACCTGTTCCCCGTCCGGCTGGTCGAGTGCCACGGGCCAGCTTTGAAGCAATCCCACCATCACATTCCCGACGGTATCGACGGCGGCGTAGGAAAAACCGGTCAGCCAGGCCATGCCGCGCCGGATCGCATAGGCGGGACGCGCACGCCGCTCGGCCCCAAACGCCGCGTCGAGCAGCGCATCGACCGCGTCAGCATCATAAAGGGCGAGGGGTTCGAGCCTTATCACGTCTTGCCGTTTCCGATCATCGGGGGCAATAGCGCCCAAGGCGGCGCGCTTTAATCGCTCCCCGCAAAATGGAAAGCGACATTTGCCATGAACCTGTTCCGGGACGCGCCATCGTTTCCTGGGTCGCCGGACGACATGCTCGTCCTCGAGATCGACGACCTCGACGTCGATGTGCTGACCGGCATCTATTCCGAGGAGACGCACCTGCCCCAGCCGCTGCGGATCAGCGTCCGCGCACTGATGCAGGTGGCTGACCGGTACGAAGCCGACACGCCGCTCGGCGCGTCCAAGAATTACATGGACATCAAGCATGCGGCAGCCACCGCCTTCCCGCCCGGCCAGCATTTCAAGCTGATCGAGGCGGTGGCGGACCATATCATCGAGACGATCTTCCTACAGGACACCAAGGTCTGGCATGTCAGCGTCAAGATCGTCAAGCTGCTGCTCACCGAACGCAACGAGCATATCGGCATCACTCTCTCCCGCTGGCGGCGGTGACGAACGGTGACTGATCCTGCCCCGCCCGACATCGCCATCGTCGGCGGGGGCCTTGCGGGCGGGCTGATCGCGCTCGCGCTGGCGAAGAAGCGGCCCGACCTCGGTCTGCTCCTCATCGAGGCGGAAGACCGCTTCGGGGGCAATCATGTCTGGTCCTGTTTCGACAGCGATATCGCGCCGGAGCATGGCTGGCTGGTCGCGCCGCTGTTCGTCCACGCCTGGCCAGGCCACGAGGTCCGCTTTCCCTCCTACGAGCGCGGCTTCACCACCGGCTATCGCAGCATCGAGAGCGAGCGGCTGGACACCGCCATCCGCTCGGCGCTGCCGACCGGCTCGCTGATGCGCGGCACCGTCGCAGCGCTGGCCCCGACATCCGTTCGGCTCGACGACGGCCGCACCTTCACCGCAGGTGCCGTCATCGACGCGCGTGGGCCGGGCGATATGTCCGCGCTCGACCTCGGCTATCAGAAATTCATGGGGCAGCGGCTGGAACTGGCCGAACCCCATGGCCTGACCCGGCCGGTCATCATGGACGCGGCGGTCGATCAGCTCGACGGCTATCGCTTCGTCTATGTCCTGCCGTTCGGCCTGCGCAGCGTGTTCGTCGAGGACACCTATTACAGCGACACGCCCGACCTCGACAGCCAGTGCCTTGCCGCCCGCATCTCCGCCTATGCCGCCGCGCAGGGCTGGCAGGTGGAGCGGGCCGGGCGGACGGAAACCGGCGTTCTGCCGGTCTGCATGGGCGGCGACTTCGACCGCTTTTGGCGCGCGGGTGGCGACGGCATTCCCAAGGCGGGCCTGCGCGGCGGATTCTTTCACGCCATGACCGGCTATTCGCTGGTCGATGCCGTCCGGGTCGCGGCGATGGTGGCCGACATGACCGACCTGTCCGCCCCGGCGCTTCACGCAAGGCTGCGCCGCGCCGCGATCGAGCACTGGCGGGGCGGCGCATTCTACCGGATGCTGGCGACCCTGCTGTTCAAGGCGGCGGAGCCGGCCGAGCGCCATCGCGTGCTGTCACGCTTTTATCGCCTTGACCCCGCGCTCATCGACCGCTTTTATGCGGGGCGTTCATCGACTTTCGACAAATTGCGTATCTTGGCGGGCAAGCCCCCGGTCCCGGTGGGCCGCGCCCTTGCCGCCCTTGGAGCACCCGAGCCTTGAAATCAGCGATCGTCATCGGCGCGGGATTCGGGGGCCTCGCCCTTGCCATCCGCCTGCAGTCGGCAGGTATTGCCACCACCATCCTGGAGGCGCGCGACCGCGCCGGCGGGCGTGCCTATGTCTGGCACCGCGAAGGCCATGTGTTCGACGCGGGGCCGACCGTCATCACCGACCCCGAATGCCTGGCGCAGCTCTGGCGGCTGACCGGCCACGACATGGCGAAGGACGTCACGCTGCTGCCGGTGATGCCCTTCTACCGGCTCAACTGGCCCGACGGCACCAATTTCGACTACAGCAATGACGACGCCTCGCTGCGCGCCGAGATCACCAAGCTGAACCCCGCGGACGTGGCGGGATACGAGAAGTTCCTCGACTATTCGGCGGGCGTCTACCGCGAAGGCTATGAGAAGCTGGGCCATGTCGCCTTTCCCGACTTCGCCAGCATGATCCGCGCCGCCCCGGCCCTTGCCAAGCACCAGGCATGGCGGTCGGTTTATTCGATGGTGTCGAGCTTCGTGAAGAACGAGAAGCTGCGCGAGGCGCTCTCCTTCCACACCCTGCTCGTCGGCGGCAACCCGATGACGACGAGCGCCATCTATGCGCTGATCCACAAGCTGGAGAAGGACGGCGGCGTCTGGTTCGCCAAGGGCGGCACCAACGCGCTGGTCAGCGGCATGGTCCGCCATTTCGAGCGACTGGGCGGCACGCTCCGCCTCGGCGATCCCGTTGCAAGGATCGAGACGCTGGGCGACCGTGCGCGCGCTGTGGAAACGGTCAAGGGCTTTCGCGTCGAGGCGGACGCGGTGGCATCCAACGCCGACCTCGTCCACAGCTATGGCACGCTTCTCGCCGGCCACGCGCGGGGCCAGCGCGAAGCGACGCGGCTCGCCCATAAGAGATGGTCGCCGAGCCTGTTCGTCCTCCATTTCGGCCTGAAGGGCGCCTGGCCGGGGATTCCGCACCACATGATCCTGTTCGGCCCGCGTTACGAGGGGCTGCTGCGCGACATCTACGACCATGGCGTGCTGCCGCAGGATTTCTCGCTCTACCTCCACCACCCCACCGTCACCGACCCGGACATGGCACCGGAGGGCTGCTCGACCTTCTACGCGCTCGCCCCGGTGCCGCATCAGGGCAAGCTCCCGGTCGACTGGGACGAGGTCGGGCCGATTCTTGCCGAGCGCATCCTCGACGAGATCGAGCGGCGGTTGATCCCCGACATCCGTTCGCGGATCACGACGCGCTTCCACTACACGCCGCAGGATTTCCGTCACGATCTCGGTGCCTATCACGGCAGCGCCTTCAGCCTGGAGCCGTTGCTGACGCAGAGCGCCTATTTCCGCGTCCACAATCAGGACGACGTCATCCGCAACCTCTATTTCGTCGGTGCCGGCACGCATCCGGGCGCGGGTATCCCCGGCGTGGTGGGCAGCGCCCGCGCGACCGCCGACCTGATGATCGCGAACCAGAGTTGACCGCAGCCGGCCGCCCCCTGCCCCACCGTCTGGCGGTCTATTGCGGGTCGGCAACCCCGCCGGACCCGGCCTATGTCGATCTCGCCCGGTCGGTGGGTGCGGAACTGGCGCGGCGGGGTATCGGCGTCGTCTATGGCGGCGGGCGGCTGGGCCTCATGGGCGCGGTTGCCGATGCGGCGCTGGCGGCGGGCGGCGAGGTGATCGGAGTGATCCCGGAGGCGCTGGTGCGTCCGGAAGTCGCGCATCCGGGCCTCACCTGCCTCGAAACCGTGCGCACGATGCACGAGCGCAAGGCGCGCTTCACCGATCTGGCGGACGGCTTCCTCACCCTCCCGGGCGGCGTCGGCACGATGGACGAGCTGTGGGAAGCAGTGAGCTGGGCGCAGCTCGGCTATCATGCCAAGCCCGTGGGGCTGCTCAACGCCTTCGGCTTCTTCGACCATCTGCTCGCCTTCAACCAGCATATGGTTGCGACCGGCTTCATCAGGCCGCAGCATGCCGGAATCATTGTCGCGCGGCCGACGCTTGCCGAACTGCTTGACGCGATCGCCGACTATCAGCCGCACCAGCCGATCTTCGCGATGACCAAGAGCGATCTGTGACGCTTCCCCGCGCCGCGCTGGTGGGCTTCGCCGAAGCCAGCATCGCGCGCGGCTCGAAGAGCTTCGCCGCCGCCTCGCGGCTGTTCGACCGCACCACGCGCGAAAGGGTCTGGCTGCTCTACGCCTGGTGCCGCGCCTGCGACGATCTGGCCGACGGGCAGGATCATGGCGGGGAGAGTGTCGCCATCGCCGACACTGCGGCACGCGTCGCCCGCATCGAGGACCTGACCGAGGCGGCACTGGCGGGACGCGCGACCGACGATCCCGCCTTCGACTGCCTCGCGGTCGTCGCTGCCGAGACCGGCGTGTCGCACAGCCATGTCTATGACGTGGTCGAAGGCTTCGCGCTCGATGGCGACGGGTGGCGGCCCGACAGCGAGAATGATCTGATGGCCTATTGCTATCATGTTGCGGGGGCGGTCGGCTGCCTGATGGCGGTGGTGATGGGCGTCGCGCCCGACGATGAGGACACGCTCGACCGCGCCTGCGACCTGGGGCTTGCGTTCCAGCTCGCCAACATCGCCCGCGACGTGGCGGAGGATGCGCGCGCGGGTCGCTGCTACCTCCCGCGCACATGGCTCGATGACGTCGGACTGGCCGAGGACGGGCTGCTGGCAGCGGAGTCGCGCCCGGCGGTTGCATCGCTGACGAAGCGACTGGCGCGCCTGTCCGCACGCTACGAGGCGAGCGCGCGCCGCGGCACCCCGGCGCTTGGCGGTCGCGCCGCATGGGCGGTGCTTGCCGCCGCCGGCATCTATGGCGGCATCGCGCGCAAGGTGGAGAAGGCAGGCGAAGCGGCGCTCGACCGGCGGGCGACAACCAGCAGCAGCGAAAAGCTCGGCTGGCTCGTCCGTTCGGCGTGGCAAAGCGCCAACCGTGCGCGGCTGTATCCGGCCACTCCGCGCGACCCGACGCTCTGGCATCGTCCGCGCATCCGTCGCTGAGCCGGCTTGCCAAAGCCCCGCCATTCGCGCATCGCTCGCGCCGATGTTCAACGACCGCTCGACTCCGCTCTCGCTCCTCGCCACCCGCCGCAGCGGCAAGCCGCGCGACCTCGTCGCCCCCGGCCCCGACGAGGCGCAGCTTCGCCGCATCCTGTCGGCGGGAATGCGCGTGCCCGACCATGGCAAGCTGGCACCATGGCGCTTCATTGTGGTGCCGCAGGACCGTCGACCGGCGTTCGCCGATCTGATCACCAGCGCCTATCTGGCGGACCGACCGCAGGCGGGACCGGAAGAACGCGAAGCGAGCCGCCAGTTCGCGCTCCAGGCACCGACTCTCGTCGTCGTGCTCTCGACCCCTCGCCGCGACAGCAAGATCCCGCTGTGGGAGCAGGAGCTGTCGGCGGGCGCCGCATGCATGAACATCCTGATCGCCACGCATGCGATGGGCTTTCTGGGCGGCTGGCTGACCGGCTGGCCGAGCGAAAGCGACATGGTGCTGCGGGCGCTGGGCGGCGAAGAGGGCGACCGGATCGCCGGCTTCCTGTTCATCGGCACCTCCAGCCGTGCGCAGGAGGAACGCCCCCGCCCCTCCTATGACGAGATCGTCTCGACCTGGTGAGGCGATGCTTGCGCGCTGTGCTGTGTTATGGCAGTGAAGCGGTGATGCTCGACGAAAACCGCCCGGTCTATCTGCGCCTGCGCGATATCATCACCGCCGCGATATTGGACGGCACCTTTGCCGACGGCGACATGCTCCCTTCGGTGCGCGCCTTCGCGGCGGAACAGAGCGCCAATCCGCTGACCGTCGCCAAGGCCTATCAGAGCTTTCAGGACGACGGCATCGTCCAGGTCCGGCGTGGCGTGGGCATGTTCCTTGCCGATGGGGCGCGCGAGCGGCTCCGCACGATGGAGCGCGAGCGATTCCTGGCGGTGGTGTGGCCCGAGGTGGCGCAGCAGATGCGGCGAATCGGGCTGTGCAGCGAGGACCTGATCGCGCCCGCGCTTCACGAAAGCGCCTGAGCCGCCGCTTCAGGCGCTGATCTCGTAGGTCTTCAGCAGATCATAGAGGGTCGGACGGCTGATCCCCAGCATGCGGGCGGCACCCGATACATTGCCATCTGCGCGCGCCAGGGCGCGGCGGATCGCCAGCCGGTCGGCACGCTCGCGCGCGGCCTTCAGGTTGACGCAGGGCGGATCGTCGCTGGCCGCCCCGTCGAGGTCGAGGTCGCGCGCGCCGATACGCTTGCCGTCGGCCATGATGATCGCACGCTTGACGCGATTCTCCAGCTCGCGGACGTTACCGGGCCAGTGCCACGCCTCGATCGCGGCGATCGCATCGGGCGCAAAGCCTGTCACCTGCGGATTGAGCGAGGCACCATGCCGGTGCAGGAAGTGGCGAGCAAGGAGGGTCGCATCGCCCGGCCGCTCGACCAGCGCCGGGATGCGGACGACCACTTCGGCGAGCCGATAATAGAGATCGTCGCGGAGCGTGCCCGCGGCAATCATCGCGTCGAGATCGCGATGGCTGGCGCAGACCACGCGCACATCGACGGCGTGCGGGCCACCACCGCCGGGCTGTTCGACCGCCCGTTCCTGAAGGAAGCGCAGCAGCCTGGCCTGCAGCGCAAGCGGCATGTCGGCGACTTCATCGAGGAACAGCGTGCCGCCGTCCGCCGCTGCGATTTTGCCGGCTGCGGCCGCCGCGCCGCCCGTCGCGCCGGCATCATTCCCGAACAGCTCGCTCTCGAGCAGTGCTTCGGAAAGGGCGGCGCAGTTGATCGCCACGAACGGAGCACGGGCGCGATGGCCGGAATCATGCAGCGCCCGCGCGACCAGCTCCTTGCCCGTGCCGCTCGCGCCGAGCAGCATCACGCCGACGTCGGCGGGCGCGAGCCGCTGCACCATCTGGCCGACGGCGATCATCTCGGGCGCGGCGGTGATGAGGCTGCCGAGCACACGCTGCTCGTCCGGCCGCTCGTGCGCGAAGCGGGCGTTCTCGACCTCCAGCCGGCTGACATGGAAGGCGCGCGCGACGATGTGGCGCAGCGAGTCGATGTCGATCGGCTTCTGATAGAAATCCCAGGCGCCCAGCGCGATCGAGCGGCGTGCACTGTCGCGCTCGCCATGGCCCGATGCGACGATCACCTTGGTCGCAGGCGCGATCCGCAGCATCTCCTCCAGCGTCGCGAACCCTTCCGACACGCCGTCGGGATCGGGCGGCAGGCCGAGATCGAGCGTGACGACCGCCGGTGCCTCCGCGCGCAGCAATTCGATCGCCTCTTCGCGATCGGCGGCCATCACGAGCTGATATTCGTCATAGGACCAGCGCAGTTGCCGCTGCAGCCCCGCGTCATCTTCAACGATCAGCAGCTTGGGCCGCGTGTCCCGCATCATCCCGTCTTTCGCTCGGACTGGCTCGAAGGCGCATTTTCGGCCAGCAGGGGGAAAGAAAGCGTAAAGCGCGTCCCCTCGCCTTCCCTGCTGTCCACGCTCAGTTGCCCGCCCATGCCGGTGACGATGGCGCGCGCCTCATGCGCGCCGAGACCGAAGCCGCCCTGCTTGGTCGAGGTGAACGGGCGGAACAGGCCGCTCGCGATGAACGCGGCGCTCATGCCCGCGCCTCCGTCGCATATCGCGATGACGCCGCGCTGCTCGTCACGGCCGATGACCAGGCGCACCGGTGGGCCGTCGGGCGCGGTCGCCTCGCGCGCATTCTGGACCAGATGCGCGACGGCTTGCGCGAGCCGCTCCGGATCGCCCGCGACCGTCACCGGATCGGCGTCGCCTTCCACCACCACCGGCACCACGCCCGGCCGCGCCGCGATCCGCCGCGCGAGCTGGCCGAGATCGCAGGCGGCACCGCGCGGGCCGGCGGGCGGGTCGGCGCGCGCCAGCCGGGCGATGAGGCCGTTCATCCGGTCAGCCGTCTCGCGCAGCGTCAGCACCATGTCGGCACGAAACGCCGGATTGTCGGCATGGCGCTCGGCATTGGCGGCGAGCAGGCTGATCTGGCTCAGCATATTCTTGATGTCGTGCAGGATGAAGGCAAAGCGGCGGTTGAACTCGTCGAACCGCTCCGCCTCTGCCAACGCCTCGCGCTGACGCCGCTCACTCAGCGTGACGGCAAGCTGTGCGCCGGCCGCGCGCAGCATGTCGCTATCCTCCCAGTCAATCGGACCGCGCCCCGGTGGACGGGCGATCAGCACGAGGCCCAGCAACCTACCGCGCAGCATCAGGGGTGCGAGCGTCCAACGCTGGTCGTCGGCCATGATCCAGGCGGGGAGAAGCGCGGTCACCGGATCATGCGGATCGGCAAGATCGACGATGCGTCCCTCTTCCTCGATGCGATCGGTGACGCCAGCGGGGAGCTCGGCGTCGCAGGACGGACGGTGCCAGTTCCAGCCGCCGCCGGGCACCAGCCGCCCATCCTCGCCGCGAAGATACAGCAATGCGGCAGGCGATGAGACCGCCTGCGCGACCGCGCGCGCGGCCCGGTCGAGGGGCAGGCCGCTCCCCTCGGGGCCGCTCATCGCTTCGGCAAAACGCATCCACTCCGCGCGATAGTCGTAGCGATGGGTGAACAGATGCTTGGCGATCTCCACCCTGAGCCAGGCGCGGAACCGCGCGGACGGAAGGAGGACGAGCGCACCGACCGACAGGCCGAACACGACGCCGATCTGGACGATCCGGGTTGCGGGATCGCCGGTGGTACGCGCGAGCATGATGGTCGCGAGTAGCGCCAGCGCATAGAGGACACCGATCCCGAGCGTCGCGAGGCGATAGGCCGCGCGCCGCGACACGGCAAATCCGCGCGGTTCGCGCGCTCCGCTGCCGATCAGCATCAGCGGGGCGAGCGCCGCCATGACCAGCCCGCGCAGCTGGCCCGGCGCTGACGACGCGCCCTCGCTGAACCAGGCGAGCAGATAATGGTGGAAATCATAGGCCCACATCGCGGTCAGCGCGAGGCCGAGCCAGCCGTAGCGCGCCGCCTGTTCGCGATCCAGCCGCGCGAACACCGCATGCGCCAGGATGATGGCCGAGATCGCCGCGACCGACCGGAGCAGCCACGATGCGACAAGCAGGGGCACGGCGGTGCGGGGATCCGACGCAAAGGCAATCGCCACATCGACGGCGACCTGCAAGGCGAATGTCAAAAGCAGTGCCATCAGCACCGCCACCGCCCCGGCAGGCATTTCACGCGCCCGCACGCCGCCCCCGACTTGCGCGTCCTGACCCGAAGCGGCGAGCCAGAGCAGCGCCACCCAGCCCGCGTTGCGAAGCGTCTCCGCCAGTCCCCCCACCAGATGCGAGGGATGGGAGAGGACCGAGGCGATGACGGTCTGCAGCGCCCACAACGCGGTCAGGATCAGCGCGGCGACCAGCATGCGCTCCGCCGCACGCTGGCCCGCCCGCCGCAATGCGACGATGGCCAGCGCCGCAAAGGCCGCCGCCGCCAGCGCATGGCCCCAGTCGCCGAGAATATCGATCGCGGTGGTCATGCGTCCGCCCGCATCGACGCCTCGATCAGCGCGCGCCGTCCGGCCACAGGATGACGCGCAACGTCTGGAGCAGGATCAGGAGGTCGAGGAAGGGCGAATAGTTTTTCGCGTAATAGAGGTCATATTCGAGCTTGTGCCGCGAATCCTCTATCGATGCGCCATAGGGATAGTTGATCTGCGCCCAGCCGGTGATGCCCGGCTTCACCATGTGGCGTTCGGCATAATAGCGCAGATGCTGGACAAGATCGTCGACGAACTGGCGGCGTTCGGGCCGCGGCCCGACGAAGCTCATCTCCCCCTTCAGCACCACCCATGCCTGCGGCAGTTCGTCGATGCGGAGCTTGCGCAGCCAGTAGCCGACGCGCGTCACGCGCGGATCGTCCTTCTCCGCCCACACCGCGCCGGTCGCGGCCTCCGCATCGACGCGCATGGTGCGCAGCTTGATGATCTGGAACTCCTGGCCGAAAAGCCCGACGCGGCGCTGGCGGTAGAAGGCCGGTCCCTTGCTGTCGAGCTTGACCAGGATCGCGCCGGCGAAGATCAGCGGCGCGGTCAGCGTGAGCAGCACCGCGCTCGCCACAATGTCGAACAGTCGCTTGGCGATGCCCGACAGCCGCTGGCCGGCGGAGAAGCCGTCGGAAAAGATCAGCCAGCTCGGGTTGACGGTGTCGAGATCGACGCGGCCGGTCTCGCGCTCGAGGAAGGTCGACAGGTCGTTGACGTGGACGCCCGTGGTCTTGATCCGCAACAGGTCGGCCATAGGGATGGCGTTGCGGCGCTCCTCGAGCGCCAGGATCACCTCGCTGGCGGCCATCCGGACGACGAAGTCGGCAAGGTTGAAGATGGCGCTGCGGTTGATCGCGTCGGGGATCTGCTGCGCACCGTCGTTCATCGCGATATAGCTGACGACCAGAAAGCCGCTGCCCTTGCGCTGCTCCAGTTCGCGGACGCGCTCGGCGCGCTTGCCCGCGCCCAGCACCACGATCCGCCGCTTGAACGCTTCTCCGCCCAGCATCGAGCCGAGCAGAATCCGCAGCCCGAGCAGGCTGAAAAAGGCCACGACCATCGCGTAGAGCGAATTGGATCGCCACAGCGTGAGCGCCGGCAGCATGAAATGCATGACCGACAGGAATATCACGCCGAGCGAGATGGCGACGAGCAGCCGCGCCACCGCATGCCGTAGCGCCTGGAGCGACTCCGGCCCGTAAACGCCTACCGCGATCATCGCGAGCTGGACCGCGGTGGCAAAGGTCAGCAGCGGCCAGACACGCCCATAGATCGCCCCGCTCTCCATCGCGATCTGCTGCGCGCGAAGCACCCAGCCCGCCTCCGCCGAAGCCAGCAGCAGCACGAAGTCGAGCAGCCCCAGCAGCAGCACCGGATAGGGAACATAATGCTTGAACAGCCTGATCATGTCGCTTTGCGCAGCCCCGCCCTGCAGCGCTCCCCCACGCCCGCCGCAGCGGACCAAGCGCATATCTGCCAGCGCTATGCGACAAAATCACCAAGATATGCTGAACGGAGCAGAGACGATGACGGGCCTATGTCATTCTCGCGAAGGCGGGAATCCAAAAGGGCGACCTGCGCTTGCAGACCGCCCCGCTTGCCACAGAAATCGCAACATTCAGTTGTTGGGGCTCGCGTCCTGCGCGGCGTCGCCGATGGCGTCCGCCGCGCCCTGGGCCGCGTCGCCGACCTGCTCGGCCGCGCCGACGACGGCATTGGTCTCGGCCTGCTCGCGCGATTCGGCCGCGAACAGGAAATATGCAATGGCGGCGATCAGCGCGATCACGACGATCATGCCGACCATCAGCCCCGGTCCGCCGGACCGGCGTTCGATCACCCTGTTCTGGGTGCGCCCTGCCTCGTCGGTGGTGTAATTGTCAGCCATGGTGAGCCTCCTTGATGTTCGGCCCCCTGCGCCGCCCCGTAAACCTGTGACGGACAGGCCGGTTCCGCCGGACCGCCGGCCACCTGAGTCGCTCCGGATCAGTCGCGCGCGAAGTCGAACGGCGAAATGCCGCGGTCGCGCTCGTTGAGCGCCAGCGGCCGGCCATGCGGCGGCGCGCTCCGCTGCGGGCAGTCGGGTCGCGTGCAGGCTGCGCAGCCGAGGCCGACCGGCGTGGCAGGCGCACCCGCGAGATCGACTCCGCGCGCATAGGCCAGCGGTGCTGCGAGATCGGC
The DNA here is from genome assembly GCA_964532255.1 of uncultured Sphingobium sp. Lineage (GTDB taxonomy): Bacteria > Pseudomonadota > Alphaproteobacteria > Sphingomonadales > Sphingomonadaceae > Sphingobium. Next base: position 21,884 of record CAZHGR010000044.1, read on the forward strand.
GCGGAGGCCGAGGATGACGGTGAACAAGGCGTCGGTCCCCGCCGAGCCCAGCCCCGGCCGCTCGACCGTGCGCGCGAAGGTGAACCAGCGCTGCCCGCCTTCCAGTTCGACCAGATGGCTGCGGATCTCCCCCGGCCGTTCGAACGCGCGGTGGACCCGCCACAGGGGACAGCGTCCTTCGGCCTCGACCAGCGGCGCACCGCTCGCGCCAGCATAGCGCTTCGACGTCTGCCCGGCGCGGTCGATGCGCAGCATGAAGAAGGGCAGCCCGCGCGCGCCGACCCGCTGGAGCGTGGTCAGCCGGTGAGCCACCTGCTCGAAGCCCGCCCCGAACCGACGCTGAAGCAGCAGGATGTCATAGCCGCTCTGCTCGCAGGCACGCAGGAAACGGGCGTAAGGCATCATCAGGGCGGCCGCGAAATAGCCGGTCAGGTGGCGATCATAGAGGCGCTGGCTGGTACGGTCGGTCATGCGCGACCCGGCAACCAGCGCGTCGATCTCCGCCCGCGTCTCGAGCTGCGCGAGCGCGAAGCAGACCTGGAAGGTCCGCGACGCCTGGTCGAGCATCTCCGACAACTGGACCTGCCGGGCGTGGAGGTCGAGCCGCCGCATGCGGTCGGGCATTGCCTCAACGGGGAGGATGCGCGTCACGAGCTGATGCTTCAGCCGGAGCCGCTCGGTCACCGCGCCGTAGAGATCGGCGGACCCGAGCCGCAGTTCGTCGGCCAGTGCTTCGGCGGCGGCATCGAGATCGGGGAAATGGTTGCGCCAGCGCTCGATCTCCTGCCGGACCTCCTGCACGGGCCGACCCTCGCGGCTCACCTCCGGGCGCGCGCCGCCGTCGCGCAGCGCATCGAAGGCCCGGGCGAACGCCTGGACTCCGGCCGGCGCGCTCGCGAGCCATTCGACCATCTCCTCGCGGTCGATGTCGAGATCGGCGAACATCGGATCGGCCAGCCGCCGGCGAAGCCCGTCGACGCCGCCCGCCGGATCGTCCGCCGCCAGCATGCGCGGGTCCACATCCAGCCGGTCCGCCAGACGCAACAGCAGCGCCGCCGTCAGCGGGCGCTGGTTGCGCTCGATCAGATTCAGATAGCTCGGCGATATTTCGAGCGATTCCGACAGTGCGACCTGGGTCATCTGGCGCGAACGGCGGAGCCGGCGAACCGCATGCCCGGCAAAGAGCTTGTCCTCTGACATGGCACATCGTGTAAATTAATTTACATCTTCACACAAGTAACCATGAGTTCTGCCACTGCTTGACCCGAAAATTTTACAAATCCGCTCGTTTTTTATCGTGCGGTGCAGCATCTCGACGGTCTGACGCACGGTATCGGACCGGCGAAGAAACGGGATATTGCCATGACCTATCAGGATCGCATTGCCACCGCCCAGTCGCTGATCAGCGGCAACAAGGCTCCCTGGGAGGGTATCAGCGCCGAATCCGTGGCGCGGATGCAGCTTCAGAACCGTTTCCAGACCGGTCTGGACATCGCCCGCTACACCGCGAAGATCATGCGCGACGACATGGCGGCCTATGACGCCGATCCGGCCAACTACACCCAGTCGCTCGGCTGCTGGCACGGCTTCATCGGCCAGCAGAAGATGATCAGCATCAAGAAGCACTTCGGGTCGACCAAGGGCCGCTACCTCTATCTCTCCGGCTGGATGGTCGCCGCGCTGCGCAGCGAGTTCGGCCCGCTGCCCGACCAGTCGATGCATGAGAAGACCAGCGTCGCCGCGCTGATCGAGGAGCTGTACACCTTCCTGCGTCAGGCCGACGCGCGCGAGCTGGGCATGATGTACCGCGAGCTCGACGCCGCCCGCGACGCTGGCGATCAGGTCAAGGCGCAGAAGATCCAGCATGACATCGATCATCACCAGACGCATGTCGTCCCGATCATCGCCGACATCGACGCCGGTTTCGGCAATGCCGAGGCGACCTATCTGCTCGCCAAGAAGATGATCGAGGCGGGTGCCTGCTGCATCCAGATCGAGAACCAGGTCTCCGACGAGAAGCAGTGCGGCC
>CAZHGR010000045.1:0-23870 GCA_964532255.1 uncultured Sphingobium sp.
CGGTGATCGGCGACGGCGCCATGTCCGCCGGCATGGCCTATGAGGCGATGAACAATGCCGAAGCGGCGGGCAACCGGCTGATCGTCATCCTCAACGACAATGACATGTCGATCGCGCCGCCAGTGGGCGGCCTGTCGGGCTATCTGGCGCGACTCGTCTCCAGCCGCGAGTTTCTGAACCTTCGCGACCTCGCCAAGCGGCTTGCCCGCCGCCTGCCCCGCCCGCTCCACAATGCGGCGCGTAAGACCGAGGAATATGCGCGCGGCCTCGCCATGGGCGGCACGCTGTTCGAGGAGCTGGGCTTTTATTATGTCGGCCCCATCGACGGCCACAATCTCGACCAGCTCATCCCCGTGCTGGAGAATGTGCGCGACGCCGCCGAGGGGCCGTGCCTGATCCATGTCGTGACCAAGAAGGGCAAGGGCTACGCTCCGGCCGAGGCTGCCGCCGACAAATATCATGGCGTCCAGAAATTTGACGTCATCACCGGCCAGCAGGCCAAATCGCCCCCCGGCCCGCCGAGCTATACCGGCGTCTTCGCCAAGGCGCTGCTGGCCGAGGCATCGCGCGACGCGAAGGTCGTCGCGATCACCGCCGCCATGCCTTCGGGCACAGGCCTCGACATGTTCGCCGGCACCTATCCCGATCGCTTCTTCGACGTCGGCATTGCCGAGCAGCATGGGGTGACCTTTGCGGCGGGTCTCGCGGCCGAGGGCATGCGGCCCTTCTGCGCGATCTACTCGACCTTCCTCCAGCGCGCCTATGACCAGGTCGTCCACGACGTCGCGATCCAGAACCTGCCCGTCCGCTTTGCCATCGACCGCGCGGGGCTGGTCGGTGCCGACGGCAGCACCCATGCGGGCAGCTTCGACGTCACCTATCTCGCCACCCTGCCCAACATGGTCGTGATGGCCGCCGCCGATGAGGCGGAACTGGTCCACATGGTCCACACCGCCGCGCTCCACGACAGCGGCCCGATCGCGTTCCGCTATCCGCGCGGCAACGGCACCGGCGTTGCGCTGCCCGAGGTTCCCGAGCGGCTGGAGATCGGCAAGGGCCGCGTGCTGCGCGACGGCAAGACCGTGTGCATCCTCTCGCTCGGCACCCGCCTCGGCGAAGCGATGAAGGCAGCCGACACGCTGGAAGCGCGCGGCCTGTCGACGTCGGTCGTCGACCTGCGCTTTGTCAAACCGCTCGACGAGGCGCTGATCCGCCGCATGCTCACAAGCCATGAAGTCTGCGTCACCGTAGAAGAAGGCGCGGTCGGCGGCCTCGGCGCGCATGTCCTGACGCTGGCGAGCGACGAGGGGCTGATCGACGCGGGACTGAAGCTGCGCACCATGCGCCTGCCCGACATCTTCCAGGACCAGGACAAGCCCGAAAAGCAATATGCCGACGCGGGCCTCGACGCCGCCGGCATCGTCGAGACGGTGCTCAAGGCGCTCCGCCACAACAGCGCGGGCGTAGAGGAAGCGGGCGCGCGGGCCTGACCGCCGCCATCCGCACCGGCATCGGCGGCTGGACTTTCGAGCCGTGGCGCGGGACCTTCTATCCTGACGGATTCGTGCTCCGGCAGGCGCGATGGCGCTGGCGGAGCGAGTGGTCATCTGATCCATGTACGTCATCCCAGCGCAGGCTGGGATCGCTGGTGAAGGCGCACCGCCGCCAGGGATGCCAGCCTTCAGCCGGTGGCTGAAGTTTATCCTGAGCGCCTGCTGCAAGCAGGCAGTCGAAGGGCTGGCATGACGTGGGGTGAACCGGCGTGACGCGGGGCCAGCCGGCATGACGTCAGTGAGGCTTACTGCCCGCCCGCCACCGCGCGCGCGAACTGGCCGTCGCCTTCGGGCGCGGCGATGATGTCGCGGGTGACGGCACCCTTGTTCACGACCTGCGTGTCCGGATCGCCGACATTGGAGCGAATCCCCGCCTCTGCCGTGTCGCGTCCCGCAGCGCCGAGCGCCGAGGTCTCGCCCGCGCTGCGCGGCGCGGGGCCGCCGAACAGCGCGTCGAGCGTGCGCTGCTGCAGGTCCTGGCCCTGAGCGCCCGCCGTGCCCGGCGCGGGCGGTACCAGCGCGAAGTCGGGCGGCACGACCAGCGGCGCGGCCCGCGTTACCGCCATCTCATCGGGCGTGTCGCGGTTGAACAGGCCGCTGCTGCCGCACGCCGACAGGCCGGCGGTGACGAGGACGAGCAGCGGCAGGGAAAGGGCAATGCGCATTGGTCAATGGGTCTCCGTGGATGCGGTCTTTTCGCGCAGGAGGATGGCGCGCGCAAGCAGGATCAGCACGCCGATGGTGATCGCCGCGTCGGCAAGGTTGAAGATCAGGAACGGCCGCCAGCTTCCGATATGGAGGTCGGCATAGTCGATGACATAGCCGAAGCGCACCCGGTCGGTGATGTTGCCGATCGCCCCGCCGAGCACGAGGCCGAGCGCGATGACGTCGTCACGCGCGCGCTCACGCCACATCCAGACGGCGACGAAGGTGGCGATCGCGACGGTCATCGCGATCAGCGCCCAGCGCATCTGGTCCGAGCTGGCGTGGAAGAAGCCCATCGACACGCCGTAATTCTGCGTGAAGGTCAGGTTGAAGAACGGCACGATCTCGATCCCGAACGCGCCGCGCGACGGCAGGTCGAGGACCTCCATGACCACATATTTGATCGCCTGGTCGAGGATCAGGATCACGAGAGCGGCAAGCACGCCATAGCGCCGCCAGGGGTGGGTCGCTTCGGTCATCCTACTCGATCCTTCAGCACGTCGTCACAGCGGCCGCACAGCGCACCATCTTCCGTCACTTCGGGCAGATGCCGCCAGCATCGGCCGCATTTGTGATGATGTGTCGGCGAAACCATGATGCCGTCCCCTTCCTCGGTCACACCGGCGACGATGCAGATCTCGGCGAAGTCGATATCCTGCGGGACGAGGTACATGCGCACCTCCGCCTCCAGGCTCGACCGCACGGTCTTCTCGCGGCGCAGCGGCTCGATCGCCTCGTTCACCGTCTCGCGCGCCTGGCGAATGCCGGCCCAGCGCTCGCCCAGCCCGTCGTCGAGCCAGTCCGCGTCGACCTCCGGCCATTCGAGCATGTGAACGCTGTCTGCGTCGGGATAGCGGCTCTTCCACACCTCCTCGGCGGTGAAGGGGATGATCGGCGCGGCATAGCGGATCAGCGCGTGGAACAGCGTGTCGAGCACCGTCCGATAGGCACGCCGCTTGGCGGTCTGCGCGCCGCTCGCGACATTGACGTCGCAATAGAGGCAGTCCTTGCGGATATCGAAGAAGAAGGCGCTGAGGTCGATATTGGCGAAGTCATTGAGCGCGCGGGTATAATGGCCGAATTCCAGCCAGCGCTCGCTCGTCCGGTCCTCCACCACTTCGCGAAGCTCGGCATCAAGCCGGGCGAGCAGGTGGAGCATGTAGCGCTCCAGCTCGGGCATGTCGGCGACGGGTACCCGCTCGCTTTCGTCGAAATCGGCCAGCGCGCCAAGCAGATAGCGGAAACTGTTGCGAAGCTTTCGATAGGCGTCGGACGATCCCGCCAGCACTTCCTTGCCGATGCGGACATCGTCGAAATAATCGGTGCTCGCCGCCCACATGCGCAGGATGTCGGCACCGCTTTCGTCCATCACCTTCAGCGGATCGACGGTATTGCCCAGCGACTTGGACATCTTGCGCCCCTGCCCGTCGAGCGCGAAGCCGTGAGTCAGCACCGCTCCATAAGGCGCGCGGCCGCGCGTGCCGCAGCTTTCGAGGAGCGATGACTGGAACCAGCCGCGATGCTGGTCCGACCCTTCGAGATAGAGGTCGGCGCGCACGCCTTCCCCATAGCGCTGCTCCACGACAAAGCTGTGAGTCGACCCCGAGTCGAACCACACGTCGAGAATGTCGTTGACCACCTCATAGTCGGCGAGGTCATGATCCGGCCCCAAGAGCGCCTGATGGTCCGCGCCGAACCAGGCATCCGCACCGCCCATCCGGAAAGCCTCGACGATGCGCGAATTGACCGCCGGATCATTGAGATAGGCCCCGGTCTTGCGATTCACATAGAGCGCGATCGGCACGCCCCAGGCGCGCTGGCGGCTGATGACCCAGTCGGGCCGCCCCTCCACCATCGCCCGGATGCGGTTCTTCGACCGATGCGGCACCCAGCGCGTGTTCTCGATCGCGTCGAGCGCCACGCCGCGCAGGGTGGCACCGTTGGTCTCCGGCGTGTCCACGGCGAGCGCGACACCCGCGCCCGCCAGCGGCAGGCCCGGCGCGACCTGGCCGTCGCCCGTCACCCCAGCACTCCCCGTCACCCCAGCACTCCCCGTCACCCCAGCGAAGGCTGGGGTCTCAGGCCGCAGCGCGCCGCCGCCAGCGATGCCAGCCTGCGCTGGCATGACGGAATGACTGATCCGATCCATCGGGATGAACCATTGCGGCGTGCAGCGATAGATGATCCGCGCCTTCGACCGCCAGCTATGCGGGTAGCTGTGCCGGAACTCGCCCGCCGACAGCAGCGCGCCCGCCGCCTTCAGGTCCGAACAGATCGGACCGTCCGCCGCGTTGAACTTCGGATTGATGACGCTCCCCTGCCCGCCGAGCCATGCCCAGTCGGCGCGGTAACGCCCGTCGCCCTCGACGGCGAAGACCGGTTCGATGCCGACCGCCTTGCACGCGAAGAAATCCTCCTCGCCATGGTCGGGGGCCATATGGACGAGGCCCGTGCCCGCGTCGGTGGTGACATGCGGCGCGGGGATGAACGGACGCGGGCGGAGGAAGAACTCGGCGAGGGGGGATTCGGGGTCAAGTGTCCCCGCCTGCCCCGCGTCGTCACCCCGGACCTGATCCGGGGTCCCGCTGCCTTGCGCGGTCGAAGTGGAAGCGGGACCCCGGGTCGAGCCCGGGGTGACGAGGAGGTTGGCGAGAGGGTGGCGCGCTACGGCTCCGGCGAGGGCGGCGCCTTGCAGTAGTTTTACAACGCCCTCACCCGGCTCAGCCTGGGTGAGTGGGACGGCTCCCATCAATGCGGTTCGTTTCCAAAACTCACCAAGGCAGTCAGTCGCAACGAGGATGTTTCGCTCGCGCGAGCGGACGAGTGCATACTCAATCCCCTCCCCATAAGCGATCGCCTGATTGGTCGGGATCGTCCACGGGGTCGTCGTCCAGATCACCGCGTATGCGCCGACCAGCTCGGGCGCATTGGGCGCTTCCACAATCTCGAACGCCACGTCGATCTGGGTGCTCGTCACATCCTCATATTCGACCTCGGCCTCGGCGAGCGCCGTCTTTTCGACCGGCGACCACATCACCGGCTTGGCACCGCGATAGAGCTGGCCCGTCTCCGCGAACTTCAAGAGCTCGCCGACGATCGCCGCCTCGGCCTCGTAGTTCATGGTGAGATAGGGATTGCCCCAGTCGCCCATGATGCCCAGCCGCTTGAACTGCGCCTTCTGCACGTCGACCCATTTGTCGGCATAGGCGCGGCATTCGGCGCGGAACTCCTGCGCCGGGACCTCGTCCTTGTTGAGCTTCTTCTTGCGATACTCCTCCTCGATCTTCCATTCGATGGGGAGGCCGTGGCAGTCCCAGCCGGGGACATAGGGCGCGTCCTTGCCCAGCAGGGTCTGCGAGCGGACGATGATGTCCTTGAGCACCTTGTTGAGCGCATGGCCCATGTGGATGTCGCCATTGGCATAGGGCGGACCGTCGTGGAGGATGAAGCGCTCGCGTCCCGCCCGCGCGGCGCGCAGCCGCCCGTGGAGGTCCTCCGCCTCCCAGCGCGCGGCAATGGTCGGCTCCTTCTGCGCGAGGCCCGCCTTCATGGGGAAGTCGGTTTTCGGCAGGAAGACGGTGTCTTTATAGTCGGGCTGATCGGTCATAGGCTCGCACTGGCTGACCCGTTCGCCCTGAGGAGGGGCGAAAGCCCCGTCTCGAAGGGCCCTTCGAGACGCCATTTCGCTCCGCTCAACGGCTCCTCAGGGCGAACGGAAAGTGGGGCTGGCCCTACGCGACCCGCGCCCGATCCGCAAGGATGGCCCGCGCGGTGTCGCAGTCGCGACCGATCTGGGCCTTGAGCGCGTCAAGGCTCTCGAACTTCGCCTCGCCGCGAATCCGCTCGATCAGCTCGACCTCGATCACCTGTCCGTACAGATCGCCCGAGAAATCGAGGAAGTGCGGCTCGAACAGCTCCTTGGGCGGATCGAACTGCGGACGGATACCAAGATTCGCAGCGCCGTCGAGGACGCGCCCGTCGGGCAGCCGCCCACGCACCGCATAGACGCCATAAGCTGGCCGCAGATAGCGGTCGAGATCGACATTGGCGGTCGGATAGCCAAGCTCGCGCCCCACCTGGTCGCCGGGCACCACGCGTCCCTCGATCGCGAAGGGCCGCGTCAGCAGGCGGGTCGCCGTCGCGCAGTCGCCAGCCCACAGCGCCTCGCGGATGCGGGTCGACGAGACGACCTCGCCCGCGCCGTCGGTCACCGCCGACACCGCCTCTGCCCGGAAACCCAGTTCCTCGCCCAGTTCCGCCAGCGAGGCCACATCGCCCGACCTTTTGCTGCCGAAGGTGAAATCCTCGCCGGTCACGACTCCCGCCGCGCCGATCCGATCGACCAGCAGTCGCGCGAAATCGGGGGCGCTCATGCCGGCGAGCGTTTCGTCGAACCGGAAGACCAGCGTCGCGTCCGCCCCCGCCTTCGCAAACAGCCGTTCCCGCTGATCGAGCGTGGTCAGCCGGAACGGCGGCGCGTCGGGGCGAAAGAATCGCGCGGGATGCGGGTCGAAGGTCGCGACGATCGCCGCCCGCCCTTCGGCGCGCGCACGCGCGATCGCTCGCCCCACCACGGCCTGATGGCCATGGTGGAACCCGTCGAAATTCCCGAGGGCAACTACCGCCCCGCGCAAAGGCGCAGGGACGGGCCTGTCGCTAGAAAGCCGCTCCATGGCACCGGCTATAGGGGGGTGCCCCCGGCCATGCAACGCGCCTGCAACGATCGGTCAGCGTCGGAGGAAGGCGACGAGGTCGGCGTTGAGACGGTCGGGCACGGTAGCGAACAGCCCATGCGGCTCGCCGTCATATTCGATCAGTTCCGCCCCCGCGATTCCCGCCACCGCAGCACGGCCCGTGGGATCGATGGGCACCGTCTTGTCGCCCGTGCCATGGATGACCAGCGTAGGAATGTCGAAGGCGCTGAGATCGGGACGGAAATCGGTCCGCCCGAACGCGTCCACGCAGTCGATGGTCGCCTTCGGGCTGGCCATGACCGCGAGCATGAACGACCAGTCCAATATGCCGTCGCTCACTGGGCTCGTCACCCAGCCGACGCCGTAGAACTGCTTTGCGAAGGTCTGGAGAAAAGCGAAGCGATCCTTGCGGATTTGCTGCTTGATGTCCTCGAACATGTCGGCGTCGACGCCGTCGGGGTTGCTGTCGTCCTTGAGCATGTACGGAACGACGGACGACACCAGCACCGCGCGATCGACCTTGGACGACCCATGGCGCGACAGATAGCGCGCAATCTCTCCGCCGCCCATCGAGAAGCCGACGAGCGAGATAGAAGGAACGCTCAGATGGTCGATCACGGCGGCCAGATCATCGGCGAAGACGTCGTAAGTGTAGCCATCGGCGGGATGACCCGACTGCCCGAAGCCGCGCCGGTCATAAGTGATGACGCGATAGCCCGCCTCCAGCAGCGCCAGCGTCTGATACTCCCACATATCGCCAGTCAGCGGCCAGCCGTGGATCAGGATGACGGGCGGACCCGACCCCATGTCCTTGACATGGAGCGAATGACCGTCGCGGGTCTGGATATGCATGGGGACTCCTTCCGATCGCACCCGACGGGTGGGGCAACCGGCGGGGTGGCGGATCGTTCCGCCCGCGACGCACCGATATCAGGCGGAGCGGCGCAGCAGGGTGACGAAGCTATAGGCGGGAAGGCCATCGGCTGCGGGATGCTCCTCGCGCGCCGATTCGGTCCACGTCAGCGGGTCGGGCCGGTCGAGCGTCGTGTCGCCCTCCGGCACCGCATGCACTTCGGTCAGTTCGATGCGGTTCGCCCGCGGCATGAACAGGTTGAAGATTTCGGTCCCGCCGATGACCGCAATCTCCGGCGCGTTCGCCAAACGCAGCGCGGCGCGCTCGTCATGCGCGACTTCGGCACCGTCCGCGCTCCACGACCGGTCGCGGGTCAGGACGATGTGACGCCGCCCCGGCAACAGACCCGGCAGACTGTCAAAGGTCTGCCGCCCCATGATCATCGGCTTGTCCGTCGTCAGGCGCTTGAAGTGCCGGAGGTCGGCGGGCAGCCGCCAGGGCAACGCTCCGTTGCGGCCGATCACGCCATTGTCAGCGCGGGCAACCACCAGAAAGATGTGCGGCGTCGCCACTAGCGGACCAGCCGCGTGACATGGCCCATCTTGCGCCCCGCGCGCATCTCATGCTTGCCATAAAGGTGCAGATGGCTGGTGGGATCGGAGAGGATCGCGCGCCAGTCCGCCGCCTGTGGTCCGATCAGGTTGCGCATCTCGACCCGGGGCGCGGTCAGGTCGGTCGCGCCGAGCGGAAGGCCGCAGATCGCGCGAACATGATTCTCGAACTGGCTGGTGAGCGAGCCCTCGATCGTCCAGTGGCCGCTATTGTGGACGCGCGGCGCCATTTCGTTGAACACAGGTCCCTCCGCCGCAGCGAAGAATTCGAGCGTCAGCACGCCGACATAATCGAACGCCGCGGCCACCTTGGCGGCCAGCGCCCGCGCTTCGGCGATCTGCTGCGCCAGCGCCTCGGGGGCCGGGACCACCGACAGCGCCAATATGCCCTCATCATGCCGGTTGACCGGCGAGTCCCAGAAGCGGATGTCACCGTCCGCTCCGCGTGCGAGGATCACCGAAAACTCAGCCTCGAAGCTCACGAAGCCTTCGAGGACGCACGGCACGCCCCCGACCGCTGCCCAAGCGGAGGCAGCATCGGCCGCGGCGTGGAGCCGGACCTGTCCTTTGCCGTCATAGCCCATGCGGTTGGTCTTGAGGATCGCCGGCGCGCCGATGGTCGCCAGCGCGCCCTCCAGGTCGCCGAGCGTGTTGACCTCGGCAAAGGGTGCGGGCCGGCCACCCGCCTGGGCAACGAACGTCTTTTCCGCCAGCCGGTCCTGCGCCACCTTCAGCGCGCGCGCATCGGGGCGGACATGGCCCAGCCCCGCAAGCTGCGCCACCGCGTCGTGCGGGATATTCTCGAACTCGTAAGTGATGACGTCGACCTGGCCTGCGAAGGTCGCCAGCGCCGCGGCATCCTCATAGGCGGCGCGCGTCCAGCGCGGCGACACGTCGGCTGCCGGGCCGCTCTCGTCGGGCGCATAGATGTGCGTGCGATAGCCGAGCTGCGCCGCGGCGACGGCGATCATCCGGCCGAGCTGGCCGCCGCCCAATATCCCGATCGTGGCCCCCGGCGCGATTTCGCTCATGCCGGACTGTCGGGGACCGAGGCGGTCTGCTCGGCGCGCCAGGCGTCGAGCCGCTCTGCCACCATTGGATCGCCAAAGGCCAGGATACCCGCCGCCAGCAGCGCGGCGTTGATCGCGCCCGGCTTGCCGATGGCCAGCGTCCCCACCGGAACGCCGCCGGGCATCTGAACGATCGACAACAGGCTGTCGAGACCGTTGAGCGCCGCCGACTGAACCGGCACACCCAGCACCGGCACCCGCGTCATCGACGCGACCATTCCCGGAAGATGCGCGGCGCCGCCTGCGCCCGCGATGATCGCGGCCAGACCGCGCCCGGCCGCAGCCTTGGCATAGTCGACCAGCCGGTCGGGCGTGCGGTGCGCGGAAACGACACGGCATTCATGCATGATGCCCAGAGCATCGAGCGTCTCGGACGCATGGCGCATCGTTTCCCAATCCGACCGCGATCCCATGATCACGCCGACCCGGATCGGCCCCGTATTGGCGCTTCCGCCGTCCATCCGCACCTCTCGCCCCTTGAAGCATGACGGCCAGCCCGATAGCTGGCCAAGCGGTCGCCATACCCATGACGGGCATGGCGCACAATGGATCACGCCTCACCGCATCGGCGGAGGGCATTAGGATTTCGTTAACGTCTCGCAGTGCATCTCTCGCAGCAGCTACGTGGGCAGCCGCGAGCATGACGCGCATCTGGAGTTCAAGCGGTGAACATTGCGGTGAATGTGCCGGCCTCGGCTGACATGACTGCGCAACTCGCGGCGATGCGCGATGAGCTATCCGCGCTGCAGCGCGAGAATGCGAGCCTGCGAATCGCCAATGCGGAGCTGGAACGGATCGTTGTCCGCGACACGCTGACGCCGCTGTTCAACCGGCGGCACTTCATAACCTGCCTTCATGAGCGGATCGGTCGCGTCGGCCGCTATGGGCTAAAGGCGGCGGTCATGTTCGTCGACCTCGACAACATGAAGGGGATCAACGACGACTACGGCCATGCGGCCGGGGACTTCGCGCTGGTCCACACGGCGCATCTGATCGCGGCCGCCATTCGCTCGACCGATGTCGCCGCACGAATCGGCGGGGACGAGTTCGCGCTGATCATCGACTCGATCGATCCCGACCAGGCGATACGCAAGATGCAGGCGCTCGACCGCACGATCCGCGAGTCGGTCTGCCGCTATGGCGACCATCTCCTTCCCCTGACCGCATCGATGGGATGCACACCGATCGGTATCGACGACACCGAGTTCAAGGTGATCGCCCGGGCCGACAGCGCCATGTACCGCCAGAAGCGCGAACGGCGGAGCACCGCCGCCTGAGGCGGCAACGGCGCTCCGCCCGGGCAATCAGCGTTCGGACAGATAATAGCGGTCGCGCGCCGTCAGATCGTCGGCGAGCTCGTACACCATCGGCTGGCCCGTCGGAATCTCGAGGCTGGGGATCTCCGCATCGGAAATGCCCGACAGGTGCTTCACCAGCGCGCGCAGCGAATTGCCGTGGGCAGAGATCAGCACGCGCTTGCCCGCGCGCAGTTCCGGCGCGATGCGCGCTTCCCAATAAGGCAGGACGCGCGCAATCGTATCTTTCAGGCTCTCGGTCGCAGGAACCTCGATCCCCGCATAGCGGCGGTCGCCGGAGAGGTCGAAGGGGCTGCCCGGCTCCAGCGGCGGCGGCGGCGTGTCGAAGCTGCGCCGCCAGATCTTGACCTGGTCGTCGCCGTGAAGGGCCGCCGTCTCCGCCTTGTCGAGCCCGGTCAGGCCGCCATAGTGACGCTCGTTGAGGTGCCAGTCCTTCTCAACCGGCAGCCACAGCCGCCCCATCGCTTCCAGCGCGATGTTCAGCGTCTTGATCGCGCGCGTCTGGACGCTGGTGAAGCACTGGTCGAAATCCAGCCCCTTCGCCGCCATCAGCTCGCCCGCCGCGCGCGCTTCGGCGGCGCCCTGTTCGGTCACGTTGACATCCCACCAGCCGGTGAAGCGGTTCTCCAGGTTCCAGGCCGACTGGCCGTGTCGAATGAGAACGAGCGTGGGCATCTGACCTCCATGCGATAAATGAGACCCGGGCGGGTCGAACGCGCGACCCTTAGCGCCAAATTGTGGCAGCGCAACTTGCCAGCCATGGAATGGCGTGGGACAGGCGCGTCATCTGACCTGAGCGGGAGCAGCACCATGGACATTGTCCGCGAGACGATCCTCCACGAAGGACCGGGCGGCACGTTCGAGGCGACGGCGGTTCGCGACCGGAGCGCTGCCGGCATGCAGGCGGGCATCCTGCTCATCCCCAATGTGCTCGGCCCGAAGGAAGCGGACGTCGCCACGGCGGAACGGATCGCTGCGCTCGGCTATGTCGTGCTCGTTGCCGACCTCTTGGGCCAGGGCAACCGGCCGACCCGCAACGATCCCGAGATGCGCCGCTTCATGGACGCGCTACTGGCGGACCGCGACCTGCTCCGACGGCGGCTCGCGACGTCGCTGGACGTTCTGAAACAGGTTCGCGGCTGCGACTCGTCGCGGCTTGGAGCGATCGGCTTTTGCTTTGGGGGACTGTGCGTACTCGACATGGCGCGGGCGGGGCTGGATGTCCGCGGCGTGGTCAGCTTCCACGGCATCTTCCATCGACCGGATTACGCCAGCGTCCAACCGATCCGTGCTGCAGTCCTTGTTTGCCACGGCTGGAACGACCCGCTTTGTCCCCCGGAGAGCGTCACCGCGCTTGCCTCGGAGCTCAGCGCGAACGGTACCGATTGGCAGATCCATGGCTATGGCCATGCGGGCCACGCCTTTACCGACAGGGCGGCCGACCGCCCGGACGAGGGTTTCGCCTATGATCAACGCGCCGACCACCGCAGTTGGACCAATATGGTGCATTTCCTCGAAGAGAAACTGCGTTAGTTTCGTTTTCGCAATGATTGTAAGTATTCTTGATATCAATAATTTAACCGGTCGTTAGGCAAGCCCATCCTATGTTCCGCGAAACAGGGCGGGAAGGGGTGCATGATGTTCGACCTGCGCGAGCGACTGAAATTCTACGATCTGGACGATGTGACCGCTGCGGACACGGGATCGCTCCACCGCATCATCCGTGGCAAGCTCGACGACGCGCTGACGCGCTTCTACGGCAAGGTTCGATCGCAGCCAAAGATCGCCAGCCTGTTCGTCGACCAGGCGCATATGGATCACGCCAAGAAGGCGCAGCACAATCACTGGATGGGTCTTTTCGAGCACGGCCTGACCGCAGATTATGCGGAACGCGCGGTGACCATCGGCCGCGTCCACTCGCGCATCGGGCTTGAGCCGCGCTGGTATATCGGCGGCTACTCGCTGATCATCGAAGACATGATCCATGCCATGGTCATGCCCGGCCTGTCCCGCTTCCTCCCCTGGCGCCGCACGCTGGCCAAGCGGCTGGTGCTGTTCGTCAAGATCGCGCTGCTCGACATGGATATTGCGCTCTCGACCTACTCCGACACCAATGAGGAGAAGGTGCGGGACATCATCAACAGCCTGGGTTCGGCGCTGTCGAACCTCGCGGCGCAGGATCTGTCGGTCCGTGTCGACCGTCTGCCGGCTGAGTTCGAGCCGGTCCGTCGCGACTTCAACAATGCGATCACGTCGCTGGAAACCGTCTTGGGCTCGGTACTCGAAAGCATCTCGATCATCGCCAACGGGTCGCAGGAAATTCGCACGGCCTCGACCGATCTGGCGCGCCGAACCGAACAACAGGCGGCCTCGCTCGAGGAAACCAATGCCGCGATGAACCAGGTCAACGCCATCGTTCAGGAGACGGCAACGCTCTCCGCCGAGGCGAAGGCCGCCGTGGCGACCACGCACAAGGTCGCAGGCGAAGGCGGCGAGGTCGTCGAGCGCGCAGTCGAGGCGATGGGGCGAATCGAACGCTCCTCGTCCGAAATTTCGCAGATCATCTCGGTCATCGACGGCATCGCCTTCCAGACCAACCTGCTCGCCCTCAACGCGGGCGTCGAAGCCGCACGAGCGGGTGACGCCGGCAAGGGCTTTGCCGTGGTCGCCAATGAAGTGCGCGAACTGGCGCTGCGAAGCGCTCAGGCCGCGCGTGAGATCAAGGACCTGATCACCGCCAGCAGCACCGAAGTATCGGCCGGCGTGGCGCTCGTTGCCGACAGCGGCAAGTCGCTCGGCAAGATCCGCGAGCATGTAGGCGCGCTGCGCGACGCGCTCGACCAGATCGCGCACTCGACCGAGAGCCAGGCGGCCAACCTCATGCAGATCAACGGCGCGATTTCTGGGATGGATCAGATGACCCAGCAGAACGCGGCAATGGTCGAGCAGTGCAACGCCGCCTCGCGCTCGCTGGCCGATCAGGCGGAACAGCTCGAACGGATGACAGGCGGCTTCCGGATCAGCGGCGGCTCGGGTCGGCGCTCCGGTACCCGATCGTCCCGCGCGCTCGCTGCCTGATAGCCACCGGACCTACAAGGCGTCGGCGATCTCGGCGAGCACGGCCATGCAGTCGCGACCGAGCTGCGCCGACCGCTCGGGCGACCAGCCCTGCACCGCGTCGGGCAGATCATCATTATCCTTGAACGGCATTTCAAGCGTCATGCTGACCGCGCCATAGCGTTCAGCCAATTGCGTCGTCGACATGGTCAGGTTCGCGCGTCCGGGTGCCGCCGCCGGATAACCCTTTGCGGTCTGGAAGTCGGGCGTGCGGATCGCAAGCGTGTCGCGGTAGCGGCAGAACAGCTCCGACTGCCGCTCGGTCAGCGAGGGAATGCCCTCGAACCCGGCCAGGAAGACGGCGGGGATGCTCTCGTCACCATGGACGTCCATTGCGAAGGCAACGCCGGTCTCGTCCATCGCATCGCGCACGGCCAGCACCTCCGGGCTGCGCGCCGCACTCGGCGCGTTCCATTCGCGGTTGAGGTTCACGCCGACGGCATTGGTGCGCAGGTGACCCCGGAACGACCCGTCGGGGTTCATGTTGGGGACGATGTGGAACCGGCAGAGCTGCCGCAGCCGCCGACCATGGGGGCTGGCGGGATCGGTGAGCAGCGCGATCGCCCCTTCCATCCAATATTCGGCCATGGTCTCGCCGGGATGCTGGCGCGCATAAAGCCAGACGTGCCGGTCGCCCTCCCCCAGTTCGAGGCAGTCGATCGGGCGTCCGTCGAGGCTGGTGCCGAGGCAGCGATAGCTTACCCCTTCACCCTCCAGCGCCTCCGCTACGAGATCATGGTGCCGCTCCTGCGAGTAAGGCGCGAAATAGGCGAACCAGACGAGGTCCGCCCCGGCGACATGCGTGATCGTCAGCGTACCCCCCGCGTCGGCCGGATCATAGCGCGTGTCGGTGCGAGTCCAGAGCGTCCGGTCCTCGGAGACGCAGGCGCGGTAGCCGGGCCAGCCGCCCGGATAGGCCGATGCCTCCAGACCTTCGATCCGGAAGCTCAGCCGGTCGCCTCGGCGACAAGCGACCCGGAAGTGGAACCATTGGAAGAAGTCGCTGCCCTCGTCCCTGCGGATACCGAGCCGGGCCGTGGTGCCGTCGATGGCATGAACGACGATGTTGCCGCTGTCGAAGGCGGCGGAGAGGGTGATCGCGCGGTCGGGAGACGTCATTTGACCGTGATAGTCTCTCCCGAACGGCCCGGATAGTCCCTGAACAGCGCGTCGGCGAGCCTGCCGGCAGCAAGGCCGGGCTGAGCCGCCGGACTGCCCTGCTTCGCCGCGGTTTCGGCGCGGCCTTCCCACAGTGCCTCGTTGGTCGCGCTGTTGACCAGCCGGACCGACAGCCGGGACAGTACCATCGGCTTGGGCGGACCAGACAGGTCGATGCCGATGCCGACACCCAGGCCGCCGCCATAGCTGCCCGTCGACCCGCCGACACCGACACTGACCGGCCCTCCCCTTTGTTCCGGCAGCGGCTGCGTCAGCCGGTCGAAGGCGACCTGCGCCACGACCTGCGAAGGCCGCCCCTGCTCCACCACATTGAACCCCGCGCGCGTCAGTGCCGCCGCCACGGCATTGGCATGGCTGCGGAACTCCAGACTGTCGGCGGACGCCCCGCCGGCGGTGGTGATCGCCACCGTCTGCATTCTCGGCACGGCGGGGCCATGGAATCGGGTCACATCGACCGGGGCGGTCTGCGTC
Source organism: uncultured Sphingobium sp. (assembly GCA_964532255.1). Taxonomy (GTDB): domain Bacteria; phylum Pseudomonadota; class Alphaproteobacteria; order Sphingomonadales; family Sphingomonadaceae; genus Sphingobium. The sequence continues at coordinate 15,570 of CAZHGR010000045.1, forward strand.
GCGCAACCGCCGAGCGCGACCGCGCCAAGGCTTGCAAGAAGGAAATGCCGCATCTGTCCGTCTCCTGAAGCATCGGTGCGCCGCGCCGCCTTGCCAGCGCCTGAACGTGAGCCCGAACGCGCGAACGCACGGTCGAGCCGATGGTCGCACCGCCTTGACTTTCCTCTCCCCGCCCCATAGAGGCGCACCTTCATTTTTCGCGTCTCACCCGCAGTTTGGAAGTCCGCATCATGAAGATCCGCAACTCGCTGAAGTCGCTCAAGGACCGGCACCGGGACAACCGCGTGATCCGTCGTCGCGGGCGCACCTATGTTATCAACAAGACCAACCGCCGGTTCAAGGCCCGCCAGGGCTGAGCCTCCGGCATCGGTACGGACATGGAGCCGGGCCAGCGATGGCCCGGTTTTTTTGTTGCGGAACGAAGCGGCGAGAGCCTCAGCCCTCGCCGTGCCGCTTCAACTCGTCGCCCGTGATCGTCGCAACATGAATCACATTGGTTGATCCCGGCGTTCCGAACGGCACACCGGCCAGGACGATGATCTTGTCGCCCGCTTGTGCAAGATGATGGCGAAGCACCATGCGCCGCGCCTTGCCGATCATTTCCTCGAAACTGCCGATGTCCTTGGTGCGGACCGCATGCACACCCCAGAACAGGCCGAGCCGGCGCGCCGTGTCCTGCCGGGGCGTGAGCGCGAGGATCGCCGCCGTCGGCCGTTCGCGCGCGACCCGGCGAACGGTGCTGCCCGACGAGGTAAAGCAGGTGATCGCCCGCGTCGACAGCGTGTCGGTGATCGAATCGGCCGCCTGTGCCAGGGCATCCGCCGTGGTCGGGTCGGGCGCCGTTTCCGTGTAGCGGAGCCGCCCCAGATAGCCGGGATCGCTCTCGACCGACCGTGCGATGGCATCCATCATCGCCACCGCCTGCTCGGGCCAGTCGCCCGCCGCCGTTTCCGCCGACAGCATGACCGCATCCGCCCCGTCATAGACGGCGGTGGCGACGTCGGACACCTCGGCGCGGGTCGGCGTTGGCGCCTTGATCATGGATTCGAGCATCTGGGTCGCGACCACGACGGGCTTGCCCTGCCGCCGCGCGCTCTCGACGATCCGTTTCTGGAGCGGCGGGACGGCATAAGGCGGCAACTCAACGCCGAGGTCGCCGCGCGCGACCATCACCGCATCGGCCACCTCCAGCACCTCCTCCAGCCGTTCGACCGCCGCCGGCTTCTCGATCTTGGCCATCAGCGCGCCATAGCCCCCCATCAGCCGCCGCGCCTCGGCCAGATCCTCGGGCCGCTGGACGAAGGACAATGCGATCCAGTCCGCCCCCGCCTCAATCGCGAAACTCAGATCGCGCCGGTCCTTCTCGGTCATCGCCGCCATCGGCAACACCACGTCGGGCACGTTGACGCCCTTGCGCTCCGACAGGAGCCCGCCGATCTCGACCCGCGTCTCGATCCGCTCGTCATCGACCGCAGTCGCGCGCAGCACCAGCTTGCCGTCGTCGAGCAGCAGCCGGTTGCCCACTTGCATTGCCGCGAAGATCTCGGGATGCGGCAGGCTGACGCGCCCCACATCGCCGGGCTCCGGATTGCGGTCGAGGACGAAGGTCGCCCCGCTTTCCAGCATGACCGGCCCCTGCGCGAAGCTGCCGACCCTCAGCTTCGGCCCCTGAAGGTCGGCGAGGATGGTGGTGGGCCGCCCGAATTCCTTCTCCAGCGCGCGGATCGCGGTGATCGTGTCGGCATGGACCTGATGGCTGCCATGGCTCATGTTGATTCGAAAGGCATCCGCCCCCGCCAGCAGCAAGCGCCGGATGGTATCGGGGTCGCTGCTTGCCGGGCCGAGCGTTGCGAGGATGCGCACCCTGCGCGACCGGGGAGGAAGTTTTCTCGTCATGTCGCGGGGGCCTCACACTCTTGGATCGTTGACATTATATTTCTCGCGATGCGCCGGCGTTCCGATGGCGCGCCGCCTTGGCCGACTAATGGGGAGATATGACCGATGGACGACAGCATGATCGATGACAAGACCGCCGCAACGGTGTTTCGCCGCCTGCTGGCCCATCTGCGCCATCGCACCGACGTCCAGAATGTCGACCTGATGGGGCTGGCGGGCTTCTGCCGCAACTGCCTGGCCGACTGGGTGGCAGAGGCGGACGGCACGCTGGGCAAGGATCGCGCGCGGGAGGCGGTGTACGGCATGCCCTATTCCGAGTGGAAGGCGCATCATCAGACCGAGGCGACGCCCGAACAGCTCGAGCGGATGAAGGAAAGCGTGGCGAGGAACGCCGCCGGGCATTAAACCTTGCTCAAAGGGTTGAACGAGCCTGGTTCACGATGTCAGCGGAAGCGTAAAGCGCTTCCACCTCGACCGATCAGGCTCTAACAGGCCCCCTTTCCGATTCACGCCAAGGGGACGAGGGCACATGAGCGAGGGCAATGTCGCGGCGGATCAGCTGCGCCTTTTCATCGAACGCATCGAGCGGCTGGAGGAAGAGAAGCGCGGAATCGCCGACGATATCAAGGACGTCTATTCGGAAGCGAAAGCGACCGGATATGACGCAAAGATCATGCGGCAGATCGTCCGCCTGCGGAAACTGCCCCCGCACGACCGCCAGGAGATGGAGGCGATTCTCCAGACCTATCTGGCAGCGCTGGGCATGGAATGATCGGTCGGGAGGGGCTGCCAATCCGTGGCCCCTCCCCTATATTGCCGCTGAACCGACACAGCGGAGCAAGCGACATGGCCTCTTCACCCTGGAACGACACGCCCGCCGGCAGCGGCGCGGGCGACTTCATCCTGACCACCACGCCGACGGTCGAGGGACGACCGGTCCAGCAGTATCTGGGCGTCGTCACCGGCGAGGTGATCGTCGGCGCCAACCTCTTCCGCGATCTGTTCGCCAGTGTCCGCGACATCGTCGGCGGCCGCTCGGGCGCTTATGAGGATGTGCTGTCGCGCGCCCGCGAGGAAGCGATGACCGAAATCCGCCAGCGCGCCGTCAGCCTGGGGGCCAACGCCGTCGTCGGCATCGACCTCGATTATGAAGTGCTGGGGTCGAGCGGATCGATGCTGATGGTCTCGGCGTCGGGAACGGCGGTCAGGGTTTAAAGCCTCACGCTATCCACACAGTCACCGTTGAACCGTCAGACCGCCGGTCAGTGCCGGCATTCACCCCAGCGGATTGAGCGCAGACCGCGCGCGCACCGTCTTGCGCCCCGAACCGCCCGCGCTGCCGGCCATGGCCTCGAGTGCGGCGATACGCTTTTCTGTGGCGGGATGGGTCGAGAACATGTCGGAGATCGCGGTCGGCACGATGTAGAGCTGCGCGGCCGCCGGGTTGCGGATCACGGCATGCGGCGGAACCTCCTGCGCCGCGCGCGAAATCCGCGCCAGTGCCGAGGCCAGCGCGCGGGGATTGCCCGAAATCTCCGCCCCGCCCCGGTCCGCGCCATATTCGCGCGTGCGGCTGATCGCCATCTGCACGATCATCGCGGCAAAGGGCGCGACCAATACCGCCAGCAGCCCGGCAATGGGGTTGATGCCGCCTTCCTCATTGTTGTTGTGCCCGCCGAAGAAGAAGCCGAACTGCGCGATCATCGAGATCGCACCGGCAATCGTGGCGACCATGGTCATGACCAAAGTATCGCGGTTGCGGACATGCGCCAGCTCGTGCGCCATCACGCCCTCCACCTCCTCGCGGCTCAGCATCGCCAAGAGGCCGGTCGTCGCGGCGACGGCGGCGTTCTGCGGATTGCGCCCGGTGGCGAAGGCGTTGGGGCTCGCGTCCTGCACGATATAGACCTTGGGCATCGGCATGTTGCCGCGCCGCGCCAACCCGGCGACGAGCTGATGGAAGTCGCTCCGCTCGTCGACCTCCTCGGCATTGTGCATGCGAAGGACGATCTTGTCGGCGTTCCAGTAAGTGAAAAGATTCATGCCGGCCGCGACCAGCAGCGCGATCATCGCTCCGCCCGCACCGCCGAAAGCATAGCCGATGACCATGAACAGCGACGTCAGCGCCGCCAGCAACATGGTCGTCTTGATCCCGTTCACGTCACACTCCTCTTGGTTCGAACCCCCGTCGCGAAGATAGGTTTTCGCACATCCGCCATCAACGGGCGATGAACGCAGCGTCGCTTGCCACTGTGCCGCACCACGGCTAGAGAAGCCGCCACTTTCAGGCATCATCAGTTTCAGGAGCGGGGCCGTGGCAGGCCATTCCAAATTCAAGAACATCATGCATCGCAAGGGCGCGCAGGACAAAAAGCGCTCCGCCATGTTCTCCAAGCTCAGCCGCGAAATCACGGTGGCGGCGAAGATGGGCATGCCCGATCCCGACATGAACCCGCGCCTCCGGCTCGCGGTGAACGCCGCCAAGGCGCAGTCGATGCCCAAGGACAATATCCAGCGAGCGATCGACAAGGCGACAAAGGGCGACGGCGAGAATTACGAGGAAGTGCGCTACGAGGGCTATGGCCCCGGCGGCGTCGCGATCATCGTCGAGGCGCTGACCGACAACCGCAACCGCACCGCCACCAACGTCCGCACCGCCTTTTCCAAGAATGGCGGCAATCTGGGCGCGTCGGGCGCGGTCAGCCACGGCTTCGACCGCATGGGCCTGATCGAATATCCGGCGAGCGCGGGCGACGAGGAAAAGGTGCTGGAAGCCGCGATCGAGGCGGGCGCGGAGGACGTCGAGTCGTCCGAGGACGGCCACAGCATCTGGACCGCGATGGACTCGCTCCACGAAGTATCAAAGGCGCTGGAGGACGTGCTCGGCCCGGCGGAGGGTGCCAAGCTCGCCTGGCGTCCGCAGACCACGGTCGAGGTCGGCGAGGACACCGCCGGCACGCTCCTCAAGCTCGTCGATACGCTCGACGACGATGACGACGTGCAGACGGTGTGGGGCAATTACGAGGTGCCCGACGCGGTGATGGAAAAGCTGGGGTGATTGCAACAGGGATGATCGTCTCTGCGGTTATCCTCCTGATGCTTCTTGCGTGGATGCCGCATATTAGCATGTCCATACAAGGTGACTAGACAGGCATCTGATGTGCTCCTGCGAAAGCAGGAGCCTAGGGCAGTGCGTCCTGCCGTCCACCCTGGGCTCCTGCTTTCGCAGGAGCACGGCGGAACCGGCCTTCGCGCCTGCCCATGATCCTCCTTGGCCTTGATCCCGGCCTCGGCACCACCGGCTGGGGCGTGATCGCGGCGGAGGGCAACCGCCTCTCGCACATCGCCAACGGCCAGATCCGCACCGTCAGCACCGCGCCCTTGCCCGACCGCCTGCTCGAACTCGACCGGGCGCTCACCGACCTGATCCTCGCGCATCATCCCGACGGCGCAGCGGTGGAAGAGGTGTTCGTCAACGCCAATCCGCAATCGACGCTCAAGCTCGGGCAGGCGCGCGGGGTCGCCCTGCTCGGCGCGGCGCGTGCGGGGGTGGCGGTGGGCGAATATGCTGCGCGCCTGGTCAAGAAATCGGTGGTCGGCGTCGGCAATGCCTCGAAGGATCAGGTGCACGCCATGGTCGCGCGCCTGCTTCCCGGAACCGCGATAGCCGGCCCCGACGCGGCCGATGCGCTGGCGGTGGCGATCACCCACGCGCATCATCTGGCGAGCGCGCGCCGCCTCATCGGCCGATGAACAGGAACCCGGTCGCGGCCATGATGCAGGCGAATGCACCCAGATGCCGCCAGCTCAACGGCTCGCCCAGCACCAGCACCATGAAACCGCCAAACACGATCAGCGCGATCGCCTCCTGCGCGATCTTGAGCTGTCCGGCCGACCAGCCGCTCGCATAGCCGATGCGGTTGGCCGGAACCGCCAGGCAATATTCGGCGAAAGCAATGCCCCAACTGATCAGGATGACCATCATAAGCGGCTTGGCCATGCCGCCCTTCAGATGCCAGTACCAGGCGGTGGTCATGAAGATGTTGGAGAGGACGAGCAGGATGATGGTGGGCATGGCTGGCTTTCCGACAGGGCAACCGTGCCGTCATAGCGCGCGCCCTCTCTGGCGTCGTCGCCCGCAAGCGCATAGGACAGGCGCATGATCGCGCATCTCAAGGGCCGCCTCGTCTCGACCGGAATCGACCAGGCGGTGATCGACGTCGGGGGCGTCGGCTATCTGGTCGGCATGTCGGCGCGCAGCCTGTCGGCGCTCGGTCCCGTCGGCGAGGCCGTCACCGTTCATACCGAGTTGCTGGTGGGCGAGGATTTCCTGCGCCTCGTCGGCTTTGCGGGCGCGGAGGAGCGCGACTGGTTCCGTCTGCTTACCGGCGTCCAGGGCGTCGGCGCGCGCGTGGCGCTTGCGATCCTGTCGGCGCTGGAGACTGGCGACCTCCACCGCGCGGTGGCGATGCAGGACAAGGCGATGGTCGCACGCGCCAACGGCGTGGGACCGAAACTCGCCGAACGGATCGTGCGCGAACTGAAGGACAAGGTGGGCGTCGCCCCGGTCGGGAGTGCCGTCGCGGCGGGAAGCGTCACGGCCCCTGCGGGCGGAGCCGGAGCCGACGCGGTGTCAGCCCTCGCCAACCTCGGCTTCAAGCCCGCCGAGGCATCCGCCGCCGTCGCCGCCGCCGAGGCGGAACTGGGCCCCGACGCCACGCTCGACGCGCTGGTGCGGCTGGCACTTCGCAAGGCCGCGAAATAGTCTATCCGAACAGGTCGCGATAGCGGTGCGGCTGTGACCTGAGATACTGAGGTGCCGCTTTGACCTGCGCGCCCAGCGTGGCGGCGGCATGCCACGGCCAGCGCGGATCGTAGAGGATGGTGCGGGCGAGTGCGATCATGTCGGCATCGCCGGTCGCGACGATCGCTTCGGCCTGTTCCGGCTCGGTGATCAGCCCGACCGCGATCACGGGAATCGACACCGCCTGCTTCACATGGCGCGCCGCCGGCACCTGATAATTGGGACCGACCGGGATCGCCTGGCGCGGATCGAGTCCGCCGCTCGACACATGCACCGCGTCGCAGCCGCGTGCCTCCAGCGCCCTGGCGAAGGCCGCCGTCTGCTCGGCATCCCAGCCGCCCTCCACCCAGTCGGTGCCCGACACGCGCAATGTCACCGGCATCGTTTCCGGCGCGGCGGCGCGCACCGCGTCGAACACCTCCAGCGGAAAGCGCATCCGGTTCTCGAGCGACCCGCCATAGCTATCCTCACGCCGGTTGGAGAGGGGCGAGAGGAAGGAATGGAGCAGATAGCCGTGCGCTCCGTGAATCTGAATCGCGTCGAAGCCGATCCGCGCCGACCTGCGCGCCGCGTCGGCAAAGCCATCGCGCACCCGCGCCAGCCCCGCCTCGTCCAGCGGCACCGGCGCATTCTCACCGTCTGCGAACGGCAGCGCGGAGGGCGCAACGGTCTGCCAGCCGTTCTCGGCACCGGGCGCGATCTGCGCGCCGCCCTTCCACGGCAGGTCGCACGATGCCTTGCGCCCCGCATGGGCGAGCTGGATCGCGATCGGCATGTCCGACCAGCGCCGGATCGAGGCCACGACACCCGCCATCGCCTCCTCGGTCTCGTCGTTCCACAGGCCAACGTCGCCATAGGTAATCCGTCCCTCCGGCACGACTGCGGTCGCCTCGACCGTCAGAACGCCCGCGCCGGACTGTGACAACATGCCGAGATGTTGCGCATGCCAGCCGGTCATCCGCCCGTCCTCCGCCGAATATTGGCACATGGGGGCGATGACGATGCGGTTGCGCAGCGTCAGGGAGCGGAGGGTGATCGGCTGGAACAGTGCGGGCGTAGGCATGAAGGGTCTCCTAAGACAAGTGATTGAGATAGGGAGCGCTTGCTGCACCGCAATCAGGGTGAGGACGCGCCTCTGGCATTTCATGCGCCGACCGTGCGATAGATGGGTCGATGACCTCCTACCCCCTCCTCTCCTCCTCACGCCAGCCCGAGGACGTCGACGCCGCGCTGCGGCCAAAGTCGCTTGACGAGTTCATCGGGCAGGCGGCGGCGCGGGACAATCTGCGGGTGTTCATAAATGCCGCCAAGGCCCGCGGCGATGCGCTTGATCATGTGCTGTTTTTCGGCCCGCCCGGTCTTGGAAAGACAACCTTGGCGCAGATCGTCGCAAAGGAAATGGGCGTGGGCTTTCGCGCCACCTCCGGGCCGGTCATCGCCAAGTCGGGCGACCTCGCCGCACTTCTCACCAATCTCGACGAAGGCGACGTGCTGTTCGTTGACGAGATCCACCGGCTCAACCCGGCGGTCGAGGAAGTGCTCTATCCCGCGATGGAGGACCGCGCGCTCGACCTGATGATCGGCGAGGGACCGTCGGCGCG
>CAZHGR010000046.1:0-23828 GCA_964532255.1 uncultured Sphingobium sp.
GGCACCGGGATATGTTGGGTCCCATGTGGAATAGGGGCGCGCCTGTAGCGCCGATCGCCTTGCAGCGCAAGGCTTGACAGGCGGCGACAATTGGAACAAATAGAGAACATGAAACCGAGGTGGTAGTTAGAGCGTTGAAACTGCGTGGGTCTTCCCGATCCACAAGTGAAAGGTCCGAATCATGTTTGCGATCGTAGCGGCATTTCTGTTCATTGGCGGCACCTGCTTTTCTTTGGTCGTGATCGGCGACATGCTGCTGCGTTATCGGGCAGAGGTGATGGCGGTCGTCATGGGCAGGCCGCTCCCCGACGCGCAACGAACGGAGGTCGTACGCGGCGTCGGCTATGCGCCGCGCAGACCCGTCGCATTGAAGCAGGTGGCGCTCCGTTCGCAGCCCCTGATCATGCCGCCGGCGGTTCTACGCGCCCGCGCCTGATCTGGCTGTAGCGCCACCAGCCATAGGGAATCAGCAGAAGATAGCCGAGCGTTACGGCCAGAAAGAGTGGCCAGGGTGCTGTCATCAGCAAGGCGGCTGCCAGCCCGGCGGCACCGATCGCAAAGAGCCGCATCTGCGGCGGCAGGCGAAGACGCTTCCAGCCGATGGTCGGCAGGTTCGACACCATCAGGAACGCGACCACCAGCGTCCAGGGAAAGACCAGGTGCCAGTCGCGCGCGATGTCGGCTCCGGTGGTGAACCAGACGAACAGCGGCAGCAGGGCCAGCCCCGCGCCTGCCGGGGCGGGAACCCCCATGTTGAATCCCGCAGCCTTCAGCGGCTGATCCTCGACATCGATCTGCGAATTGAACCGGGCCAGGCGCAGCGCGCAGAACAAGGCCAGGCACAGGGCCGCGAGCCATCCGAAACGCGGCAGATTCTGCAGCGACCAGAGATATAGCACCACCGCCGGGGAAACGCCGAAGGCGATGGCGTCCGACAGCGAATCCAGTTCGGCTCCGAACCGGCTTTCGCCCCGCAGCATCCGCGCCACCCGTCCGTCGAGACCGTCGAGCACACCCGCGAAGATGATCGCGGCGACCGCCTGCTCCCACTCGCCCGATATGGCAAAGCGCATGGCGGTGAGCCCGAAGCACAGCGCCATGGCGGTGACGGCATTGGGCGCCACCTGCCGCAGCGTGATGCCGCGGACGGCAGGGCGAAGGGCGCGCGGCCGCCTCAATAGCGTACGCCTCGAACCGCGCTCGAATCGCCCAGCATCGCGATCACCGTTTCCCCGGCGCGCGTGGTCTGGCCGAGCGTGACGCGCGGCTCGGTTCCGGCCGGCAGATAGACATCGACACGGCTGCCGAAGCGGATCAGGCCTACGCGCTGCCCCGCCGCGACAATGTCGCCGGGCTTCACAAAGGGAACGATCCGCCGCGCCACAAGTCCGGCGATCTGGGTGAAGCCGATGCGCACGCCGTCGGCCCGCTCGACCAGTATATGCTGCCGCTCATTGTCCTCGCTGGCCTTGTCGAGGTCGGCGTTGAGGAACTTGCCGCGAATATAGACTACCGACCGTACCGTACCGGCGATCGGGGTTCGGTTGATGTGAACGTCGAACACGCTCATGAAGATCGACACGCGGGTCATCGGCTGATCGGGCAGCAGGCCCTCGCCCATGATCTCGACAGGCGGCTTCACCGTCTGGATCAGCGTCACCATCCCGTCCGCCGGGGCGATGATCGCCCGGTCGTCCTGCGGCACGCTGCGCTGCGGATCACGAAAGAAGCTGAACACCCAGACCGTGACGATGCCCAGCAGCCAGGCAATGGTCGTCCAGCCGAACGCAACGGCGATGAGCGTCAGGACGAGCGCGATCGCGCCGAACCGGTGCCCCTCCGGATGAATGGGCGGAAAACGCCAGCGGACGCTGCTGTCGGTGCCGCCGGGGATCGGCGGTACCATGTCCGACTGGCGCAGTTCGGTAGCATGCGGCAAGGGAAGGCGCGGCTGATGCGGCGGTGGAATTTCCGGGGGCTGTTCTGATTGCATCGCCCCGTTCTAGAGCCTGATCGGTTGAGGTGGAAGCGCTTTGCGCGTCCGCCGAAATCGTGAATCAGTCTCCTTCAACGATGTGAGACCTTAGGATTCACGTTCCAGACGGACTCTGCCTGCAACGATCAAGGTCTTGGCACGCCACCCCGAGAGCACAATGCCGCGCCCGGCGCTGGGCGAACAGATTCATCGCAATCGCCCGCGATGGTTGAAGATCGCCGTCGCTTTGCTAAAGGGCATGCGAACATCCATCCGGCGGAAGGCGAAACGCGCATGAGCAAGATCCAGGTCAAAAATCCCGTTGTGGAGATCGACGGCGACGAAATGACCCGGATCATCTGGGAGTGGATCAGAGAGCGGCTGATAAAGCCCTATCTCGACATCGACCTTCATTATTACGATCTGGGGGTCGAGGAACGCGACCGCACCGACGACAAGATCACCGTCGACGCGTCGAACGCGATCAAGAAGTACGGCGTCGGCGTGAAGTGCGCGACCATCACGCCCGACGAAGCGCGGGTCGAGGAATTCAAGCTCAAGAAGATGTGGAAGTCGCCCAACGGCACCATCCGCAACATCCTGGGCGGCGTCGTCTTCCGCGAGCCGATCGTGATCAAGAACGTCCCCCGGCTCGTGCCCGGCTGGACCGACCCGATTGTCATCGGCCGCCATGCCTTCGGCGACCAGTATCGCGCGACCGATTTCCGCGTCCCCGGCCCCGGCAAGCTGCGGCTGGTGTTCGAGGGCGAGGACGGCACCACCATCGACGAGGAGGTGTTCCAGTTCCCCTCCTCGGGCGTCGCCATGGCGATGTACAATCTCGACGACTCGATCCGGGACTTTGCGCGGGCGTCGATGAACTACGCGCTCGACCGCAACTGGCCGCTCTACCTGTCGACCAAGAACACGATCATGAAAGCCTATGACGGCCGCTTCAAGGACCTGTTCGAGGAGGTTTTCGAGGCCGAGTTCAAAGCGCGGTTCGAAGCGACCGGCAACAGCTACGAACATCGCCTCATCGACGACATGGTCGCCAGCGCGCTGAAGTGGAGCGGCAAGTTCGTCTGGGCCTGCAAGAATTATGACGGCGACGTCCAGTCGGACACGGTCGCTCAGGGTTTCGGGTCGCTCGGCCTGATGACCAGCGTGCTGATGGCACCCGACGGCAAGACCGTCGAAGCCGAGGCCGCGCATGGCACCGTCACCCGCCATTATCGCATGCATCAGCAGGGCAAGGCAACGTCGACCAACCCGATCGCGTCGATCTTCGCCTGGACCCGCGGCCTCATCTATCGCGGCCGTTTCGATGACACCCCCGATGTCGTCCGTTTCGCCGAGACGCTGGAGCGGGTCTGCATCGAGACGGTCGAGAACGGCAACATGACGAAGGATCTGGCGATCCTGATCGGTCCCGACCAGGACTGGATGACCACCGAGCAGTTCTTCGAAGCGATCCGCGCGAACCTCGAAGCCGCGATGGGCCAGTGGAACTGAGCCTGCCGGCGCGCATTGTTGCGGGATGACAACAAGGGGCAAGAAGCGGCTCGACATCCGCAACGCCACTCCGGCTGATGTGGCCGCCGTGCTGCGGCTCATCAAGCGCGTCTATCCCGACATGCCGAACTATGCCCCTGCGATGGTGCGGGGGCAGATCAACAACTTCCCGCAGGGCGTGTTCGTCGCGCTCTACGACAACCGCGTCGTCGGCTATTGCGCGACAATGCGGGTCAGCCGCGACATGGCCTTTTCCCCCCACGACTGGGAGGAGATCACCGCCAACGGCTTCGGGACCCGCCACACGCCCGCCGGCGAATGGCTTTACGGCTACGAGCTGGCGGTCGATCCCAAGCTGCGCGGCGTTCGCATCGGGCAGCGGCTCTATGATGCGCGCAAGTCGCTGGCCGAGGAGCTGGACCTGCACGGCATCGTGATTGCCGGACGGATGCCGGGGTTCCAGCGCGCGCGGCGCAAGGTGGACGGGCCGGAAGACTATATCGCCAAGGTCGCGAGCCAGAAACTGGCCGACCAGGTGCTCAGCTTCCAGCTTCGAAATGGCTTCGAACCCATTGGCGTTCTGAGAAAATATCTGCCGGAGGACAAGGCCTCGGGCGGCCACGCCGCGCATCTCGTCTGGCGCAATCCCTATGTCGATCCCGAAGAAGCGCCCGACATGCGCGTGCCCCGCGGCGTCGAGAGTGTCCGGCTTGCGGCCTGCCAGCTTCAGGCGCGCGCCGTCGAGGACTTCGCGGGATTTATCAAGAATGTCGAATATTTTGTTGATGTCGCAGCGGATTACCGCTGTGATTTCATCCTCTTCCCGGAGCTGTTCACGCTCCCGCTCCTCTCTTACGAGGACGGCAAGCTGACTCCCGGCGAGGCGATCGATCGGCTGACCGGCTACACCCCGCGCCTGACCAAGGAACTGTCGCGGATGGCGCTGGAATATAACATCAATATCATCGGCGGGTCGCATCCAACCCGCACCGACGACGGCGATATCCAGAACGTCGCCTATGTCGCGCTGCGCGACGGCTCCATCCACGCGCAGGAGAAGATCCACCCCACGCCCAACGAAGCCTTCTGGTGGAACATCAAGGGCGGAGACAGCCTGGACGTGATCCAGACCGACTGCGGGCCGATCGGCGTGCTGATCTGCTATGACAGCGAGTTCCCGGAACTGGCGCGGCGACTGGTCGATCAGGGTGCGCGGATGATCTTCGTCCCCTTCTGCACCGATACTCGCACCGGCTATATGCGCGTGCGCTATTGCAGCCAGGCCCGCGCGATCGAGAACCAGTGCTTCATGGTGCTGGCCGGCAACGTCGGCAATCTACCCAATGTCGACAATATGGACATCCAATATGCGCAAAGCTGCATCCTGACGCCCTGCGACCTGCCCTTCGCGCGCGATGGGATCGCGGCGGAAGCGAGCGAGAATGTCGAGACGCTGACGATGTCCGACGTCAACCTCGCCGATTTGAGCTGGGCGCGTGCGGAAGGCACGGTGCGTAACCTTCGCGACCGCCGGTTCGACCTGTACCATATCGAATGGGACAGTGCGGCGGAGGGTCACGGGCATGCCGCCACGCATGGGCCGGCCCCCCATGGCGGCCACAATGCCCCCGGCGGGGGATAAGGCAGTTCCGCTGACGCGAACGCACCGTATAAGGGAACCATGGCCAGCGCGGACTTCACAGGATCGGCATTCTCCGACGCGCTGGTAATCCTGGGCGCGGCCGGTCTGGTCATCCCGATTTTCGCGCGGTTCCGGATCAGCCCGGTGATCGGCTTCATCCTCGTCGGCCTGCTCGTCGGCCCGCATGCGCTCGGCACTCTGGTCGACGAATTCCCGCCGCTGCGCTGGGTCAGCATTTCGGAACCTGACTCCATTGCGCCGTTCGCCGAGTTCGGCATCATCCTGCTCCTCTTCTCGATCGGGCTGGAGCTGAGCTTCACCCGTCTCTGGGCAATGCGGCGGCTGGTGTTCGGTCTTGGGCCCGCCGAGCTGCTGGGTTGCGGTACGATCATCGCGGCAGGCCTCATCCTGCTCAAGGGAGAGAGCCTTGCCGCCGGCTTCGGAATCGGCATCGCCCTCGCGCTTTCGTCGACCGCGCTCATCCTGCCGATCGCCGGCATGCGATCGCCGGTCGGCCGTGCCTCCTTCGCGATGCTGCTGTTCGAGGATATCGCGATCGTGCCCATCGTCTTCGCCCTGGGCGCACTCGCGCCCTATGCGCAGGACGAGGGGTGGAGCGGTCTTCTACACACTCTTGCGATCGGCACTGCGACGGTGGCGGTCATGCTTATCGCCGGGCGCTTCCTCCTGCCCACCATCTTCTCGCAGGCAGCACGCACCAAAAGCCCCGAAGTGTTCCTCGCGGCCAGCCTGCTGGTCGTGATGCTGGCGAGCCTGGCGACCAGCATCGCCGGACTGTCGCCGATCGTCGGTGCTCTGCTCGCGGGCATCCTCATCGCCGAGACGCCCTATCATGGCGAGGTCGAGGTGATCACCGCGCCCTTCAAGGGGCTCGCGCTCGGCGTCTTCCTGATCACCGTGGGCATGCAGATCAACCTGGCCGAGATCGCGCCAATATGGCCGCGGCTGCTCGCTGCGACGGTAGCGGTCATCCTCGTCAAGGCGATCGTGACGGCCAGCCTGCTGTCCTTTGCCGGCGCGCGCCGCGCGGTCGCACTCGAAGCCGGCGTGCTGATGGCGAGCCCGTCCGAAACCACGCTGATTGTCCTGGGTGCCGCCGCCGCAGCCCAGGTGATCGCGCCCGATACTGCCGCCTTCTGGCAGACCGCCACCGCTATTGGCCTGACCGTGACTCCGCTGCTCGCGCGCGTGGGCCATGACATCGCGCGGCGAATCGAACTGGCGGGCGAGAATGTCGAGCAAGGCGAGGATCATGAGTTGCCCGCCGCCGTCATCCTGGGCTTCGGCCGAGTCGGGCGCATGGTCGCCGACCTGCTCAAAACGCACGAGCAGCATTATGTGGCGGTCGAATCGGACATCGACATCGTCACCGCCGCGCGGCGGGAGGGGTATAATGTGATCTTCGGCGATGCCGCGCGCCCCGAGTTGCTCGACAAGCTGCGCCTCGGCCATGCCCGCGCGCTCATCCTGACCATGGACGATCCGGTGCTGTCGGTGCGGGTGACGACCCGCGTCCGGGGGTGGGTTCCGAATCTGCCGATCATCGCGCGCGCGCGCGATTCCGATCATGCCGCCGAACTCTACCGCGCGGGTGCCAACGATGTCGTGCCGGAAACGCTCGAAAGCTCGCTGCAACTGGCCGAAACCGCGCTCGTCGATCTGGGCGTGCCGATGGGCCCGGTGATCGCATCGGTGCATCAGCGGCGCGAGGAAATGCGCGAAGAGATCAAGGCCGCCGCCGAGATGGACCACAGCCCGCGCCTTCGCCACTTTCGCGAGGGCGAATCGCTACCCCTCGACCGATCCGAACGCACCTGAACCCTCTGCGACGGAAGCGCAGACGCGTCGTCAGCCCTGCATCAGCGCCTTGACCGCCAGCAGCGCATCCGCCGCCTTCGCGCCGTCGGGCCCACCGCCTTGCGCCATGTCGGCACGTCCGCCGCCGCCTGTGCCGCCGACTGCCGCGACGCCCGCGCGGACCAGAGCCACCGCGTCGAAACGGCCGGCCAGATCGTCCGTCACGCCGACCACGATCGCCGCCCGCCCCTCGTTCACCGCGACCATCGCTGCCACGCCGCTGCCGAGCTGCGCCTTGCCTTCATCGACGAGACCCCGAAGCGCCTTGGGGTCGAGACCCTCGACCACGCGGCCGAGGAAGCGCGTATCGCCGACCGCCTCCGGCTCAGCACCGCCCGAAGAGCCGCCCGCGCCAGCACCGCCGCCCGCCAGCGCCAGAGCACGCTTGGCCTCGGCGAGTTCGCGCTCGATGCGGCGGCTCTGTTCGACCAGCGCCGCCACGCGCGCCGGCACGTCCTCAGGCGTGGTGCGCAGGCTTTGCGCGGTCGCACGCAGCCGCTCGTCGCGCTCGACCAGCCACAGGCGTGCCGCTTCCCCGGTCAGCGCCTCGATCCGGCGCACACCGCTCGAGACAGCGCTCTCCGAGATGATCTTGAAGAGGGCGATATCCCCCAGCGCGCGGACATGCGTGCCGCCGCACAGCTCGACCGAGTAGGCGCCCTGCCCGTCGATACCCATCGACAGCACGCGCACCTCCTCGCCATATTTCTCGCCGAACAGCGCCATAGCGCCGGCGGCGATGGCGTCTTCGGGCGACATCAGCCGCGTCGTTACCTCCACATTGCCACGAATCTGCGCGTTCACCTCCGCCTCGACGGCGGCGATCTGCGCCGGCGTCACCGACTCGGGATGCGAGAAATCGAAGCGGAAGCGGTCGGCGGCGACCAGACTGCCCTTCTGTGTGACATGCGCGCCAAGCTGATGACGAAGCGCGGCGTGCAGCAAGTGAGTTGCGCTGTGGTTCGCGCGGATCTGGTCGCGGCGGGCACGATCGACCGCAAGGTGAACGGTGTCGCCGACCGCGATCACACCCGCCTCGATCCGCGACTGGTGCGCGTGCAGGCGACCGAGCGGCTTGTGCGTGTCGTCCACGAGAGCGACCAGCCCGCCGGTACCGGTGATCCGCCCCGCATCGCCCGCCTGTCCGCCGCTCTCCGCGTAGAAAGGCGTCTGGTTGACCAGAATGACACCGGCATCCCCGGCAGAAAGGCTGTCGACCGCCACGCCGTCCTTCACCAGCGCGACGACCTGCGCCTCACCCTCGTCGGAGGTGTAACCGATGAACTCGGTGCCGCCTTTGGTCTCGGCGATGTCGAACCAGACCTCCTCCGACGCCTTGTCGCCCGAGCCCTTCCAGGCAGCACGCGCGGCGGCCTTCTGCTGCGCCATCGCGGAGTCGAAACCGGCGCGCTCTACCCCCAGCCCCTGGGCACGCAGCGCGTCCTCGGTCAGGTCGAGCGGGAAGCCATAGGTGTCATACAGGCGGAAAGCTGTCTCGCCGGGGAGCACGTCGCCCTCGCTCATCCCCTCGGTCGCGTCCTGTAGCAGCCGCAGCCCCTTTTCGAGAGTCTGGCGGAAGCGGGTTTCCTCGCGACGCAGCGTTTCCTCGATGAGGGGACGCGCACGGGCAAGCTCGGGATAGGCCGCGCCCATTTCGGTCACCAGCCCGGCCACGAGCCGGTGCATCAGCGGATCGGCCGCGCCCAGCAGATGCGCATGGCGCATCGCGCGCCGCATGATCCGCCGAAGCACATAGCCGCGCCCCTCATTGGCCGGCAGCACGCCGTCGGCGATCAGGAAGCAGCTCGACCGCAGATGATCGGCGATGACGCGGTGGCTGGCGCGGTGCGGCCCCTCGGCCGGCTGACGGGTCAGCGCGACCGACTGGTCAATCAGCGCGCGGAAGGTGTCGGTGTCGTAATTGTCGTGGACGCCCTGAAGCACGGCGGCCACCCGCTCGAGCCCCATGCCGGTGTCGATGCTCGGCCGCGGCAGCGGCAGCCGCTCGCCGGCCTCGACCTGGTCGAACTGCATGAAGACGAGGTTCCAGATCTCGACGAAGCGGTCGCCGTCCTCGTCGGGGCTGCCCGGAGGCCCGCCGGGGATATGGTCGCCATGGTCGTAGAATATCTCCGAACATGGCCCACAGGGGCCGGTGTCGCCCATCGACCAGAAGTTGTCGCTGGTGGCGATGCGGATGATGCGTTCGTCAGGAAGCCCGGCAATCTTGCGCCACAGCCCATGCGCCTCGTCATCGTCATGATAGACGGTCACCGTCAGGCGATCGGCGGGGAGCCCCCATTCGCGAGTCAGCAGGGTCCAGGCATGAGTGATCGCCTGTTCCTTGAAATAATCGCCGAAGCTGAAATTGCCCAGCATCTCGAAGAAGGTGTGGTGCCGGGCGGTGTAGCCGACATTGTCGAGGTCGTTATGCTTGCCGCCCGCGCGAACGCACTTCTGCGCCGAGGCGGCGGTGCGATGGGGGCGCGCTTCCCGCCCCGTGAACACATTCTTGAACGGCACCATGCCCGCATTGACGAACATCAGCGTCGGATCGTTGTTCGGGATGAGCGGCGCCGACGGCACCGGCTCGTGCCCGGCGGACGCGAAATAGTCGAGGAAGGAGCGGCGGATGTCGTTGGTCGAGGTCATGCGCCGCGCTTACGAAAGTCGCGGGGACGCGACAAGCCTTATGCCTGCGTCCCCCGCATCCCTCATTCCTCGCCGGCGTCGTCCGGGCCGCCCATCATGCCTTCGGCGACCGCCTCGGTCCGGGCGCGGATCGCCTTGTCGAGCTTCTCGATCATCTCGGGATTCTCGCGCAGGAACTGCTTGGCGTTCTCGCGCCCCTGACCGATCCGCACCGAATCATAGGAGAACCATGCGCCGGACTTCTCGACGAGGCCCGCCTTGACGCCGAGGTCGAGGATTTCGCCGACCTTGGAAATGCCCTCGCCATACATGATGTCGAACTCGACCTGCTTGAACGGCGGCGCGACCTTGTTCTTGACGACCTTCACCTTCGTGGTGTTGCCGACAATGTCGTCGCGGTCCTTGATCTGGCCGGTCCGGCGGATGTCGAGCCGTACCGAGGCATAGAATTTCAGCGCGTTACCGCCGGTGGTGGTCTCCGGATTGCCGTACATGACGCCGATCTTCATGCGCACCTGGTTGATGAAGATCACCATGCAGCGCGATCGGCTGATCGATCCGGTCAGCTTCCTGAGCGCCTGGCTCATCAGACGCGCCTGAAGGCCGACATGGCTGTCGCCCATCTCGCCCTCGATCTCGGCGCGCGGGACCAGCGCGGCGACCGAGTCGATCACCAGCACGTCGATCGCATTGGACCTGACCAGCGTATCGACGATCTCCAGCGCCTGCTCGCCCGTGTCGGGCTGCGAGACGATCAGCTCGTCGATGTCGACGCCCAGCTTCTTGGCATAGACCGGATCGAGCGCATGCTCGGCATCGACAAACGCCGCCGTTCCGCCGATCTTCTGCGCCTCGGCGATGGCGTGGAGCGCCAGCGTCGTCTTGCCCGAGCTTTCAGGTCCGTAAATCTCGATGATTCGCCCGCGTGGCAGGCCCCCGATGCCGAGCGCGATATCGAGGCCCAGCGATCCGGTGGAGATCGCTTCGACCTGCATCGTCTCCTTCGAGCCCAGCTTCATCGCCGAACCCTTGCCGAACGCCCGGTCGATCTGGGCGAGCGCCGCTTCCAAAGCCTTTTGTCGTTCCATGGTCCCCGTCTTCTTGTCGCCGTCAATCAGCTTTAGCATCGCGGTCATCGTTCGTCCCCTGCAACAGGAAGGTCAGCCGACATTCGGCCATGCCTCGCGATGTATCCTATTTGTTCCAGTAGAACAAGGGGAGAACTTTCATCGCGTCAGGGCGCCTCATCCGCGTCCGGCCGCTTCGAGCCGGGTCAGCGCCCGCCCGAGCGCCTCGCCCGAAAAGGGCTTGCCGAGGGTCGGCGAGCCCGCCAGATCGGCGGGGATGCCATGGCCATCATTGCCGCTGGCAAAGAGGAACGGGATTCCCGCCTCCTGCAACCGCCGCGCAAACGGCCACACCGGTCCGTCGTTGAGGTGGCAGTCGAGCACCGCCAGATCGAATTCGGCCCCGCCGTCAAGAAAGCCGTCGCACTCAGCAACGCTGGCGCAGATCGTTGCGGCCTCATAGCCCAGCATGTCGAGGAAATCCTCGACCATGATGCCGATCATCGCCTCGTCCTCGGCAACCAGAACGCGCTTGCCCTGTGTCATCGTCACTCCCCGTCCTGATGGTCTGCGGCCTCTGCGCCCTCCGGGGCAGGCGCATGGGCGGCCAGCGCGTTGCGCGCCGCCTCCGCGAGCTGCGCGACCGAAAAGGGCTTGGGCAGGAAACTCACATTGTCGATGTCGATCGATTTGCGAAGCTGCTCCTCGGCATAGCCGGACATGAACAGCACCGGCATGTCGGGGCGCTCCGCCCGGATCGCGCGCACCATCGCCGGACCGTCCATGCCCGGCATGACGACGTCGGAAATCAGGAGGTCGACATGCGCCATCTCGGCAATGCGCGCCAGTCCCTGCTCGCCGTCATTGGCAACCGTCACGCTGTACCCCTGGCGCGTGAGCGCCCGCTCGGCGACCTTGCGCACCATGTCCTCGTCCTCGACCAGCAGGATGGTGCCGGTGCCCCAGGTTTCAGGCACCGCAACCTTGCGCGCGGCCGGACGCTGAGCCGGCTGTCCGGGCTGGCCGGCATGGACGGGCAGGTAGATCGTGAACTCGGTCCCCTTGCCCACCGTCGAATCGGCGAAGATGAAGCCCCCCGACTGCTTGACGATGCCGTACACCATCGACAGGCCGAGGCCGGTGCCCTTTCCCACCTCCTTGGTGGTGAAGAATGGTTCGAAAATCTTGCCGAGAACATCCGGCGCAATCCCTACGCCCGAATCGCCGACACTCAACGCGGTATAGTCGGCGATCGGCATGATTTCGCTACGCTTTTCGCGCATCTGATCGGCGGTCACCGCATATGTGCGGATCGTTACGGTGCCGCCCTGCGGCATGGCGTCGCGGGCGTTGACGACCAGGTTGACGATCACCTGCTCCAACTGCCCGGGATCGGCCCGCACCGACCCCAGCCCCCGGCCATGCGATACTTGGAGGGTGACATTCTCGCCGAGCAGCCGCTTGAGCAGCACCGACACCTCCGACACGACATCGGGCAACTGGAGGATCTGCGGGCGCAGCGTCTGCTGGCGGGAAAAGGCGAGGAGCTGACGCGTGAGGCTGGCGGCGCGGTTGCTGTTCGACTTGATCTGCTGGATGTCGTCATAGTCGCTGTCGCCCGGCGTGTGCCGCATCAGCATCAGGTCGCAATGGCCGATGATCGCGGTCAGCACATTGTTGAAGTCATGCGCGACACCGCCGGCAAGCTGCCCCACCGCCTGCATCTTGGTCTGCTGCGCCACCTGGCGCTTCAGCCGCGTTTCCTCGCTGCTGTCCTTGAGGCTGAGGAGCACCGCCGCCTCGCCCAAACCGCGGACGCCCGCCAGGCTGAGCGACACAGGCTCGTCGGGCTGGGTACGAAGCCGGACGGCAATGTCACCCGACATCTGCATGCCGACGGCATAGCGCCGGACCGCCTCCGCCACCGCCGCCTGATCCTCCGCGATGACGATGTCGCCCGGATAACTCGGCTTGTCATTGGGGCCAAGCCCCGCCGCCCGCGCGAACGCGGCATTGAAGAACAGCAGGCGTCCGTCGCGATCGGACATGCCGAGACCGATCGGCAGCAGCGACGCGAGCGTTTCGACATAGGAAAGCGCCGACGAGGCATCGACGCTCGACATCGCATCGTCGAGCATCAGCAGCAGCATCGGACCCGAAGGATCGCTGGCCCGCACCGGCACCTGAACGATGCGGATCGGCACCGCCGCTTGCTCCTCCAGAGCGAAGAACACCCGTCCCTTGGCGTCGACGCGCATATAGGCGGCAAGGTCGCGCCCGATCACATTGCCGTCGATCCGGCCGGTCGCGCGGAGCAGGAAAGCCGTGTTGGCCGCCCTCACCCGCCCCTCGCCGCCGATCAGCACCGTCATCACGCCGGCATTGGCCATCTGTTCGCCCGCCTGGCCGGTGATGATCCGCATGCAGTCGTCGAGCACGTTCGCCTGCTGCACCGGCAGGAAGCGCCAGAGCAGATAATCCTCCGACCGGCCGGTGCGAACGATTTCGGCATCGAGGTGAAGCGCGCCACGCGACAGCCCCTCGACGCGCGATTCCCCGTCGCGCCAGGCCGCTCGGCCGGCGGCGGTCAGGCGCTCGACGTCGCTGGCAGGGAGTTTAAGCTGCGGCGGGGTCGGAAAGCCCGGAAACCACTCGCCATATTGATCGCTGGCGCAGACGAGCCGTCCGTTGCGGTCGGTGATGGCGATGGCGCTGCCGGTCGCCTGCGCGGCCGCGCGCGCCACCGTCCAGTCGGTGTGCACGACCTGATCGGCAGCGTCGGCGGCCGGAAACAGGCGGCGCGCATACCAGAGCAGAAACGCACCCGCGACGACCGTGGCGCCGAACCCGCCGGCCAGCGCCGGATCGCCGACCGCGAGATAGAGAATCGCCGCGCTTGCCGTCGCCGCGATCAGCAGCAGCGGCAGCACGAAGCGTGAATATTGCGGCCCTGAGGCCAGATCGGCGATATGTTGCCGGGCCGGGCTCGCCACGGTCAGGCGTCCGCTCGCACGCGCATGGGAAAGGCGGGGAGCATCATGAGTCCCTCGCCCGGCCGCGATGAAGCCGCTCCGACCAGCGGCGATTCAGGCGGAGACGCCAGAACCAGCTCGCCACCAGATAGCCGACCGAAGCGGCCACGACGGAGAGAACGAACAGGCCGAACAGCAAGGCCGGCGCGGTTTCCGACAACAGCCAGGCGGTCCACTCTCCCAGCCCCGCGCCGCTGTCGATCAGCGCCATCAACCCCGTCATGTCGGCCGACCGTCCCAGCATGGCGTTACCGATATAGAGGGACAGTGCCAGAATGAACGGCGTTGTCGCCGGATTGGACAGGAATGTCATCGCGGCGGCGACCGGAATGTTCGCGCGCACCGGCAGGGCGAGCAGCGCTGCGCCGACGATCTGAAGTCCCGGAATGAGCAGGAAAATGCCGACGAGCAGCCCCAGCGCGACGCCGCGCGGCACCGAGCGGCGGGTGAAGCGCCACAGCTCGGGTGCCAGCACGCGGTGCGCGACCGGACGGATGAACCGGTTTTCGGCCAGGCTCTCGCGGCTGGGCACATTGTCGCGATAGATACGATGAAGGCGTTTCCTCACCATCAGCCGTGGTCCTTGAGCAGGCGTCCCTGCTCGCGTTTCCAGTCGCGTTCCTTGATCGTCTCGCGCTTGTCGTGCGCCTTCTTGCCCTTGGCGAGCGCGAGTTCGACCTTGGCCCGACCCCGGCTGTTGAAATAGACCGACAGGGGGACCAGCGTCATCCCCTGCCGCGCGACGGCGCCGTGGAGCTTGGCGACCTCGCGTGCGTGGAGCAGCAGCTTGCGGGGCCGCTTGGGTTCATGGTTGAAGCGGTTGCCATGGCTGAATTCGGGGATATTGCTGTTGATCAGCCATACCTCGTCGCCGGTGATGTCGGCATAGCTCTCGGCAATCGAACCCTCTCCGAAACGGAGCGATTTGACCTCGGTCCCCTTGAGCGCGATGCCCGCCTCCAGCACATCTTCGATGGCATAGTCGAAGCGCGCGCGCCGGTTCTCGGCGACGGTTTTTTTCTTGTCGAAAGCGGTGGGGCGGGGGCGTGCCATATCAGATGCTGCGCCGCTATGTAGGCGCGGGCGCGCTCCTACGCCAGCCCTGCACGACGAAGCGCGGAATCAACGGTCTGACGCGCCTGCTCCGACGGCCATGTCACCGGCAGCCGCACTTCGCCCGGCATGTCGGGCATGACCCGGGTCAGCGCATATTTCACAGGGCCGGGCGAACTGTCGCAGAACATCGCGTCATGCAGCGGAAAGAGAATGTCCTGAAGCGCGAGCGCGTCAGCCCAGCGCCCTTCGGCGCAGGCTGTCTGGAAGTCGGCGCACAGGCGCGGCGCTACATTGGCGGTCACCGAGATACAGCCGACCCCGCCCATGGCATTGAAGCCCAAAGCCGTCTCGTCATTGCCGGAAAGCTGGCAGAAATCCGTGCCGCACGCGAGGCGCTGTGCGGACACGCGGCCGAGATTGCCGGTCGCGTCCTTGATGCCGACGATGGTCGGGCAATCGGCTGCCAGTCGTTCGAGTACCGGCAGACCGATGTCGGTAATCGTCCGCGACGGCACGTTGTAGAGGATGATCGGCAGATCGCAGTGGGACGCCAGATGCGCGAAGTGACGATACACGCCTTCCTGACTGGGCTTGTTGTAATAGGGCGCGACCACCAGCGCCGCCGCCGCTCCTGCCGCATGGGCCGCGCGCATATGGTCGAGCGCAATGCGCGTGTCGTTGGATCCGCAGCCGGCGATCACCGGCACTCGTCCTGCCGCCTGCTCGACGCAGATTGCGATGACGCGATTGTGCTCCTCGATCGTCATCGTCGCGCTTTCGCCGGTGGTGCCGCACGGCACCAGCGCGCTCGATCCTTCTGCAATCTGCCAGTCGACCAGCCGCCGGAACGCCGCCTCGTCGACCGTCCCGTCGCGGAACGGGGTGACCAGAGCGGGGATCGAGCCGGAAAACATCATGAAACTCCTTCAAATCGCGCCGGATACTCGGCATAGTCTGATCGCCGACGCACGTTGTTCACCGTCTGATCAGGGACGCATTGCCATAATGATCGCCATGCGAAAAGCCCACCGACTCCCGCTTCTGTGCTCCGGCATCGCGGTCGCCTCGATCAGCATCGCCGCGCTTGCAGATGTCATCCCGTCGTCCCTCACCGCCGCCGGCACGCCCGCAGAGGACCCGCGCATGGTACAGGACTGGCGCTCGGCGCGCGACCGCGTCGTCGCGCAGTCGGCGTCCGACGGAGCAATCGCGTCGACCATCGCCGAGTGGCGCCGGCTTCAGCAGAGCGACGCCCTGGGCTTTTCCGATTATGCCAATTTCCTCGTGGCGAATCCCGGCTGGCCGGGGGAGGACCGCATGCGCCGGCTGGCGGAGCGGGCCATCAATCCCGACAGCTTCAGCCCGTCACAGGTCACCGCTTTCTTCCGCCGCATTCCGCCCGAGTCGGCAACGGGTCAGGCGCGATTCGCGATCGCGCTGGCCGCCTCCGGCGCACGCGACGCGGCCCGTCGCGCGGCGCGCGCGGCCTGGACGACGGGAACGCTCTCGGTGGACGACGAGCGGCGAATCCTGGGCCAGTTCGCCGGCGACCTGACGCCGCAGGATCATGCGACCCATGCCGACATGGCCTTGTGGGCGAACGATCCGGGAGCGGCGGAGCGCGTGCTCGCCTTCGTCCCGGCCGACCAGCGACCGGTGCTGGCGGCGCGCATATCGTTCCAGCGGCAGGGCGCGGACTCCGCCTTTCTGGCCACCGCCGCCGAACCCGCGGGATTGTCGGACGCGGGCTATCTCGCCGACAAGTCGCGCTGGATGTTCAATCGCGGCGACTGGACAGGATCGCGCCAGATCCTCGCCAACCGGGCCGCGCTGACCAACCCGGTCGGCAATGTCGAGAAATGGTACGAGACACTGCTGCGCACCGCCCGCGCCGCCGCCAACGACCGGCAGTGGTCGACGGCCTATGCCATCGCCTCGCGCGTGGACGACGCCTATCCGCAAGGGACCGACATCAGCGACAAGTCGCTGGGCGTGCGCGACGATTATACCAGCCTCACCTGGCTGGCGGGCACTACGGCGATTCACCAGATGGGCCGTGCCGCCGATGCGGTGGGCATGTTCGAGCGCTATGCGAAGGGCGCCCGGTCGCCGCAGACCCGTTCGAAGGGCTATTACTGGGCCGGTCGCGCCGCCGCCGCTGCCGGACAGTCGGCGAAGGCCGACGCGCTCTTCCGCCTCGCCTCGGCCTATCCCGATCAGTTCTACGGACAGCTCGCGCTGGAGCGCCAAGGCGTGCCCGTCCCGCAGCCGGGGTCCACGGCCCCTGCGGTCGAGCTGGGCCAGGGCGACCGGCAGCAGTTCAACGCCTCCGGCCCGGTGCGCGCGGCGCGCTATCTGGGCGCGACGGGGCAATGGATGGAGCAGTCGCGCATGCTTCGCGCGATTGCCGCCAATGCCGACGATGACGCCCAGCGCGCCCTCGCGGTCGACCTGTCGCGCGAGCTGGGCCGGCCGGACCTGTCGGTCATGGTCGGGCGGCATGCGCTGAGCACCGGCGATTCAGACTATCGCGCCGCTGCCTATCCGCAAGTGCCCGTCCCGTCGGAACATCGGCTGAACTGGACGATGATCCACGCCATCGCCCGCCAGGAAAGCCAGTTCGACCGCCAGATCGTCAGCCATGCGGGTGCGCGGGGGCTGATGCAGCTCATGCCCGGCACCGCGCGCGAGACAGCGGGCAAGATCGGGCTCAGCTACGATCTCTCCGCGCTCTATCAGCCGGACTATAATATCCAGCTCGGCAGCACCTATTTCCAGCGCATGCTGTCCTATTATGGCGGCAGCTATCCACTCGCGGTGGCGGCGTACAATGCGGGTCCCGGCAATGTGAACAAGTGGCTCAAGGCGAATGGCGATCCGCGCCTGCCGGGTGGCGACATTCTCCGCTGGATCGAGGAGATCCCGATCTACGAGACCAAGAACTATGTGCAGCGCGTGCTCGAAAACGCCGTGATCTACGACACGGTCAATCCCAATCATGGCGGTGTACGGATCGCGGCACCGCTGAGCCGCTATCTCGGCAAGAGTTCGCCGGGCTAAACGCCTCTTCCCCCAACCCTACACTATATTTGCAGAGAAACGAGACGATGAGCGACAAGCCTGCCGAAACCACCCTGTCCACGCCCCCCGTGCCCGCCGACGCCAAATCGGGCATGGCGTGGAAGGCCGCTGTCGGCATCGGCTCGGCGGCGCTCGTGGCCGCATTGATGTACGCCAGCCGTCGCTCCCGGAAGAAATGAGCGGCGACGCTCGGCCCAATTACATCACCCCGGCGGGCTATGCTGCGCTTCGTGCCGAATATGACCGGCTGCTGGGCCAGGAACGTCCCGCCATCGTCGAGGTGGTGAGCTGGGCTGCGGGCAATGGCGACCGCAGCGAGAATGGCGATTATCTCTACGGCCGCAAGCGGATGCGGGAGATCGACCGGCGGCTGAAGTGGCTCGCGGTGCGGATGAAGGCCGCGCGCGTGGTCGATCCCGCAGAACAGTCCGACACCTCGCGCGTCTATTTCGGCGCGACCGTCACCATTGCCGACGAAGATGACAATCAACGCAGCATCACTTTGGTCGGCGACGACGAGGCGGAGGCCGGCGAAGGACGGATCGGCTGGAACAGCCCCCTCGCCCGCGCGCTTCGTGGCGCGTCGGTCGGCGATCTGCGCCGGATCATGCTGCCCTCGGGCGAGAAGGAGTGGGAAGTGATCGCGATCAGCTACCCGGCGCTTGCGGCAAGGACGGCATGAGCCTGCTTCTGCGGGGCGTGATCGCGGCGGTCGCGCTGATGTCGGCGAGCGTCCCGGCGCAGGCGACCGACGGCGCGGCGGGGCTCTGGCGGAGTGTCGGCAGCCCCGACACCGCCGCTATGCTGGAACTCGATGCCGACGGCCACTTCCGTTTCATGCTGATCGAGGGCGCGCTCGACGAGCGTGCGGAGGGCGTCTGGACCACCGACGGACCCACGCTCACGCTGACGAGCCGCCCCCGGCCCGTCCGCCCGACGATCACCCCGGCATTGACAGCGCCCCACTGCAATCGCGCCTTCTGCCTGATCGTCGAGACTCCCGACGGCCAGGGCGTCGCCGGCATCGACTTCCGGATCGAGCGGAGCACGGGCGAACCGGTCGAAGGCTATACCCAATATGACGGCTGGAGCACCGACAGCTTCGATGAGGGGCCGGCGACGATCCGGCTCGCGGAGCCCATTCACGGCATCCTCTCCGAACCGGTCGCCGTCGCTCCCGGCGTTCGCGCCATGCGGTTCGTGCTGACGCCTAATGATCTGGGCGTCGCCGACTTCAATGGGGTTCGCGCCACGATCGATGCGGACGTGCTGACGCTCGACCACAGGCTCCATCCGATCCGTTTCCGGCGCGACCGCCGATGACCGTGCGCAGGAACGACGTTCAGAGCCGCGCCGACACCCCAACGAACACCGTCGCGCCGCGAACGTCATAGACGCCGGGGAAGCTGTTGCCCGCGTTGACCACGGGCGAACCGGCACGCGATCCCACCAGCGGCGGGTCGGTGTCGAACAGGTTCTGCACCCCGGCGCGCAGTGTATAGCGGTCGCTCACATCGACCGAGAGCGTGAGGTCCAGATAGTCATAAGCCGGGATTCTCCGGACGAGGATCGGTGTGCGTTCGTCGGCGCTGACCGGGCCGACATGCCGCCATTGCGCGAACAGCGAGAATGGCCCTACACCAAAGTCGAGCGCCCCGATGTGCCGCCAGCGGGGCATCGGCGCCATGCCGCATGCGAGCCCGAACCGCCCCGCGCAGTCGAGCGCCGGAACGAAGGCGACCGCCTGTCGCCGGTAGCGATCGACCCAGCTGCCCGAGAGGCTGAGCGCGATCCGGCCCCTGCCCAGCCGCCGGTTGTAGCGCAAGCCGATGTCCGCGCCGCGCGTCGACAGCCGTGCGCCATTGGCGAAGAGTTGCATCACGCCCACGCCCGCCCCGCCGCCAAGCCCGCCGGTCACGGGATTGCGCGCAATGGCCGCGCAGAAGGGATCGGCGGCGTTCCTGACGACGGTGTAGCAGCCGGTGACGACGCTCTGCGACGACCCGCCGAATGTGCCGATGGCGTCACGGACGCGGATCGAGAACCAGTCCGCCGATAGTCGGAGATCGGGTAGCGGAACCCATTCCGCACCGCCAGTGAAGCCATGCGCCGTCTCCGCCCGCAGCGCCTCATTGCCGCCGAAGGTCGCGCTCACCAGCAGCGCCGAGGGCACACGGCCGACCTGCGAAACCGGCACGCCAGTCGCGACGCAGAGCGCCGCCAGCGCCGCATCCGAACTCGGCACGGCTCCGGCGCACGGATCATTGGCGACCACGTCGAGACCCGCGAAACGGGGCGAGGCATATTCGAACAGGCTCGGCGCGCGCACAGAACGCGTCCAGTTCATGCGGACCGACAGCGGGCGGAGAGGCTGCCACACACCGCCCGCTTTCCACGCGGTGGCGCGCCCGGCGGTGGAATAGTCGGCAAGGCGCACCGCCGCCTCGATCACCAGCGACCGCGCGAACGGGCGGTCCTGCGCTAGCGGAACGCGCAAGTCGCCGAACGCCTCCGCGACGTCGTAGGCGAAAGCGGGAAACGCCCTGCCCTGCCCATAGCCGATCAGGTCACCCGAGCCGTAAGCGGCGCTGACCGACGATCGCGCCGTCTCGCCCCGATACTCCGCGCCGAGCGTCACGGTCGTGGGGGAGCCGGCCCAGGGGCTGGCGACAGCGGCCAGCGGTGCGGAAAGCGAAGCGCCCAGGACAAGCTGGCTCGTGTGTTCGGACTGCGCCCCATCGGCGCTGACGAAAGCGATTGCATCGTCGGCAATCGGCCCGCCCGAGAACAGGTCGAGCGGCCGGCATCCGCCCGATGCGTCACGGCACGCCGGCCCATCCGCCCCGGCCACCGCGTCGAGCGCCTGAGTCACCCGGGCGCGTGACACGTCACCGCGATAGCGGGCCGCGCGCCACGTCTCGCCATAATGGGCAAAGGCCTCCCAGCCGAGCGCGCCCGCCGATCCGCGCAGGCCGCCGACCATCTGCCAGCCGCGATTGTCATAACGGACGCGCCTGTCCCCAGCCTCCACGAAGCGCCGGTCGATGCTAAGCGTCGTGCTGCCGTCGGCACTGGTCCTGGCACCCGGTCCGAACAGCAGCGACCGCTGCGCATCGCCAAGGAACGGGTTGTCGGGCCGGATGCTGAAAGCGCTGCCGAAGGTCCCGGTCGGTGCGAAGAGGGTGGTTACGATCGAGCGTGTGAACCGAGCCTCTGCAAAAGCCGTGACGTCGTCGCTCAGCGCATGATCGCCGAGCACGGTCGCCGACCAGCGATCGAGCGGGACGATCAGCGCGCTCGGCGCCGCGCTGTTATAGTCGGCGTAGAAGGGAGCGATGCCGCCGTCCGCCGTCACCTGATAGGACGACGGCCCGCCGGGGCGGAAACTGTTGACGATGACGGTGGGGACGGCGGTCGTGCTGCCCGCCGAGCTTTTGAGATCGGCCGACGACAGCGGACGTGCGGCGAAGGGCCGCGCCCCCTGGATGATCGTGCGCCTGCGCGTCAGCGAGACGGAGGCGGTGATGTGCCCGCCATCCCCCAGCGCGCTGCCCGCGCTCGCGGAGAGGTCGAGCACCCCGCCGTCGGCGCGGCCGGTGATGCGGCTTGACGCATCGAGCGCGACGCCCTCCAACCGGTCATCGAGGACGATGTTCACCACCCCCGCCACCGCATCGGATCCGAAGGCGGTCGAGGCGCCCCCGGTCAGCACGTCGATGCGCTTCACCAGTGCCGGCGCGATCATGTTGAGATCGACCACGCCGCCGGCGCTGTAGCTCGGCTGCCGCCGCCCGTTGACGAGGACGAGCGTCCGGAAACTGCCGAGCCCGCGCAGGTCGAGCGAGGCGATCCCGGCATTGCCGAGGTTGACCGCTTCGGTAACCGACGGCTGGAACTGCGGGCGCTTGCCCAGCAACTGGTCGATGGTGGTGGTGGTGGTCCGGCGGATGAGGTCCGGGTCAATGACCTCGACGGGGGTGGCGCCATAGACGGTGATGGGCTCAGCTTTCGATCCGTCGTCGGCAAGCGCTGCACCGGGGCCAGCGCCGGCTGCACAGGCGCAGCAGATCACCGCACGGCCAATACTGCGCCGCCATTCCATCGACATGTGATTCCCCCCGTTCGCCGCATTTTGCAGCAGGCGGGGCAGCGATCAATGGCCGGAAAAGAAAAAGGGGCGCTGGCTCAGCGCCCCTTTCTACTATATCAGATCAGAACTTGGCGGTGACACCAAAGAACAGTGTCGCCCCCAAGGGATCATAGACAGTGGGGAAAGTGTTCGCTGCGTTGTATGCCGTACCGCCCGCAGCGGCACCCACCAGCGGCGGCTGCTTGTCCAGAATATTCTCCGCGCCGACGCGGAAGGTGAACTGGTCCTGCACGTTGAACGAAACCGTCGCATCGAAATAGCTGTATGACCCGATGCGGCTTGCCAGAATGTCGGTGCTCTCGTCCTGACTTACCGCACCAATGAAGCGCCAGCGTGTCAGCAGCGAGACCCAATCATTGCCGATCGTCGCGCTCGCGACATGCTTCCACTTGGGCAACGGTGCCTGATTGCATGCAAAACCGAACTTGCCCGCGCACTGCGTACCACTCTTATCGTAGCTCTCGACGAAAGTGCCGTTGATTGCAAAGCCGACCTTGAGAGCGCCGATGTTCCGGCTGTAGTCAACGCCCACGTCGATGCCGCGGGTGGACAACTGAACCGAATTGGCCTGCAATTGATAAACGCCGTAGCTAATGCCGCCGCTGAGCGAGCCGGTCCCCGGATTGCGGACGATGGCCTGACAGAACAGGCTGCTCGCGTCGCCCCCATCATAACAGCCGTCCACGACATTCTGCGGTGACCCGCCGAGAACGTCGATCGCGTTTTTGATCCGGATGTTGTAATAATCGACCGACGCCGACAGCCCTGGAATGAACCGCGGCTGGAGCACAACACCGACGGTGAACGTATCCGCCTTTTCGACGTCAAGGTCAGGGTTCCCCCCGGAGAATGCGTTAATTTGCCCCGACACCGGCCCGGCAATGCGGCCGATCTGGCCCGCTGGCGCGCCCGTCGCGATGCACAATGCCGTCAGTTCGGCATTGCCTACCGGGTTCGATCCTGCGCAGGGGTCGGTATCGAGGTTATCGATCGATGAGATCACCGGTGCCGAGATCTCGTAGAGGTTAGGTGCGCGGACGGCGCGCTGGTACATCCCCCGGAAGCGTATGCCGTCAAAAGGCGTGTAGTCGCCACCGACCTTATAGGTGTGCGCTTCACCGGCATGTGAATAGTCCGAATAGCGGTAGCCAAGCTCGAGGTTCAGCGACTGGATGAACGGCCGATCCTGGATGAGAGGGGCCTGCAATTCGGCATAGGCTTCGATGACATCGTAGTGGAAGGAGGGAAAGGCCTGGCCCTGACCATAGCCGATGAGATCGCCGGAACCATAAGCGGCATCGACCGCCGTTTCAGCGCTTTCCCGGCGGTATTCCGTGCCAACGGCAAAGGCCACCGGGTTCGACGCTAGCGGACTGGTCAGGTTGCCGACATCGCCAGCAAGCGATGCACCAGCCACGAATTGCTTGGTAGAGTCAGTCTGCGCACCCTGCGCAGTAATGAAATCAAGCGCGTCAGCACCGATGGGGTTCAGAGTGAACAGGTTGACGGGCACACACCCGTTGCTGGTGTCGCGGCACTGGATCCCATTCGCAGTCTGCACGGCGTCAAGTGCCTGTGCAACGCGCGCATAGGTGATATCGTTCAGATAGGCGATCTCGCGCTTCGTCTCCGCATATTGCGCGAAGACATCGTAGCTGAGGCCGCCGACGTCGCCTCGCAAGCCGCCGAGCGCCTGGTACGCCTTGCTGTCAAAGGTCGTCGTCCGGTCACGTCCGTCAAGGTGGTGTAATTTCGGCGGTGGCCGTGGGTCATCGTCAGG
>CAZHGR010000047.1:0-23320 GCA_964532255.1 uncultured Sphingobium sp.
ACCGCCGTAGAATTTATGCTCGACGCTGAACATGTGCATCGAGCCGCCCTTGCCCCGGCTGATGCCCGCCGCGCGGCCGGTCAGCTCGGCCATGATCACCTTGGGATCGATGCCATATGCAAGCATATGGCCATGGTCGCGATAGCCGGTGATGACGCTGTCCTTGCCCACTGTCAGCGCCGACTGGATCCCCACGGCGACCGCCTCCTGGCCGATATAGAGATGGCAAAAGCCGCCGATGAGGCCGAGGCCGTAAAGCTGCCCTGCCTTTTCCTCGAACCGCCGGATCAACAGCATTTGCCGATAGAATTCGGCCATCTCCTCCCGGCTGGCGGAATAGGGTTCGGGCTGTTCCGGCCGAGGCTGGTTATGGTCGCCCGCGGGCTGTTTCGGGGCGGTGCGTCGGGGAGCCTTGGCCAAAGCTGATCCTTTCTGGGAGGCGAGGATTCCGCGCTGCTATAGAGCGGTGGCCCGCCCCCGCGCAATGGCGAAGGCCGTTCGCAGGCGGGGTCAGAACAGATTTGGTCAGTTGAGTGGAACGACCACTTCGTCGGGGTGAAGGACGTTGAGCTTGCGGCGCAGCAGCTCGTCCACAAGATCGGGGTCCGCATGCTTCGGATCGGCCAGTGCGACACGGTTCGCGAGCTCGCTGCGGCGCGACTCGACGACGCGCAGCTCGGCCCTTTTGTCCTTCAACTCACGGGTATAATGCCCCCACGCCAGCAGGCCGCTCGGTCCCGTAACCGCGTAGCCGACAAACAGCAGGAGCAGCAGCACCGCCACCGCCGGACCCAGTGCCACACCGAACAAGAACCTGATCTTCGCCAATTCCGCCATACGCCACTGGAATCACGAAGTGACCGCCTGATCAAGCGATTTTTGGTTAACGCGGGGCGAACCGATGCCGCCCCGCATCCCGTCGTTTCAGCCGAAGATCGCCGCACCGGCGTAGCGCGCCGCGCTGCCGAGCTGTTCCTCGATCCGGATGAGCTGGTTATACTTGGCGAGCCGGTCCGACCGGGCAAGGCTGCCGGTCTTGATCTGGCCGCAGTTGGTGGCGACCGCAAGGTCGGCAATGGTCGCGTCCTCGGTCTCGCCCGAGCGGTGCGACATCACCGCCGTATAGCGCGCGCGATGCGCCATATCGACCGCGGCCAGCGTCTCGGTCAGCGTGCCGATCTGGTTGACCTTGACGAGGAGCGAGTTGGCCAGCCCCTTGCCGATGCCCATCGATAGGCGCTCCGGATTGGTGACGAACAGGTCGTCGCCCACGAGCTGGCAGCGGTCGCCGATCTTCTCGGTCAGGATACGCCAGCCGTCGAAATCATCCTCGCTCATGCCGTCCTCGATCGACTTGATCGGGTAGCGGCCGACCAGATCGGCGAGATAGTCGGCCATTTCGGCTGGCGACAGGGTCTTGCCCTCGCCAGCCATGACATAATTGCCGTCACGGAAGAACTCGGTCGAGGCGCAGTCGAGCGCGAGCACCACGTCCTCGCCCGGCCGGTATCCCGCGCGTTCGATCGAGGCCATGATGAAATCGAGGGCGTCAGTAGTGGAAGCAAGATTGGGCGCAAAGCCGCCTTCGTCGCCCACCGCCGTCGCCAGGCCCTTTTCATGCAGGCCTTTCTTCAGCGTATGGAAAATCTCGGCACCGATCTGCACCGCATGCGCCAGGCTGTCCGCGCCGACGGGCATGACCATGAATTCCTGGAAGTCGATGGGATTGTCGGCATGCTCGCCGCCGTTGATGATGTTCATCATCGGCACCGGCAGGACATGCGCCGACACGCCGCCGACATAGCGGTAGAGCGGAAGCCCGCGCGCATCGGCGGCGGCCTTCGCCACGGCGAGCGAAACGCCCAGAATGGCGTTGGCACCGAGCCGGCCCTTGTTGGCAGTGCCGTCGAGCTCGATCATCGCGGCGTCGATTTCCGCCTGATCCTCCGCATCGCGGCCGATGATCGCCTCGGCGATCTCGCCGTTCACGGCCTCGACCGCCTTGAGCACGCCCTTACCGAGATAGACCTGCTTGTCGCCGTCGCGCATCTCAACGGCCTCATAGGCACCCGTCGACGCACCCGAGGGGACCGCCGCGCGACCGAACGACCCGTCGTCGAGCAGCACATCGACCTCAACCGTCGGATTGCCCCGGCTATCGAGGATCTGGCGGGCATGGATGTCGAGAATTTCGGTCATTGTCGTTCCTTTGCGGCAGGTCGGCAAACTGCGCTGCCGCTTAGCCAGCGTCCGCGTGAAGATCAATGGCGGCGGAACCGTTGAATCGCTCGCGCATTAGGATATTCTTGCCGCAGCGTAGCATGACGCTCCTGCCATAGAACTTTTAAGGAACGGACCCAAGCGATGGCCACAGCAACCGGTGAAAGCTCCGAGCCCTTTCCCTCCGCCGACGAATCGACCCCGACCCAAAGCACGGGCGACGTTCTGGCGGACCAGCTCTCATCCTCCTCGGCGGCCCAGCAGGCCGGATTCAAGGACAGTGCGCGCGAGACCATCGCGTCGCTGAAGTCCGCCGCCGGCTCTGCGAAGGAGGCTGCGACCGCCGCCGCCCAGTCGGCCCGCTCGACGGGCGACCAATGGCGCGCGCAATGCTCCTCCGCCGGTGGGCAGGCACTCGAAACCGCACGCTATGCCGCCACGACCGCCAAGGAAAAGGCGGGATCTGCGTTGCAGTCGCTGTCGAAGCTGATGTCGGATACGGCGAGCACCATCGATGAACGCGTCGGCCCCGATTATGGCGAATATGCCCGCACCGCCGCCAAAAGCATGGCGGGTGCTGCCGACAGCCTGAACGCCAAGGATGTCGACCAGCTCGTCGCCGACGCGCGCGAGTTCGTTCGCAAGCAGCCCGCCGTGGCCATCGGTGCGGCGGCCGTGCTGGGTTTCGTGATGATCCGCCTTTTGAAGGGCAGCGACAGCAAGGACACGGACGAGGAAGCCTGATCATCGCGATCCGGCGCGGCAGCCCCCGTTCCTAAATCCATCACTGAGGAGGCCGCTATCGTGCGGACCACGACGACAGCGAGCGACCCGATCGCAGGCGAACAGGTCGGCGAGACAGCGCCACAGGAGCCGGGGGTCATCGACAGCATCAGACATTTGGTGGACGCCGGCAAGGCCCTGGCGGCGGCCGAGGCGGACCGCGCCAAGGTCAAGGCGCGGTATCTTGTCGCCGCGGGGCAGCGCATCGCGATTTTCGCGGTCGCAGCACTGGTACTGGGAATCGCGCTCGTCGTCACACTGCTCGTCGGGTTGATGCTGTGCCTCGAACCGTTGATCGGTATCGGGCTGGCACTGCTCGCGACGGTGGTGGTCGCGCTCATCATTCTCGGACTGCTGGGGATGGGGATCATGACCCAGATCAGGCACATCAAGGCGATGCCGTCATGAGCGTCGAGCCGAACGACGTGCGCGCTGCAAACGCACGCGCGGAAGCAGCGCGCGCGCGGTTCCGGGGGGCTCTGGCCTTTACCAGGAACCGGGCGAGCCCAGCGCGCATC
Source organism: uncultured Sphingobium sp. (assembly GCA_964532255.1). Lineage (GTDB taxonomy): Bacteria > Pseudomonadota > Alphaproteobacteria > Sphingomonadales > Sphingomonadaceae > Sphingobium. Next base: position 3,522 of record CAZHGR010000047.1, read on the forward strand.
AAGCAGGATGTGGTCGATGGCGCGAAAGCGCGCATCGGCAAGGTCGAGCGAGACGTTCAGACATCGGTGCGACGCCATCCTGTCGCGATTTCCTCCGCCCTTGCGGCCATGCTTGCCCTGCTGTTCCGCAAGCCGCTGTCCGCCGCCGCGGGGAAAGCCTGGCGGGAAGCGAAGGGCCTGAAGCAACGCCTTGAAAGGAAGACAAGCACATGACTCATGACGGACACAGCGCGAGCGAGAAACTGGCCACCGTCGCGCAGGATGTCCGCGACAGGGCCTCCTCGCTGACCTCGGCCGCGCGCGAACGCGGCAGCGACCTGGCTGCCGGCGCCCGCGACAGCGCCGAGCGTGCCGTGGACAGCACGTCCGATCTGATCCGCGAGCATCCGTTCGCGGCGACGGCGCTCGCGCTCGGTGCGGGCGCGCTGATCGGGGTGATCCTGCCCCGCGTACGGATCGGCATGGCCGCCACATCGGCGGCTCGCAAGACAGCCAGGATGGTGGCAACTGCGGAGACCGTGAAGACCCTCGCAGCGCTGCTGACGAGCGCGAGCGACAGGGTCCGCGCGGGCGCGCACGACATTTCCGAGCGCGTTCCCGACCTCAGGGACATCCGCGATGCCGCCGCGCACGGCATGGCCAAGGCGGGCGACGCTGTCGGCAGCACAGGCAGGCAGGTTGCGGAAGGTGCGCGCAAAGTGGGTCACCGCCTGAGCAGGGATTGACCGCGCCGGGCCGATCAGCGAAGCGCTCTCGAACCATCACGGCTTCGAAAGGGCGCACATGAGCAAAATGCACCTGGTAATGGGCGGTCGGGTCAAGGATCCGCGGACGCTGGAGTTCGAGGACCTCAGCGGAGTCGAGATGGTGGGCGTCTTCCCGGACTATGCGACCGCCGAAAAGGCGTGGCGCGGTGCCGCCCAGCGGACCGTTGACGATGCGCAGATGAAATATGTCATCGTCCACCTTCATCGGCTGCTCGATCCGGCGACGGACTCCGAAGCGTAATCAGGCAGGGCGGCGCTGGCCGCTCTCCGCGTCAGCCCGGCTGCGGTGTGAGCGTGCGCGCAATCGCGACGAACTCGTCGACCGAGAGCGTTTCCGGCCGCCGTTCGGGCGCGATGCCCAGGTCCGAGAGCGCATCGAGCGCGCCCGGCACCGGCCGCAGGCTCTGGCGGAGCATCTTGCGGCGCTGACCGAAGGCGGCGGCGGTCACGCTCGAAAGGATCGCGCCCGAAACCCCCTCGGGCGCTGTGCGGGGCACTATGTGGACGACCGCCGACATGACCTTGGGCGGCGGCGTGAAGGCCGAGCGATGGACTTTCATCGCGAGGATAGCGGTGGACCGCCACTGCGCCAGCACGGCGAGCCGACCATAATCGGATGATCCGGGCACCGCGACGATGCGGTCCGCCACTTCCCTTTGAAACATCAGCGTCGCCGAGCGCCACCATGGAAGCCACGGCTCCGTCTCCAGCCAGCGAACCAGCAGGATCGTTCCGACATTATAGGGTAGGTTCGCAACGATATGCGCGCCCTCCCCCGCTTCCGTGCGGGCATCGACCGCCATGGCGTCGCCGTGAATGATTCGCAGCCGTCCGGGGAAAACAGCGTCCAGTTCGGCCAGCGCGGGCAGGCAGCGATCGTCGCGCTCGACCGCGACCACCTCCGCTCCCGCACCCAGCAGCGCGCGCGTCAGCCCGCCTGGCCCCGGCCCGACCTCGAACACCCGCTGCCCCTCGAGATCGCCCGGTATCGCGGCGATGCGGGCGAGGAGCTGCCCGTCGAGCAGGAAATTCTGCCCGAGCGACTTGCGCGCCTGCAGCCCATGGGCCGCGATCACGTCGCGGAGCGGCGGAAGCGGGCGCGTCATCTCAACCGGCGGCGGTGGGAGCGCAGCGGCAGGCCGCTGCATCGCGCGCCATCGCGATCGCGGCGATCATCGCGCCGGGGTCCGCCACGCCCTTGCCGGCGATGCCGAATGCGGTGCCATGGTCCGGCGAGGTGCGGACGATCGGCAGACCCAGCGTGATGTTGACGCCATTGTCGAAATCGAGCGTCTTGATCGGGATCAGCGCCTGGTCGTGGTACATGCAGATGGCTGCATCATATCCGGCCCGCGCGCGTGGCGTGAACAGCGCGTCGGCGGGATGCGGGCCGGAAACGTCGAGCCCCTCGTCGATCAGAGCGGCGACTGCGGGACCGACGATCCGCTCGTCCTCGTCCCCCATCAGCCCATTTTCCCCGGCATGGGGATTGAGCGCTGCCACCGCCAGCCGGGGCCGAGCGATTCCGAAATTTCGCTGCAGGCCGCGCGCGGTGATATGGGCGCGCGAACGGATCAGTTCCTCGGACAGGATCAGCGGAACCTCGCGAAGCGCGACATGGACGGTGATCGGCACGACCCTAAGCGACGGGCCGGCGAGCATCATCACCGCATTGGCGCGGGCGACGCCGCAGCGCTCGGCTACGAATTCCGTCTGCCCCGGATAGGTGAAGCCCACGGCGGAAAGCTGCGCCTTCGACACGGGACCGGTGACCAGTGCGCCGGCGCTGCCGGTCCGGACAAGCCCGGTTGCGACCTCCAGCGACTGAAAGGCGGAACGGGCACCGTCAAGCGTCGGGATTCCTGGCTCCGGCGTGCTGCTGTCACCGACGTGAAGGCAAGGCAGTGCGGTGTCGAACGCTGCGGCGCAGGCGGCAGGTCCATCGATCGCCGCGATCGGCCCCTGCCATACCGCCCGCAAGGCGCGCATGTCGCCGACCGCGAAAAAAGGTGGCAGATTGTGCTCGCGACGCTTTTCCCAGGCACGCGCGACGATCTCCGGCCCGATGCCGCTCGGGTCGCCGAGGGTGACCGCGAGCGGCAGGCGCTGTTCGGCAAACGGATCGGCTGGGATCGAGGCCATCCCGTCAGTTATAGTCGATGATCGCGTCCCGGCGCAAATCGCGCAGATAGATGCGTGCGCGCTTGTTGACCCGGTCCTGCTCCATCTGGTTCATGACCTGATCGAACGAGGGCACCGCGCCTTCCTCCGGGTCGTCGCGTCCGCACAGGACAAGCACGCGGACGCCTTCGGACACACTGCCGAAAGGCGGCGTCGACTGCCCGATCTGCAGCGACAGCAGGATCTGCTGCAATTGCGGCGGCAGGTCGCGGACCTTGACGCCGTCATTGTCGACGACCTCCGCCCCGATCTGCTGAGCGAGCGCGTTGGCGGCACCGCAGCCCTGTATGTCCTTCACCTGCTCGCCGAAACGGTCCGCCAGCACCTTTGCCTGCGGCGCCGTGGTACCCTTGGGAAAGCTGAGGCTGATCTGCTTGAGGCTAAGCGCCGCGTCACGCGGATCGGCTGACAGCACCCGCCGCTTGTCGATCAGGTAGAGGATCGAGAAGCCACCCGGCAGAGCGACCGGTCCGGCGATCTGCCCCGGTTGAAGCTGAGCCGCCGCCGCTGCCAGTTCGGTCGGAAGCTGCTCAGGCCGCACCCAGCCCAGGTCGCCGCCGACCGCCGCGGTCGACGCCTCGGAGAACTGGCGGGCATAGGCCTGGAAGGACCCACCCTGGCGGATCTGCTGGACGATGTTGCGCGCGTTGTCGGCGATCTGCTCGGCATTCTCCGGCGTCGCGGCGAGGTAAATCTCGCCGATGCGATATTCCTCGCTACCCTTGGCCTGCTTCATCCGGTCGATGATCGACGTGACCTCGTCGGTGGACACGTTGACGAACGGCTGCACCTTGCGCCGGAGCAGCGCCGACCAGGCCAGCTCGCCCTCAATCTGGCGGCGCATGCTGGCGGCCGACGATCCGTTGGTGCGCAAATAGTCCGAGAAGGCTTGCGGCGTCGATTTGAAATTCGCCGCGATGCGCGCGAAATTTCCCTCGATCTGGTCGCGCGATATGGTGATGTCGTTCGCCGCCGCTTCCTGGATCTGCAGCGTCTCGTCGATCAGATTACGGAGCACCTGCAGTTGCAGCCGCTCCTGCTCCTCCTTGGGGATATTGCCGCCGTTGGCGAGCATGACCAGCGCAAAGCGGTGATCGACGTCGGTGCGGGTGATGATCGCGCCATTGACGACCGCCGTCGCCTTACGGACGTTGGGATCGGCATTGCCAAACACCGTGAGATCGCTCGGGAGCGCAAGCGCGGAACCCGGTGCCTGAAGCGCATCCTCTTCCGGAACGGACTGGGCCGCGAGGGGCAGGGTCGCGACGGTGGAGGCTGCCAGCGCCAGAACGGTCGCGGTGGCGCAGAGCGCCCTGCGAAGCCCAAACGCCTTGCGAGTTGTTGCCTTCAAATCAATCTCCATCCTGGCGTCCGCGCCCTCTCCCCCACGCCGATGTCGCGCAATCCGGCTGAACCAATGCTGAGCATGATCGCCGGGCGCTCGGACGCGTTCGCCGGGTCTTACAAACCAAGATTGCGAAACGCCAGCCGGACGAGATAGGAATTGCCCCGGCTCGCATCGCCGAAGCTCTGATATTCGCGCTGCCAGGTAAAGCCCAGCTCGATGCATTCATTCTGATAGGCAATGCCGATGCGATGCCGGACGGGCGTATAGCCGTCGAGCTGAGTCAGGCGATCGTCGCCTTTCCCGGTCAGGTCGATCGCGGTCGAGCCGAACAGCGACCAGTTGCGCGCGAAGGCCACCCGCCCCGCCAGGCGCACTTCCTCGATATCCTTGAGATCCTCGACCGTCACGATGTTGCGGTTGAGGCGCAGATAGCTGACCCGCGCGTAGGTCTGGCGCGAGCCGACCGTCGCCTCGACCTCATTGCGACGCACCGCGAGGCTGTCCTTGTCCAGCCGGAAGCGATGGGTCAGCGAGACGAAGTCGCGATAGCGCACATCCACGCGACCCACGATGTCGGAAACGCGCTCCGACAGGCCGGTGCCGTCGGGGAGGATCGTTTCGCGACTGTTGAGCCGATAGCTCTGCCCCACGGTCGCTTCAACCGAGAGGAACGGCCGGTCGTAGCGATAGTCGATGCCGAGCGTCAGCCGCGTGCTGTCCTCGAACCGGTCGTGCCCGGGGAAGCGGTTGAGCGCAAAGAGATTGCTGTCTTCCAGATCGACCGCCCGGGCGTCCTCGTTGGGGAGGCTGAGATTGGCGAGCTTCGGCGCGACGACGAGCTGCGCGCGCGGCGCGACATATTGGGTCCCGCCGAGGAGCGGCCCCGCGAACGGCCAGCGCGCATCGAACGCGAGCGCCGCGATCCCGCGCGACTGCCAGCCGGGTGAGCCGCGATAGCTCTCCGTCGCGGTGAGTTCATTCTGCGCGCTGTGATACAGGTCGCCGCGAACAAAGCCGGTCAGCGAGACTTCCTGCCCCAACCTCGTCAGCCGGCGAAGCGACCACATGCCGCTGACGAACGCCCGCTGGGTATCCTGCCCCGCCGTGCGGACGATGGCGAGGCTGTTGGCCTGAACCTCCAGAGTTCCCGCCAGCCAGGGATCGGCAAGACGCAGCCGGTAGTCGATCGCCGGCAGTGCGATAGGCACCTGCCCCTGCGGGTCGCCGGGCCGGAGCGTCTGGAACGACCATGCCGCTATGCTGAGATAGCTGCGATCCCCGATTCGCTCCGCAGCGATGGTCGAGCGGAGGCGGTCGTCGCGGCTGATGTCGTAGCGGTCGAGAAAGGTCCGGTCGGTGACGCGGCGAACGGCACCTGACACCGACCATGACGGGTCAAGCTGAAAACGTCCGCTGGCGTCGATATGGCCGCGAAAATCGCGCTCGCTGGCGGGATCGACCTGATCGGCGACACCCGTTCTGCGGCCGTAGGTGCCATAGGCCGTCACCTGATAGGCGCCGCTTTCAACCAGAGCGCGATAGCGGCCTTGCAGCATCGGCAGCGTGTCCGAATAGAGGTTGCCGGTCAGCGTCAGATCGCGATTGGGCGCAATGTTGACGAAATAGGGAAGCGAAAGCTGCGCGCCGTTCTGCGAATCGAACCCGACCTCGGGCACCAGGAAGCCCGAAGCGGCCTGGTTGGAAATGGTGTGCGACAGGCCAGGCAGCGGGATCAGCGGCAATCCGAACAGCTCGACCCGCGCGCCCGTGTAGCGCACCCGCTTGGTCTCGCTGTTGTAAACGACGCGCGCGGCCTTGATCTGCCAGGTCGGCTGTTTCGGACAGCCATCCTCGTCGATCACTTCGCAGGCCGAATAGGCGGCGCGGTTCAGGATGAAGATCGCGCCGCGCCGCTCGCCATCGACAGCGGCGATGCGGTCACCTTCCTGCGTGACGATCAGCAGGCTCCGGACGATGCCATCGCGTAAGGCATCGTCGAGCCTGACGGTCTGGCCATAGGCGGTGAGGCCGTCGGGCGTGGTGACCGCCACATCGCCTTCGGCCACAACCTCGCCCGACGCTCTGTTCCACGACACGCTGTCAGCGCGCAGCAGATTGCCTTCGCGACGGACGACGACGTTGCCCGACGCCGTGACCACGTCGCGTTCATTGTCGTAAAGCAGTTGATCCGCAGTGAATCCGATCTCGTCGCCGGCCGCAGCCGGAGCCTCCGACAGGCTGGCTGGCGGCTCGGCTCCCGGACGCGGGGCCAGCTCCTGCGCACGGAGCGGCGATGCCTGCGCCGCGATCAGGGCGGCAAGCAGTCCGGTCGCGAACCGGCCTTTGGCACCGGGCCAGAGCCGGTCCGCGCGCGTGACTGTCGAGACGTGCATCGCTTTGGCGGCGGCCCGTTTTTGCTGGAACGAGTGCCGCCTATTGCACTGCGGGCGCGGCACTGCAACGGGCTATCGAACGCGCCCGCTATCGCGACGCCGGAACACGCCGGGCCGATTTCACGTTGGCAAGCACGTGGTGCCCGCACTATCTCGGTCGCATCATCCCGGCCCCGGCGTGTTGAACCGGCATCTTGAGAAAGTATCTGTTGCATGGAGATCATACTGAGCCCCGCCGCCGCATCCGATAGCGGCTGCCGCATCTACCCTGTCGCCAAGGACGCGCCGATCGCCCCGCCTGTCGCCCAACCGGCCTTGGTCGAAGAGGCCGCGAAGGCCGCGCGATTCCGGGGCGAGGCGGGCGGCTGGGCCGAATGTTTCGTGCTGGATGGCGGCAAGGCGGTTCGCGTCGCGCTGATCGGGACGGGTGCCGGATCGTCGTCCGACATGGAAAAGGCGGGGGCCGCGATTTCGGCGCGGCTGCTGACGTCGGGAACGACGCTGGCGTCGGTGCAGGCTGAGAGCCTGAGTGTCGAGCAGGCCGCCGCGCTGGCGCTGGGCGCGCGGCTGAGGGCATGGCGAATCGACCGCTATCGCACCAAGCAGCCCGAAAATGCCAAACCCACCCTTGCGCGCATCGAGATCGTCGGCGCGCCCGAGGGCCTGGCCGGCGCGATGGCGGGCGTCGATGCCGTGGCGTCGGGCGTCGAGTTCACGCGCGAGCTGGTGTCGGAGCCGGGCAACATCATCTATCCTGAAAGCTTCGTCGAGCGGTGCCGTCCGCTTGCCGATCTGGGTCTGGAGATCACCGTCCTCGACGAAAACGATATGGCGGCTCTCGGCATGGGCGCACTGCTCGGCGTCGGCCAGGGATCGCCGCGCAGTCCCCGCATCCTCGCGCTGCGCTGGGACGGCAGCGCCGGCGCGCAGGCGAACCCGGTGGCGCTGGTCGGCAAGGGCGTGACCTTCGACACCGGCGGCATCTCGCTCAAGCCCGGCGCGGGCATGGAGGACATGAAGTGGGACATGGGCGGTGCCGGGGCCGTCGTGGGCGCGATGAAGGCGATCGCCATGCGCAAGGCCAAGGCGCATGTCGTCGGCGTCTGCGGCTTGGTCGAGAACATGCCCGACGGTAAAGCGCAGCGCCCGGGCGACGTCGTGACGTCCATGTCCGGCCAGACGATCGAGGTCATCAACACCGACGCCGAGGGGCGGCTAGTCCTCGCCGACATCCTTTGGTGGACTCAAAAGACCTTCGGCGCGCGCACCGTCGTCGATCTCGCGACGTTGACCGGCGCGATGGTCGCGGCGCTGGCCGACCAATATGCCGGTATCTTCGCCAACGACGACCAGCTCGCCGCCAGCCTGACCGCCGCGGGCGAAGCGACCGGCGACCGGCTCTGGCGCATGCCGATGGGCGAGGCCTATGACAAGATGATCGAAAGCCCGATCGCCGACATGAAGAATGTCGGCGGCCGCTACGCCGGATCGATTACCGCCGCGCAGTTCCTGAAGCGCTATATCGAGGAAGGCGTCGCCTGGGCGCATCTCGACATTGCGGGCGTGGTCTGGGCCGACAAGCCGGGTGCGACATGGGAGAAGGGCGCGACCGGCTATGGCGTCCGCCTGCTCGACCGGTTCATCGCCGACACCGCCGAGAAGGGATGAGGCCGGTGGCGCGGCTCGATTTCTATCAGTTGAGCCGCGACCCGGTGGAACAGGTGCTGCCCCGGATCGCCGAACGCATATTGGCGGAGGGCGACCGGCTGCTGATCGTCGCCGAGGAACGCGAGCGGCTGGAGCGTGTATCGGCCGCGCTCTGGAACGCCGGACCCACCAGCTTCCTGGCGCACGATCATGACGACGCCGACCTGCCGGAGGCGCAGCCCATCCTGCTGTCGGCGCGCTGCGATCCGCTCAACGGGGCCACGCGGATCGCGCTCGCCGACGGGCGTTTCCGCGACGAGGCGCTGACCTTCGACCGCGCCTTCTACTTCTTCGACGACGGCAGCATCGAGGATGCCCGAAACAACTGGCGTGCGCTCAAGGGACGCGAGGACGTCGCGCTCCACTTCTGGCGACAGGAAGGGACGCGCTGGCGCGAGGGGCCGTAGCGGTCGGCTCAGCACGCTTGATCGGCAGGAGGATCGCCGCTAAGGGCGCGCGGCACTCGGTTCGAATGACCGACCCGTCCCCTATCGGAGTTCAGTATCTCATGGCCGCGAACCGCACCTTCTCGATCATCAAGCCCGACGCGACCCGTCGCAACCTGACCGGCGCCGTCACCACGATGCTGGAGGAAGCCGGCCTGCGCGTCGTCGCGTCCAAGCGCATCAAGATGACCCGCGAGCAGGCCGAGGGCTTCTATGCCGTTCACCGCGAGCGCCCCTTCTTCAACGATCTGGTCGAGTTCATGATCTCCGGACCGGTCGTCGTCCAGGTGCTCGAGGGCGAGAACGCCGTTCAGCGCAACCGCGACATCATGGGCGCGACCAACCCCGCCAATGCCGAACCGGGCACGATCCGCAAGGAACTGGCCGAGTCGATCGAGGCGAACAGCGTCCACGGATCGGACAGCGACGAGAACGCAGCGATTGAGATCGCCTATTTCTTCACGCCCGAAGAAATCGTCGGCTGACAGCGCCAACCCGTCCCGGCGGGAACCTCCCTCGTCCGGCGGTCATTATGACCGCAGGATGATGGAGGTTACGACATGACCAGAACATATTTGAGCGCTCTGCTCGTCGGACTCAGCGCCGTCGCGCTCGGCGGCTGCTCGACGCTCAAGGGCGCAGCGATCGGTGCGGGTGCTGGCGCGGGCGTCAGTGCGGCGACCGGCGGCGACGTTGAGGAAGGTGCGGCAGTCGGCGGGGTGGCCGGCGGCGTGATCGGAACGGTCGCGGACTGATCCAGCGGCTCTCAGCTGTGTGTCCCCGCGAAGGCGGGGACTCAGAGCCACCGAAAACCGCGCGATCGATCAAGAGCGTATCACGCGTCAGAACGCGTCGGCGGCATCCATCAGGCGGGTAAGCCGGCGCGGTGCTACGGCTCGCCAGCTTCGTGCCAGCCATTCAGCAACATGATCCCAGTCGACGCCGAGGCGGTCGAGCCTGAGCGCGATCCAGCCCGATGCGCCATAATAGGCGGGGCGATAATAAATGTCGGGCTCGGCCTCGATGAGGCTCGCCATCTCGTCGGGGCCGCTCGTCTTGACGAGCAGGGCGACAGCATCCTCGCCATGATGGCGCACCGAGACATAGGCGAAGAACTTGCCGCTGCTCTCGCCGCCGACGCGCCAGCCCGGCGCGCCGTGGCTCATGCGAAAGCGCGATTCGGGCAACGCGGCGGCAAGCTCCCCCACCCTCGCAACGATCCAGTCGGGATCATGTGAGCGCGAGACATAGGCGGCAAGCGTCCGTGCATAAAGCTGATGCTCCGCGATCAGCACGCGTGCCGCCAGGCTCTCCTCGCTGTCTCCGGCAAGGATCGCCACCCGTGTCTGGGCGAGCACCGGACCGTCATCGAGTTCGGGCGTCACAAGGTGGACGCTGCAACCGCCGTGGCTGTCGCCTGCCTCCAGCGCGCGGGCGTGGGTGTGTAGCCCCTTGTAAAGCGGCAACAGCGAGGGATGAATGTTGAGCATCCGCCCCTGCCACAGCGACACGAATTCCGGCGTCAGGATCCGCATATAGCCCGCGAGCGCCACATATTCCGCTCCCGCCTGCTCCAGCGCGGCATTCATGGCCGCGTCGTGATCAGCCCGCGTCATGCCCTTGTGCGGAAGCGCGAAGGTGGCGATCCCCTCCCCCTCCGCAAGCCTGAGGCCGGGGGCGTCGGGGTTGTTCGAGGCAACGAGGACAAGCTGGAACGGGCAATCCTCGGCCTTCGCCGCATACAGCAGCGCCGCCATGTTGGTGCCGGTACCGGAGATCAGGACGGCGACGCGCGCGCGTTCAGCCGCCATGCGTCGCGTTCCAGTCCGCCTTGGCGCTCCATGTCTCCACGCTGCCGCGAACGGTGCAGCCCTTGGCTCCCGCCGCTATGGCACCGATGCGGTGGACGGTCTCGCCCGCCGCCTCCAGAGCGGCGGTTGCGGCCGCGACCTCCGACGGGGCCACGACGACGGCCATGCCGATCCCGCAGTTGAAGGTCCGCGCAAGCTCGCCCGGCTCGATCGCGCCCTGCGCCTGGAGGAAGGCGATCAGCCGGGGCAGCGGCCAGAGGTCGGCGTCGATGACCGCATGCAGTCCCTCCGGCAGCACGCGCGGGATATTCTCCAGCAGCCCGCCGCCGGTGATATGCGCCAGCGCATGCACCTGCCCCGCCCGGATCAGCGGCAGCAGGCTCTTCACGTAGATTCTGGTGGGCGCCATCAGCGCCTCGATCAGAAGAACCTCCTGATCGAACAAAGCGGGCCGGTCGAGCCTCCAGCCCTTGTCCGCCGCGAGGCGGCGCACCAGCGAATAGCCGTTGGAATGGACGCCGGACGACGCGAGGCCGAGGATCACGTCGCCTTCGGCAACCCGGTCTGCGGTGAGGACCTGGCTGCGCTCCACCGCGCCGACGCAGAATCCGGCCAGGTCATAGTCCCCCTCCGCATACATGCCCGGCATTTCCGCCGTCTCGCCGCCGATGAGCGCGCATCCCGCCTGGCGACAGCCCTCTGCGATTCCGGCAATCACCCGCTCGGCCACCGTGCCGTCGAGCTTCCCGGTGGCGAAATAGTCGAGGAAGAACAGCGGCTCCGCACCCTGAACCACCAGATCGTTGGCGCACATGGCAACGAGGTCGATACCGACCGTGTCGTGCCGCCCGCTGTCGATGGCGAGCTTGAGCTTGGTGCCGACACCGTCATTGGCTGCCACGAGCAGCGGGTCCTCGAACCCGGCGGCCTTGAGGTCGAAGAAGGCGCCGAATCCGCCGAGGTCGGCATCCGCCCCTGGACGGCGAGTGGCGCGGGCGAGAGGGGCAATGGCGCGCACCAGCGCATTGCCGGCGGCGATGTCGACGCCCGCTTGGGCGTAGGTATAAGGCTCGGTCGTCATCGCCGCCGATTAGAGCATTTTCGCCGCGCGTGGGAACCGCTTTTGCACCGAACCGCGCGAGGCGGGGATTCGCGGCAAATCGGGCTTGGTTTTCGGGCGCAATGCGGCCAAAAGGTCGCCGTGACCCTCAGTCTGTCCCCGCTCAGGCTCAAGCTTCCGCCTGTCGCCGCCCTTGCCCTGTTTGTCGTCCTCGCGCTGATCGCGGCTGTGCTGGTCGCGCAGATCGAGGGTGAGCGCGGCGTTGCGCCTATCGCCAGCACCGGTGATTATCAGGTGAAGGACGTGCAGGTCGACGTGTATGGGCCGGACCCGGACAGTGCGCGGCTGGCGGGCTGGCGGCTGGCACAGCGTCTCGCCTGGGCCAGGCTCAACCGGCAGATGAACGGGCGCGGCGGTGCCATGCCCGATTCGGTGCTCAACAACATGGTGTCCGCGATCGAGGTCCAGAGCGAGCAGATCGGACCCAATCGCTATATCGCCACGCTGACGGTGCTGTTCGACCGCGCGCGCACCGGCCAGGCGCTGGGTGTCGGCGGACAGGCGATGCGCTCGCCCCCGCTCCTCGTCATTCCCGTGCTGACGCAGGGCGGAGTCACCTCCACGTTCGAATATCCCTCGGAATGGCAACGGGCATGGGCGCTGTTCCGCACCGGCGACAGCGCCATCGACTATGTGCGCACATCGGGCGCGGGGGCCGATCCGATGCTGCTCAATGCCGGACAGACCGGCCGCCGCAGTCGCCTGTGGTGGCGCAACCTGCTCGACCAATATGGCGCGGCCGACGTGATCATGCCGCTGGCGAGACTCCAGCGCCTGTCGCCCGGCGGCCCGGTCGTCGGCAGCTTCGCCGCGCGCTACGGCCCCGACAACCAGCTCATCGGCAGCTTCAGCCTGCGCGTCGATTCGCCGGAGCAAATCCCCGCGATGATGGCCGACGCGGTGCAGCGGATGGACCAGATCTACACCGGCGCGCTGTATAATGGCGTGCTGCGGCCCGACCCGTCGCTCATCATCGAGGAGCCGGTGGAGCCGGAGGATCTCGGCAATGAGGTCATGGCGGACGACGCGGAGACGATCCCCGCTGATGCCTTCCGTCCCGCCGGCCAGGGCGAGACCGCCTATCTCATTCAGTATGAGACGCCGACCGTCGCGTCGGTCGGCCAGGTCGAGGCGCAGATCCGTGCGATACCGGGCATTTCTTCGGCCACCACGACCAGCCTTGCGCTCGGCGGAACCTCGGTTCTCCAGGCAGGCTTTACGGGAACGCCCGATGAGCTGCGTGTGGCGCTCAGCGCCCGCGGCTATGCCGTGACCGGACGCGGAACGACGCTGCGGATCACCCGCCGGAGCGCGGGTGTAGCGGCACCGGCCCCTCCGGCCGCGGGCGGCGGCGCAACACCATGATCCAGATCGCGCTGCCGCTCGACTGGGCCGACCGGGGGCGCAGTCACGGCCCTGTCGAGGCGGAAGCGAATCGCGAGGCGCTGGAGCTGCTCGCCCGTCCCGACCTGTGGCCGTCGCATTGCATGCTGCTGGTCGGTCCGCCCCGCTCGGGCCGGTCGCGGATCGCGGCGGCCGTGGCGGCGGCGGGCCTTGCCGACGTGATCGACGACGCGCGCGCGATGGATGAGGCGGCGCTGTTCCACCGCTGGAACGGCGCGCGCGAAGCCGGTCACCGGTTGCTCCTGATCACCGACGCCGCACCGGCCGAATGGACCGTCGCGCTTCCCGATCTCCGTTCGCGCCTCGCCGCCGCGGGCATCGCGCGGATCGGCCCGCCCGACGAGGCGCTGATCGCCGAACTGATCGCGCTCGGCCTGACCGAGGCGGGTACGCGCTTCTCGGGCGACCTGCCCCGTTATCTGGCCGCGCGGCTGCCGCGCGACTATGGCGCGGTCGATCAGGCGATCGTCGCGCTCAACCGCCACTCGCTCGCGGCCGGCGTCAAGATATCGCTCGCGGTCGCAAAAACCTGTCTCGACACCGGCGAACAGGATAAGAGCGAATGACCGCAGGACCCCTTCCCCTGCGAATGCCCGTTACCCCGCGAAAGGATGTCATCGGTGGCCGAAGCTGATCCCGGCATTCCCCTGGCCGAAGCAGGCGAGCGCTATTTCAACCGCGAACTGTCCTGGCTGAAGTTCAACCAGCGCGTGCTGGAGGAAGCGTGCAACACCGCGCATCCCCTGCTCGAACGGCTGAGGTTCCTTTCAATCTCGGGCGGTAACCTCGACGAGTTCTTCATGGTTCGCGTCGCGGGACTGAAAGGGCAGCAGACCGAGGACGTCGACCTCCGCTCGGCCGACGGCATGACCGTTGCGCAACAGCTCGCCGCCATCGCTGCCGAAGCGGCCGCGCTGATGCAGGACCAGCAGAGCGTCTGGCAGGAACTGAGGCAGGAACTCACTGCGGCCGGCATCTATGTGGACGACGTCTCGCGGCTGGACGGGGCGAGCGAGCAATGGCTTCAGGAGCATTTCGACAGCCAGATTTTCCCGATCCTGACGCCCCAGGCGCTCGATCCGGCGCACCCCTTTCCCTTCATCCCCAATGGCGGGCTGTGCCTGTTCTTTCACCTGACCCGTCTGTCCGACAGGCAGGAGGTGCAGGAGCTGGTGATCCTGCCGGCCACCCTGCCCCGCTTCGTGCGCGTGCCGGGAGAGCAGGCATGCTTCGTCGGCCTCGAATCGATGATCCGCCGGTTCAGTGACCGGCTGTTCCCCGGCTTCGCGATTACCGACAGCACGCTGTTCCGCGTGCTTCGTGACAGCGACATCGAGATCGAGGAGGAGGCGGAGGATCTCGTCCGCTATTATCGCAGCGCCATCAAGCGCCGCCGCCGCGGCCGGGTCATCCGGCTGGAGATCGAGGGCGCGGATCGTCCGGCGGTCGAGACGCTGCTGGGCAGCATGATCCAGGGCCATGAAGCGATGACGGTCGAGACCGGCAGCTTCATCGGCATCGGCGACCTGTCGATGATCGTCGACGAGGACCGGCCCGATCTGAAGTTCGTCCCCTTTTCCCCGCGCTTTCCCGAGCGCATCCGGGAGTATGGCGGCGACTGTTTCGCGGCGATCCGCGCCAAGGACATCGTCGTCCACCACCCCTATGAAAGCTTCGACGTCGTCGTCGCCTTCCTGAACCAGGCGGCAGCCGATCCCGATGTGGTGGCGATCAAGCAGACGCTCTACCGCGCCGGCAAGCAGTCGGCGGTGATCCGCGCCCTCATCGACGCGGCGGAGGCGGGCAAGTCGGTCACGGCCGTCGTCGAGCTCAAGGCACGATTCGACGAGGAGCAGAATCTGCTGTGGGCCAGCGCTCTGGAGCGCGCGGGCGTCCAGGTCGTCTATGGCTTCATCGACTGGAAAACCCACGCCAAGATTTCGATGGTGATCCGGCGCGAGGCCGACCAGTTCCGCACCTACTGCCACTTCGGCACGGGCAATTATCATCCCGTGACGGCGCGCATCTACACCGACCTCAGCTTCTTCACCGCCGACCCGCGCATCGGGCGCGATGCGGCGGCGATCTTCAATTACATCACCGGCTATGTGGAGCCGGGCAAGATGGAGCTGGCGACCATGTCGCCGCTCCATATGCGCCAGCGGCTGACCGAGCTGATCGATGCCGAAATCGCCTTCGCCCATGCGGGCAAGCCGGCGATGCTGTGGGCCAAGATGAACAGCCTCGTCGACCCGGCGATTATCGAAAAGCTGTACGCGGCGAGCAACGCGGGCGTCCAGATCGACCTGATCATCCGCGGCATCTGCTGCCTTCGCCCCGGCGTTCCCGGCATGTCGGAGAATATCCGCGTGAAGTCGGTCGTGGGCCGCTTTCTGGAACACAGCCGCATATGGGCGTTCGGCAACGGTCGCGCGCTGCCCAACGACAAGGCGCTCGTCTACATCAGTTCGGCCGACTGGATGCCCCGAAATCTCGATCGGCGCGTTGAGTATATGCTGCCCATCCAGAACCCCACCGTCCACGATCAGGTGCTCGATCAGGTGCTCGTCGCCAATCTTCTCGACAACCGGCAAAGCTGGGAACTGGCAGCGGACGGCAGCTATCACCGGGTGAGCGTCGACGGGTCGCCGCCGTTCAACCTGCACACCTATTTCATGACGAACCCCTCGCTTTCGGGTCGTGGTGCCGCGCTCAACAGCGAGGCAATTCCGAAGCTGACCCTCCGGCGGCGGCGATGACGGGATTGCTGGTCGAGGAGCGCGTGGCAGAGTCCCGTCGACAGGCCGGGTCGGCCGATCGGCCGGCGAGCGGGCGCGTCGCCATCATCGACATCGGCTCCAACAGCGTCCGCCTGGTGGTCTATGACGGCCCGTCGCGAATCCCCTTCGTGCTGTTCAACGAGAAGATTCTTGCCGGGCTGGGCGCAGGCCTGGGGCAGGATGGCCGGATCGACGGGGCCGGGTTCGAGCGCGGCATGGCGGCGCTCAAGCGGTTCGCGCGGCTGTGCGAAGACATGGGGGTGGACGATATCCGTTGCGTCGCGACCGCCGCAGTACGCGACGCCGCCAACGGCCCAGATTTCGTCGCCGCCGCGCGGGACCATGGCCTCGACGTGCGCGTGCTGTCGGGCCGCGAGGAAGGGCTTGCCTCGGCTTACGGCCTGTTGTCGGGGATGCCCGGTGCCGATGGCCTGATGGGCGACCTCGGCGGCGGCAGCCTCGAACTGGTGCGAGTCGCGGGCGGGCGGATCGAACGGTCGGCATCCATCCCGCTGGGCGTGCTGCGCGTCCGCGAGATTCAGGCACGCGGCAAGGGCGCGCTGGGGCGCGCGCTCGACGGCATGCTCGACGATGCGGGCTGGCGTGATTTGCCGCGCGGCCTTCCATTCTACATGGTGGGGGGAAGCTGGCGCGCGCTGGCGCGGCTGGACATGCATGCCGCCGACTATCCGCTGCCGATCTTCCACAGCTATGAAATGGCCCCCGAACGCGTGCCGGCGCTGACCAAGCTGATCGCCACCATCGACCGCGCGACGCTCAAGAGCCTGCCGTCGCTGTCCGCGGGCCGCATTCCGACGCTGCCCGATGCGGCGGCGCTGCTCGGCGAGCTTGTCGACCGGCTCGCCTCGTCACGGCTGATCGTGTCAGCCTACGGCCTCCGCGAGGGGCTGCTGTATCAGAACCTGCCGCCTGCCATCGCCGCGCAAGACCCGCTGCTGGTCGCGGCCGCGGCGGAAGGCGACGCGCATGCCCGCTTTGCAGGGCATGGCCTGTTGATCGATAGCTGGATCGCCGATCTTTTCCGCGACGATCCGCCCGATCGCGCGCGGATCCGGCGCGCGGCGTGCCTGCTGGGCGATGTCGGCTGGCGCGCGAACCCCGATTTCCGTGCCGAGCGCGGGCTGGAGACCGGCCTCCACGGCAATTGGGTGGGGATCACCGGTGCCGAACGGGCGATGCTGGGCCAGGCGCTCTACACCGCGTTCGGCGGGGGCCAGTCGCCGCTGACTCAGCTTCGCCGTCTCACTGACGAAGGGGCGCTGAGCCGCGCGGTGCATTGGGGCCTGGCCATCCGGCTGGCGCAACGGCTGTCGGGCGGGGCCGCCGACGGCCTGCGCGGCGTGCGGTTGGAGAGTGCGGGCGGCGACATCGTGCTGCGCGCGGGGGACGGCGGCGCGGCCTTGCTGGGCGAATCGCCCGAACGGCGATTGAAGCAGCTCGCGCAGGCGCTCGACCGGCCCTACCGCATCGAACAGGGCTGACCGCTCAACCGCGTCGCCTGAACCGCCAGCGCAGCAGCGGGCGCGTGAGAAGAAGGCCCACGATGAAGCCGCCGATATGCGCGGCAACCGCGATCTGGCCGAAACCCGTCTCCGACCTGCCCGCAATGCCGATCAGGATTTGCAATCCCGTCCATGCCGCCCCCAGCCAGAGGATTCGCACGACATTGGCCGAAAACGGTCCAACGGCGCGCACCGACTGCTGGCTGAACAGCAGCGCATAAGTGGCGAGCACCGCCGAAATCGCACCGCTCGCCCCCACCATCGGCACGATGCTCGACGAATCGACCGCCCATTGCGCGATAGCGGCCGCGTAGGCACCGGCGACGTAGAGCAGGAGCAGCGGTCGCGGCCCCAGCACCTGTTCCACCTGCCCCGAGCAAAACAGCAGCATGAGCATGTTGAAACCGATGTGAAGCCAGCCCGCATGGACAAGCGTTGCCGAGAGCGGTGTCAGCCAGACCGGCAGCCAAGGCGGCACGCCATGGGGACCGAGGTCGAGGCCCTCGACCCGCGCCGGTATGAAGCCGCCGATGATGGCGGCCTCCTGGATCAGGCCGCTGGTCAACAGGATCAGGAATGCGATCACGGTGACACCGGCCAGCACCTTGGTCACCGGGCCGATGCTGATGTTCATGTCGCGGTCCCTGGCCGGTCAGCGCGGCCCAATGTCAGATGAACTCGATCTTCTCGACCAGGTAGAATTTGTCACCCGACGGCACGGTCACCTCGACCTCGTCGCCCACCTGTCGGCCGATCAGCGCGCGACCGAGCGGACTGTTGTAGCTGATCATGCCCGCCTTGGCGTCCGCCTCTGCCTGACCGACGATCTGGTAGCGGACGGGCTTTTCGTCCTCGTCGAGCATGGTGACGGTCGCGCCAAAGACCACCTTGTCGCCCGACAGCGTCGCCGGATCGATGACCTGCGCACGCGACAGCTTGTCCTCCAGATCGGCGATCGACGCCTCGATCTGCCCCTGACGCTCCTTGGCAGCATGATATTCGGCGTTTTCGGAAAGGTCGCCATGTGCGCGCGCTTCCTCGATCGCATCGACGATCTGCGGCCGTTCGGCCTTCAATGCGCGGAGCTGAGCGGTCAGCTTGTCATAGCCCACGGCCAGCATCGGCATCTTCTCGACGGTTGCCATTCAATCTCCTTAAACGCACCTGGCCCGGAAAAACACTGCCCGCCCCGGCCGACAGGGGCATCAGCGACCGCGACTTTCAAGAAACGGAAGATCAGGACAGCGGTGCGGGATAATAGGATTGCAAGGCCCGTACTTCAAGGGGACGCGATCGAAGCGCCTCGATCGCGTCGGCCGCCGCGACGCTCGCCGCCGCCGTCGTGAAGCTCGGCACCTTGCACCGCAGCGCGCTCCCCCGGATCGACGCGCTGTCCTTCAGCGACTGCCAGCCTTCGGTGGTGTTGAAGATGATCGCGATGTCGCCGTCGGTGATCCTGTCGACGATATGCGGGCGGCCCTGCGCCACCTTGTTCACTGTCTCCACCGTCAGCCCGTTCTCCCGCAGATACTCTGCCGTACCGGTGGTCGCGAGGATACGGAAGCCCAGCGCCGCCATCTTGCGCGCGGCGGGGAGGATGACGGTCTTGTCGCTTTTCTTGACCGAGATGAACACCGCCCCTGACTGCGGCAAAACCACGCCCGCGCCGATCTGCGCCTTGGCGAAGGCCGTGGGGAAATCCTGGTCGATACCCATCACTTCGCCCGTGGACTTCATTTCGGGTGACAGCACCGGATCGACTCCGGGGAAACGGCTGAACGGAAACACCGCCTCCTTGACCGCCACATGGCCGACCGCGTTGCGATCGATGTGCGGCAGGTCGCGCAGCTTCTCTCCCGCCATCACTCGCGCGGCGATCTTGGCGATCGGGGTGCCGATCGCCTTGGCGACGAAGGGCACGGTGCGGCTGGCGCGCGGGTTCACCTCGATCAGATAGACCAGGCCGTCCTTCACCGCGAACTGAATGTTCATGAGGCCGCGCACCTTGAGCGCGCGGGCAAGCAGGTCGGTCTGCCGTTCGATTTCCGCGATGACGTCGCCCGACAGGCTGTAGGGCGGCAGCGAGCAGGCGCTGTCGCCCGAATGGACCCCCGCCTCCTCGATATGCTGGAGAACGCCCGCGACCACGACATCCTCGCCGTCGCACAACGCGTCGACATCGACCTCGACCGCATCGCGCAGATACTGGTCGATGAGGACCGGCGAGTCGCCCGACACCTGAACCGCAGTCTGGATATATTCCTCGAGCTGCGCCTCGCCGTCGACGATCTCCATCGCACGGCCGCCGAGCACATAGGA
>CAZHGR010000048.1:0-23186 GCA_964532255.1 uncultured Sphingobium sp.
CCGTCGAGCGCGAGGCGGTGAAGATGGACCGCGACCAGATCATCCTCGCCAACCTGTGCGGACGCGGCGACAAGGACATTTTTGCCGTGGCGGAGCATCTGGGGGTGGCGCTGTGAGCCGCATCGCATCCGCCTTCGCCCGCTGCCGTGAGGAGAGCCGCGCTGCGCTCGTCGCCTTCGTCACCGGGGGCGATCCCAATGCGGCGGCGACGGGCGACATTCTCGACGCGCTTGTCGAGGGTGGCGCGGACGTGATCGAGCTGGGCATGCCCTTCACCGACCCCATGGCCGACGGCCCGGCGATCCAGGCGGCGGGGCTTCGCAGCCTCGGCGCGGGCACCCGTACGGCGGACATCTTTGCCATGGCGGCGGCGTTCCGCAGCCGCCATGGCGACACGCCGCTGGTGCTTATGGGCTATGCCAATCCGATGACGATCCGGGGTTCCGAATGGTTCGCCGATCAATGCCGGCTGGCAGGCGTCGACGGTGTTATCTGCGTCGACATCCCACCCGAGGAAGATGCGGAAATTGGTCCCGCCCTCCGGTCTGCCGGGGTCGATCTCATCCGGCTCGCAACCCCCACTACTGACGCGGCCCGCCTACCGGCGGTTCTCGATGGCGCGTCGGGGTTCCTTTATTATGTCTCGGTCGCCGGAATCACCGGCAAGCAACAGGCCGCGCTCGATTCGATCGAGACCGCGGTTTCGCGCCTCAAGGCCGCCACTCATCTGCCGATCGCCGTCGGGTTCGGCGTCCGTACGCCCGATCAGGCGGCCGCCATCGCCCGCCATGCCGACGGCGTCGTGGTGGGGAGCGCCATCGTCGATATCGTCGCGCAGCATGGCGCAGACGCCCCGGCTCCGGTGCGCGCCTTCATCGCGTCGCTTCGCGAAGCCATGGACCAATCAGCAAAGGCCGCCGCATGAGCTGGATCACCCGCGTTCGCAACGCGATCCCCTTCATCGCCCGCAAGTCGGACACCCCCGACAATCTCTGGCACAAATGCCCCTCCTGCCAGCAGATGGTCTTCACCCGCGAGTGGGAGGACAATCTGGAGGTCTGCTCCAAATGCGATCATCACGGGCGGATCGGCCCGAATACGCGCTTTCGCCAGATCTTCGACGAGGGGTCATTCACCGTGCTGGCGACGCCGCAGGTGCGCGAGGACCCGCTGAAGTTCCGCGACAGCACGCGTTATTCGGACCGCATCAAGGCCGCGCGCGCCGAAACCAACGAACGTGACGCGCTGATCAACGCGCACGGCACCATCCTTGAGCGTCCGGCGGTGGTCGGCGTTCAGGACTTTGCCTTCATGGGCGGGTCGATGGGCCTCGCGGTCGGTGCGGCCTTCGTTCAGGGCGTCGAGGAAGCGGTTCGCCGCCGCACGCCCTATGTCATCTTCACCGCCGCCGGCGGCGCGCGGATGCAGGAAGGCATATTGTCGCTGATGCAGATGCCGCGCGCGACCGTCGCGATCCAGAGGCTGCGCGAGGCAGGCCTGCCCTATATCGTCGTGCTGACCGATCCGACCACCGGCGGCGTTACGGCCAGCTACGCGATGCTGGGCGACATTCAGATCGCCGAACCCAATGCGCTGATCGGCTTCGCGGGGCAGCGGGTGATCGAGAACACGATACGCGAAAAACTGCCCGAGGGCTTCCAGCGCGCCGAATATCTGCTCGATCATGGCATGCTCGACATGGTGGTCCACCGCAAGCGGCTGCGCGAAGAGCTCGCGCGCGTGATCGGCTATCTGGCACCCGACGCGGTTTCCGCCGCCGCCTGAACCGGGGAGGCCGGGCCGTGCCCGACCACGCGCTATCCTCTCATCCGCGCGTTCAGGCGCAGCTCGACCGGCTGGCGGCGCTGTCGCCCGGCGCGGACATATTGGGGCTGGAGCGGATCACGCGGCTGCTCGACCGGATCGGCAACCCGCATCTCCGCCTGCCGCCCGTGTTCCATGTCGCGGGCACCAACGGCAAGGGATCGACCTGCGCTTTTCTGCGGGCCGCGCTGGAGGCCGATGGCCGGCGCGTGCATGTGTACAGCTCGCCCCATCTGGTGCGCTTCAACGAGCGGATCAGGCTCGCGGGCCGGCTGGTCGAGGATGATGTGCTGGCCGATGCGCTCGGCGACGTGCTCGACCATGCCGACGGGATCGGTGCCAGCTTCTTCGAGGTCACGACAGCGATGGCCTTCCGCCTCTTCGCCGACACGCCCGCCGATGCCTGGGTGGTCGAAGTGGGACTCGGCGGACGGCTCGACGCCACCAATGTGCTGCCGGCGCCCGCCGCTTGCGGGATCGCGCAGCTCGGCCTCGATCATCAGCTCTTTCTCGGCGACACGCTGCCGCTGATCGCGACGGAAAAGGCAGGGATCGCCAAACCCGGCGCGCTGGTCGCGACGCAGCGTTATGCGCCGCCGATTGCCCGCCTCGTCCAGGACATCGTTGCCGAACGCGGCGGGCATATGCTGAGCCGGGGCGACGGCTGGGACATTGCCGCTTACCGCGACGGCCTGCACTATCGCGATTCGCACGGGCGGATCGACCTCGACCTGCCGGCGCTGCCGGGGGTGCATCAGCACGGCAATCTGGGCCTCGCCATCGCCATGCTCCGCCATCAGGAGGCGGTCCCCGTCAGCGAAGCCGCGATCCGCGCCGCGCCGCGCTGGGCACATTGGCCGGGGCGTCTGCAACGGCTGGAGCGCGGACCGCTGCTGGTGCCACTGCCGCCGGAACTCCCCGTATGGCTCGACGGTGGCCATAATCCGGCCGCAGGGCAAGCGATCGCAGCGTGGATGAAGGGGCAGGGCCTTGGCCCGTGCAGTGTCGCTATGGTGATCGGCATGCTCGCCAACAAGGATGCGGCGGGGTTCCTCGCGCCGCTCTGGCCGTGGATCGGTTCGCTTCACAGCGTGGCGGTCGAGGGTCATGCCTCGCACGACGCCGCGCTGTTCGAGAGGCATGCGGCGGAGCACGCCGTACCGGTCGCCCACCACGACGGGATCGGCCAGGCTGTCGCAGCGATTGCCGCCGCCGAAGCCCCGCAGGCCGTGCTTATCACCGGCTCGCTCTATCTGGCGGGAGAGGTCCTCGCCGCGAACGGCCAGTTGCCGGACTAATCGTCCTGCGTGCTCGGCTGCCGCACGCTCTCCACCACGAAGCCCCGCCGCCACAGCATCCACAGCAGCAGCATGCCGGGAATGGCGACGACGACGGTGCTGGCCCAGAAGGTCACCCATCCCAGTTCCTCCGCCAATATCCCCGAGGGCGTCGCGAGCCACGTCCGCCCCACCGCCGCGAAGGACGACAGCAGCGCGAACTGCGTCGCGGTGTAGGCGAGGCTCGACAGACCGGAGAGATAGGTGACGAACACGGTCAGCCCGATTCCGCTCGTGAAATTCTCGGTCCCGACCGCCAGCGCCAGCATCGGCGTCGAGTCGCCGGACATGGCGAGCAGGCAGAACAGCAGGTTGGACAGCATCATCAGCAGCCCCGACACCACCAGCGCCCGTCCCATGCCCAGCCAGGCAATGAACGGCGCGCCGAGCGCCGACCCCGCGATGAGCGCCGCGAAGCCCACGAACTTGTTCACCGTCACATATTCGGTGTCGGAAAAGCCCAGCTCCACGATCATCGGTGCCAGCATGATCTGCCCCATCGCGTCGCCGAGCTTGTAGATCAGGACGAACAGCAGGATCAGGAACGCGCCGTCGCGGGTCAGGAACTCGCGGAACGGGTTGAGAATGGTTTCCTTGAGCCATGCGCCGACGCTCGCGGCACCTTTCAGCGTGTGGCGCTCGACATAACGGCCTGCCCCGGCGAACAGCGCGCCGAGCGCAGCCGGCACGACGCAGAAGGCGGTGAGGCCATAAGCGGCGGCCCAGCCCAACCCCGCGCCCTCAGCGGAGGCAAGATAAATGGTGCCCGCCCCCGCGATCAGATTGCCGGTCCGGTATCCGAACTGGTTCATCGCGGTGCCGTGGGGAAGTTCCTCCTCCGCCAGTATCTCGATTCGATAGGCGTCGATCACGATATCCTGAGTCGCCGACAGGAACGCCACCGCAATGGCCCACAGCGCGAAGGGCGCGAGATTGTTCGCGGGATCGGTCGCGCCCAGCCGCCACAGCGCCATGAACAGCAGCGCCTGGATCAGGAACAGCCATGCCCGCCGCTGGCCGAACAGCCGCGTCAGCACCGGCAGCGGCATCTTGTCGACCAAAGGCGCCCAGAGGAATTTCAGCGTGTAGGGCGTGGTCAGGCCGATCGCGAAACCGATGGTCGACTTGTCGATGCCGACCTTCGACAGCCAGTAGGTCATCGTCGCGAGCAACAGCGTCAGCGGAAAGCCGCTCGATATGCCGAGCAGGAACGCCACGAACGGCATCGGCCGCACATAGGGCCGGAACGCCGGAACGACGAACCCGACGCCCACGACGGCAAGCACGATGAGCGCGAAGATAAGCGTCTGTTCCATCCGGTGTCCTGCCTGGCGGTCGCGATCCGAACGACTGTCATAGCCGATGTCATCGGCGGCGCCAGTGGCTTGCCCCTCCTATTCCCCTGCCGCGCGGCCATTGCGTTCCGTCCGCAGCGATGCGAGGGCTTCCACGATGCAGGACAAGAACGACAGGGGCACACGCCCTCCCCGCTCCCGCGCGCGGCCCCGCCCCCAGGGCGGACGGCCAAGGGCCATGAAGCCGGGCGCTGGAAAGGCCGCCCCCGATACCGCCACTCCGCGCGAGGATCGCGGCGAAGGCGACCGCATCGCCAAGCTGCTGGCGCGCGCGGGCGTGGCATCGCGTCGCGAGATCGAGCGGATGATCGCGGAAGGCCGGATCGCGCTGAACGGCGAAGCGATCGCCACCCCGGCGACGCTGCTGACATCGCTCAAGGGCCTGACGGTGGACGGCAAGCCGGTGAAGGAACCCGAAGACGCGCGAATCTTCCTCTTCCACAAGCCCGCCGGCTGCCTGACCGCAGAGCGCGACCCGCGCGGACGGCCGACGATCTACGACCGTCTGCCGGAGGGACTGCCGAGACTGATCCCCGTCGGCCGTCTCGACTTCAATACCGAGGGGCTTCTGCTCCTGACCAATGACGGTGAACTCAAGCGCCAGCTCGAACTTCCATCGTCGGCGGTTGAGCGCACCTATCGCGCGCGCGCGTTCGGCACCGTCAGCCAGGCGCAGCTTGAGGAACTGGCAATGGGGGTGGAGATCGACGGCATGCGCTATGGCCGGATCGACGCCAATCTGGAGCGCCGGACGGGGCGCAACCAGTGGGTCGAGATGACGCTGACCGAAGGCAAGAACCGTGAAGTCCGGCGGGTTCTCGAACATCTCGGGCTCGAGGTCAGCCGTCTGATCCGCACGCGCTACGGCCCCTTCCTCCTGGAGGACATGCCGGTCGGCATGGTGGTCGAGGCGAAGAGTTCGGCGGTTGCCCATCTGCGCCGCATGCTGCCGAAGCCGAGGACATGAGGGTCATTTCCGGGACATGGCGCGGACGCCCGCTCGCGGCTCCCGCTGGGGCGGCGACCCGGCCGACCGCCGACCGCGTGCGCGAGACGCTCTTTTCGATGCTCTATAGTCGACTCGGCAGCTTCGAGGATCTGCATGTCGCTGACCTGTTCGCCGGGTCGGGCGCGCTCGGGATCGAAGCGCTCTCGCGCGGAGCGGCGCACTGCCTGTTCGTCGATCGCGACCGGGCGGCGGTGGACGCCATCCGCAAGAACCTGGCCGCTTTCGACGCAGCCAAGGCAGCCGACGTCCGGCAGGCCGATGTCCTGAGCCTCGGCCCAGCCCCGCGCGCATTTGACCTCCTGATGCTCGACCCACCCTATGGAACCGGCGCAGGCTGCGTCGCGGTGGACAAACTCGCGCGGCTCGGCTGGGTCGGGCCAGCGAGCTGGATCAGCATCGAAACCGACGGCGGCGAAGACGTGACCGTGGCGGGAACCGCCATCGAAACCGAGCGCCGGGTCGGCAAGGCGAAGATCAGCCTGCTTCGCCTTGCCTGATAGCCTGGGTCAGCGGCGACCCTGACGGCGCGCCTCGCGCGGGTTGATGCAACTGTCAGTGATCGTGCGCGAGCAGAGAGGATAGTCCTTCTGCGCCTGCGGCGGCGGCGGAGTCATGTTGCCGCCCATCACCGCCGGATTGCTGGCCGAGCCAATGGGTGCGCTGGGGTCGTTGGCCATACCGCCCGGGGCAGGCTGCATGCCGCCCGCTGCGGGCGGCACCGCGCCTTGCGGCATGCCTGCGTTCGGATCGGTGGCGGTACCCGTCGGCGGGGTGGCGCTGCCCGGCGCCTCCATCGTGCCGGACGGTGCCGTCGGGCCATCGCCGGGAATCGGCATGTCGGACGGCGTGGCCGGGTTCGGCTGCGCCGGCGAGGGTTCGCCGACCACGCTCCCGTCATTCATGGTGCCCGTGCCCGGCACGCCGGACGGCATCGTCGGGTCGGTCGTCTGCCCGGCACCCATCGGCGGCGCGGACGTCGTCTGGGCGGCGAGCGGCATCGCCGCGCCCGCAAGCAGCACAGGGAGGAGGAAAAGCGGTCTCATCGGATAATCCTTCGGATGTTTGATCCAGTGCCAACCGGACACCTCGCGGCCCCGATGGTTCCGCATCCGCCACAAAGCGCCGGAGAATCGCGGCAGACCGTTTCGGCTGCGGCATCCGCCCGAGGCTGTTGCACACCCTTGCCCCCGCCCCGTCCGTTCCCTAATTGTTCAGCATGTCACCTGCCCCGCCCGCCTCTGCCGAACCGATTGCGCCTTATCTTCAGGGCCTTAACGATCCTCAGCGCGAGGCGGTGCTGACCACCGAGGGGCCAGTGCTGGTGCTCGCCGGCGCGGGCACCGGCAAGACCGCGGCCCTGACCGCGCGACTGGCGCATCTTGTCGCCACGCGCCGCGCCTATCCGTCCGAAATCCTGGCGGTGACCTTCACCAACAAGGCCGCGCGCGAGATGCGCGAACGCGTCGGGCGGCTGATTGGCGAGGCGGTGGAAGGCATGCCGTGGCTCGGCACCTTCCACGCCATCGGCGCGAAGATGCTGCGACGCCATGCCGAGCTGGTCGGGCTGCAAAGCAACTTCAATATTCTCGACACCGACGACCAGTTGCGCCTCCTGAAGCAGTTGATCGTGGCGTCCGACCTCGACGAGAAGCGCTGGAGCGCCCGCTCGCTCGCCGCGCTGATCGACCGCTGGAAGAACCGGGGCTGGACACCGGCGGACATCGACGCGGGCGAAGCCGAGGCGTTCGCCAACGGGCGCGGCGGCGAGCTGTACGCCATTTACCAGGCGCGGCTGAAGGCACTCAACGCCTGCGATTTCGGCGACCTGCTGCTTCACATGCTGACGCTGCTTCGCACCGACCGCGAGATACTGGCGCAGTACCAGCAGCGGTTCCGCTACATCATGGTCGACGAATATCAGGACACCAACGCCAGCCAGTATCTGTGGCTGCGGCTGCTGGCGCAGGAACGGCGCAACATCTGCTGCGTCGGTGACGACGACCAGTCGATCTATAGCTGGCGCGGGGCCGAGGTCGCCAACATCCTGCGTTTTGAGCGCGACTTTCCCGGCGCGGCGGTGATCCGACTCGAACAGAACTACCGCTCGACCCCGCATATATTGGGCGCGGCGTCGGGGGTGATCGCGGAAAATGGCGGCAGGCTGGGCAAGACGCTGTGGACCGAACTGGACGCGGGCGAGAAGGTGCGCGTCGTTGGAGTCTGGGACGGGCCGGAGGAGGCGCGCTATGTCTCCGACGCGATCGAGAGCGCGCAGCGGCAGGGCACCAGCCTCAACGACGTGGCGATCCTCGTGCGCGCGCAGTTCCAGACTCGCGAGCTGGAAGACCGCTTCATCCAGATCGGCCTGCCGTACCGGATCATCGGCGGTTTCCGCTTCTACGAGCGGGCGGAAATCCGGGACGCGCTCGCCTATCTGCGGCTGGTCAACCAGCCCGCGGACGATCTGGCGTTCGAACGGATCGTCAACGTCCCCAAGCGCGGCCTGGGCGACAAGGCGGTCGAGAAGATCCATCGCCTCGCCCGCGCCGAGCAGATTCCGCTGACGCTTGCCGCCGCGCGAATCCTCGACACCGACGAGCTGACTCCGCAGGCGCGCAAGGCGCTCGGTCGGTTCATCGGCGACATCGCCCGCTGGCGCGATGCGGCACAGGCGATGGGGCATGCCGACCTTGCGCGGCAGATCCTCGACGAAAGCGGCTATACCGCCGCGCTTCAGGCGGAGCGGACGGTGGAGGCGAGCGGGCGGCTCGAAAACCTGGCCGAACTCGGCCGCGCGATGGAGGATTATGAAACGCTCGGTGCCTTTCTCGAGCATGTCAGCCTCGTCATGGACAATGATTCGCTCGCCGGCGACGAGAAGGTGACCGTGATGACGATCCATGCCGCCAAGGGGCTGGAATTCGACACCGTCTTCCTCGTCGGCTGGGAGGAAGGCGTGTTTCCGTCGCAACGCGCGCTCGATGAGGGCGGGACCGCGAGCCTGGAGGAGGAACGCCGCCTCGCCTATGTCGCGATCACCCGCGCGCGGCGTCGCTGCACCATTCTTCACGCCGCCAACCGGCGCATCTACGGCCAGTGGACCAGCTCGATTCCGTCGCGCTTCGTTGACGAACTGCCCAAGGCGCATGTCGAGAGCGAGACGACGATGACGGGCGGTGCCAGCCTGTGGCGCGCCAACTGGTCCGAACGCGACGACCCCTTCGCCGATCTGGAACGCGGCACCGGGAGGGGGCCGGGCTGGCAGCGTGCCGCCGGATCGGGCCAGTTCGTCCGCGAGCCGCCCCGCATCGTCGAGGCACGCCGCAGCGCGGTGACCGCCGGCAACCCCGGCCGAAGCGACCTCAGCCTCGGCCAGCGCGTCTTTCACCAGAAGTTCGGCTATGGTGCCATCGCCGCGATCGAGGGCAACAAGCTGGAGATCGATTTCGACCTGGCCGGGCGCAAGCGCGTGCTCGACAGCTTCGTCAGCGCCGGGTGAACCGGCAAACCCGCTGATTCGCGTCGCCGGGCGTGTAAAATTCGAAAACAGACCTTTTACTTTTCCCTGAATCCAGCACCTTAGCGCCGCACCCCCGACCAAGTTGATAAAAGTCACAAATTGATAAACCGGGGGACCGTAAGACGGCTCTGCGACCCGAGGGTGCTGGCTTGCCAGTATCCGACACCTAGGCCCGACAGAGCCCAGCTCTGCCGGGCCTTCTTTTTGCCCGGTGCACGTCGCGGCACCGCAGCGACTGTTTACGCGCGCGCAAAAGCGGCTATGCGGACGCCATGTCCGACACATCGCCCCTCGCCTGTCCCTTTCCGGATATCCCCCCTGTTGAGGGAGTGACGCTCCGCATCGCGCGCGCGCGGTACAAGCAATGGGACCGCTGCGACCTCACTTATGTCGAGCTGGCGGAGGGCACGACCGTCGCCGGCGTCTTCACCCGCAACATCTGCTGTTCGAGCGAGGTCGAGCTTGGCCGCGACAACATCCGCGGCGGCAAGGCCAGGGCGCTGGTCGTCAACGCGGGCAACTCCAACGCCTTCACCGGCTATCGCGGGCGTGAAGCGGTCGAACGGATCATGGCACAGGTGGCGGAGCATCTGGGCTGCCCGGCCGAGCAGATATTCGTCTCCTCGACGGGCGTGATCGGCGTTCCGCTCCCGCTCGACCGCGCGCGCGACGGCGTCGCCGCCGCGCTGACCGCCGCTCCCTGTTCGTGGGAGGATGCCGCCGCGACGATCATGACAACCGACACCTTCGCCAAGGGTGCAGTGGCGCGGGCGGTGATCGGCGACCGGACGATCACGCTGGCGGGGATCATCAAGGGATCGGGGATGATCGCGCCCGACATGGCGACGATGCTCGGCTATGTCTTCACCGAAGCGGCTGTCGAGCCGGCCTTTCTGCAATCCTGCCTGTCGGACGCCAATCGCCGGAGCTTTTCCTGCATCACTGTCGACAGCGACACCTCGACATCCGACACGGTGCTGGCCTTTGCGACCGGAGCGGCGGGCAACAGCCCCCTCAGCGGCCCGAACGATCCCGGTGCCGACGCCTTCGCGGCGGCGATGGACGCGCTGTGCCTGGAACTGGCGCATCTGGTCGTCCGCGATGGCGAAGGCGCGAGCAAGTTCATCGAAATCGAGGTGACGGGCGCGGCGAGCGACGACAGCGCCCGGCGCATCGGCCTTGCCATCGCCAATTCGCCGCTGGTGAAGACGGCCATCGCGGGCGAGGACGCCAATTGGGGCCGCGTCGTCATGGCGGTCGGCAAGGCAGGCGAACCTGCCGACCGCGACCTGCTCGCGATCCGCTTCGGCGATACGCTGGTCGCGGAGAAGGGCCTGCCGGTGCCCGGCTATGACGAAGCGCCCGTCGCCGCGCATCTCAAGGAACAGGATATCCGGATCGGCGTCGATATCGGCGTGGGATCGGGCAAGGCCACGGTTTGGACGTGCGACCTGACCCACGGCTATATCAGCATCAACGCGGACTATCGGAGCTGATAGCGATGAAAGCGAGCGACTGCCTCTCCGCCGACCGGATCGCGGCGGTCGATGCGCTCATCCGCCGGGTCAGCGCGGAGGAGGTCATGCCCCGCTTCCGCAATCTGGCCGCGCATGAGGTCATCGAGAAGGCCGTGGACGATCTGGTGACGATCGCCGACCGCAAAAGCGAGGAGCGGCTGACCGAGGGGCTGGCCGAGATTCTCCTCGGCTCCGGTGTGATCGGCGAGGAAGCCTGCGCCGCCGACCCCCGCGTGATCGACCGCATCGGGGAGGGGCTGCAGTGGATCGTCGATCCCATCGACGGCACCGGCAACTTCGCGGCGGGCCGCTCGCCTTTCGGCATCATGGTCGCGCTAGCCGTCGATGGGGAGACGGTCGCGGGCTGGATGTTCGACCCCGTGCTGAACCGCATGTGCCGGGCCTTGCGCGGTGAGGGGGCAGACATCGACGGCGTGTCCGTGCAGTCGCGCGAGACGGGCCAGCAACCGCCGGTCACCGGCCTGTCCATGCTGTTCCTCAACCCCGATGAGCGGGTCGAAGCGCAACGCCGCGCCGAAGGTCGGCTGACGATGGTCGACATCCCGCGCTGCGCGGCCGAGCAATATCCGCGAATCGTGCTGGGGCAGAACGACATGGCGGTGTTCAACCGCACCCTGCCCTGGGATCATGCGCCCGGCGTGCTGTTCCTGACCGAGGCGGGCGGACAGGCGCTGCGGCCCGACGGGTCGCCCTATCGGCTGACCGAACAGGGCCGCACCGGCATGCTGGCAGCGGCGACGCCCCGGCTATGGGATCAGGGCGCCGCCATTCTGTTCGGAAACTGAAGGCGTCAGAGTTCGCCTTCGATCCAGCCCTTGAGCTGGCTCTTGGGAGCAGCGCCCACCTTGGTCGCGGCGGGCTGTCCGTTCTTGAACAGGATCATCGTCGGGATTCCGCGCACGCCGTAACGCTGCGGAGCGTCGGGATGATCGTCGATGTTGATCTTGGCGATGGTCACCTTGCCGGCGAGTTCCTCGCTGATTTCCTCGAGGGCGGGGCCGATCATCTTGCACGGGCCGCACCATTCCGCCCAGAAGTCGACCAACACGGGTGTATCCGAGTTGATGACGTCCTCATGGAAGCTGGCGTCGGAAATGGCTTTGGTCGCCATGGCAAATCTCCTTATCGTAACGATGTCAATCTAGGGTGCGGCCCCCACCGCCTCAATATGGCGCGACGCAAATTGTGCTATGGTCCCGCCAAGCCGGGCTTCAGCGGCGCAAGCTCGGCGGGATCCAGCAGGATCAGGCGCGGCGCGGCGGTATAGAGCAACGCCGCCTCTACTGTCCGCTCGGGGAAGATCGCCTCCAGCGCCGCCGTATAGGCCGCCATCTGCCGCTTGTGCGCGGCCGGAACACCGGCGGCATCCAGCGGTGCCTTGAGGCCCGTCTTGAAATCGACCAGCAGAATCCGATCGGCCTCGACCAGCATCCGGTCGATTGTTCCCGCGATGACGATGCCGCCCACCGTCGCAGCGACCGGTGCCTCGGCGAGCGAATCGGAGCCGAACAAGGCCGCGAAGCGCGGATCGTCGATGATCGACAGCGCCTCGTCGATCAGGGCCATGCGGTCAGCCGCGTCGGCGAAACCTGCCTGACGTTCCAGCCAGCGGTCGGCGAGCATCCGGCGGTCGGCGGCATCGACGCCGGGCAGGCGCTCGAACAGCGCGTGGAGCGCCGTGCCGCGCCGCGCCGCCTGCCGCAGCGCGGGACCCGGCGGCGGATAGGCGACGTCATCCTCGATCGCTGCCGACGGCGCGAGCGGTCGCGGCGGGCGCGCCTCCTTTGGCGCGGGTTCATGGAGCCAGCCGGGGAACGCCGACCGCTCCGGCTCTACCGCAATGACGGTTTTGGCGGGCTTCGCGGGCGGCAGGCTCTGCCGTCCCTGCCAGACCAGACGCGCAGCGCCCTCCTCCGGCGTCTCTCCGGTCGCCCCTAGCGCGGTCATCGCGCCTTCGACACAGCGGTGCCAGCTCGTCTCGGGCGTCACACCCTTGGCGCGAGGGCCGAGCGCACCGGAAATCGCGAGCACCTCCTCCGCACGGGTCATCGCGACATAGAGCAGCCGCCAATGCTCCTGCATCTCGCGCGCGGTCGCGGCATCGACCGCATCGGCGATCACCCCGTGGCGCTCGCTCTTGCCCGGCTTCAACACCGGCAGCGCCAGTTCCTCCTCCGGGTCGATCATCCAGTCGATCGCGCTGTCGCGTTGCTGCTGCGCCGGGTCGAAACAGGCGTCGGCCAGGATGACGATCGGCGCCTGAAGCCCCTTTGCGCCATGGACGGTCAGCACCCGCACCGCGTCGCCGCTCTCGCCAAGTTCTCGCTTGATGTCGCTTTCGCCATTCTCGAACCAGTCGATGAAATGCTGCAGCGAAGGATTGTCCTCGCGCTCGAACCCGCGCGCGGCATTGAGCAGCTCGTCGATGGCATCGCCGGCCTCCGGCCCCAGCCGCGCCAGCAACCGGCGCCGCCCCTGCATTTCGCCCGAAAGTATCCGCTCCAGAGTGTCATAGGGCGTCATGAAGTCGGCGGCGGCAAGCAGCCCGCGCAGCGGTGCCAGGCTCTCCTCGCTCTCGGTCGCGCGGAGCCATGCCCAGACCGACTGGCCGCGTGCGCGGCAGGCGATCCCCATCAGCCGCTCCTGATCCCAGCCGATCAACGGCGAGACAAGCAGGCCCGCAAGGTTGAGGTCATCCTCCGGCTGCGCGGCGAAGCGAATCGCCGCCACGAGGTCGCGCACCGCCAGCGGTGCCTGCAGCCGCAGCCGGTCGATTCCCGCGACCGGCACCCCTTCCTCGAACAGCCGCGCGACGATCAGCCGCGCCAGCTCCGACCGGCTGCGTACCAGGATCATCACGTCGCCCGGAGCGGCGGCGCGCCCTTTGGCGGCCAGCATCAGCGGCGTTTCCCCCATCGTCCACGCCTTCACCTGGCGGGCGATGGCGGTGGCATGGGCGCGGACATGATCGGCGCTCCAGTCCTCGTCGCCGGCGATCTCCGCCTCGGCGTCGGCGTCCTCGTCCTCCGCGCCCATCAGAAACGTCGGCTTCCACAGCTCGACCCGACCGGGATGAGGGCGCGCGCTCGCATGCGGCGGCGGCGATGCGATCAGCCCCGCCGCCGCCGGCCCCAGATGCTCCAGCGTGGCGTCGACGACCTCCAGCACCGCAGGAACCGACCGGAAGCTCTCGGACAGCGGCAGCACGGCGAAGGGCTGATCCGCGATCAACGCGCGTGCGGCAAAACCCTGCTGCGCGCCGCGAAAGGCATCGGGGCTGGTGCCCTGAAAGCCGAAGATCGCCTGCTTGTCGTCACCGACCACGAACAGGGTGCGCAGCCGTTCGCCGCCGTCGGGGTCGATCTGGAAATATTCCTCCACCAGCGCGTCGACGATCCGCCACTGGTCGCGATTGGTGTCCTGCGCCTCATCAACGAGAATATGGTCGATGCCCTGGTCGAGCTTGTAGCGGATCCACTCCGCCATCGTACCCTCGCGGAGCAGGCGGACGGTCCAGCCGATCAGGTCGTCGAAATCGACCATCCCCTTGCGCCGCTTGGCCTCGGCATAGGCGCGGGCAAAGGCGCGGCCTGCCAGCAGCCCCTGCGCCGCGCGGCAGGCCCAGCCGTGAAGGTCGCGCATCGCGGCGAGCGCGCGGCAGGCGTCGGCCACCCGGTCGGCGTCGGGACCGAATTTCTGCTGGTCCTTGCGCACCTCCCTCTTGCCGGTGCAGATTGCGCCGAGGATCATGTCCAGCGCCTCGCCGCGCTGCCGCGCGGGCATGGCGAGCCACGCCTCCAGCGCCTCGGCGATCTTGTCGCCGGTCTTGGTGCCCCAGTCCCTGTTTGCCGCGACCAGCGCGTGGAGCGACGCGCAGTCGAACGCACCGTCGGCGCACCCCTCCTCCAGAGCCTCGGCGATGTCGCCCTCGGGCAGGCCCAGCGTGCGCAGCAGATGATCGCGCGGGTCATCCGACAGCGCATCGAGCATCGCGTGCGCGCGGCCGCAGCGCATGAGATAGCGTTCCGCCTCCGCCTCGCCGAGCTTGAGCGACAGGGCGGACAGCGCGTCGAGCAGCGCGGCGTCGCCCCGTTCCTCCGCCGCCACGACCATGTCCACCAAGGTCGCGCGCGCCAGTTCGGCCTGGCCCCGCTCGTCGAGCGGGCGAAAGCCGGGGATCAGCCCCGCCTCACCCGGAAAGGCGGACAGGAGATTGGTGCAGAAGCTGTGGATCGTCTGAATCTTGAGCCCGCCGCCGGTCGCTTCCAGCACCCGCGCGAACAGCAGGCGCGCGGCCGCCACGGCGTCGGGGCCGAAATCCTCGCCCAGCGCGCGCAGATCGGCGGCGACCTCGGTCCCCTTCATCCTCACCCAGGCGGCGAGCCGCTCGTGGACGCGATTGGCCATCTCGGCCGCGCCTGCCTTGGTGAAGGTGAGGCACAGGATTCGCTCGGGCGGCACCCCGCCGAGCAGCAGCCGGAACACGCGCGCTGTCAGCACATGGGTCTTGCCCGTACCCGCCGACGCGCTCAGCCAGACATGGCTTTGCGGCGAGGAGGCGCGCGCCTGTTCGGGGCGGAGCGGGCGCAAGCCGCCGGGCATGTCAGTCATCGCCCCCGCTCCCCCGGCCATACCATTCGTCGAGCCGCATGAGCTGGTCATAGTCGTTGAACACCGGCGCATCGGGGTGCGGGCGCGCGACAAAGGGCGCGGTGCCGTTCAGATAGGCGGCCGCAGCCTCGGCGAACTGGCGCGCAACGATGTCGACGAAATCGTCGGTGACCAGGCGGCCATATTTGCCCTCGGGATGGCAGGGCGACTTGATGTAGCCGAATCCCTCCTTGCTCCGCCCGAGCGACCAATATTCGAAACCGCTCGTGCGGACTCCCGGCCCCAGATCGCCGAACCCGCCCGCGCGCGCGATCAGGCCGATCAGCCCCAGTTGCAGCGAATAGCCCGCCGCCACCTGCGACGCGCTCGGCGGCTGACCGGTCTTGTAGTCGACGATGACGATCGATCCATCGGCCATGCGGTCGATGCGGTCCGCCTTGCCGCGCAGGGTGATGCCGTCGATCACCGCCTTCCCTTCGGCCTCGGTCAGCGCGATGGTCCGCCCCTCGTCGCCCTGCGCCGCGACGGTCGCGGCGATCCAGTCGATTGACGCCATCAGCCGGGGCCGCCACATCGCGCGCATCACCGGGTGGGCCGCGAACTGGTCGAGCATCGCCTCCGCGCGCGCCTTCAACCGGTCGGGATCGGCACCATCCTCGCGAAACCAGCGGTCGAGCACGTCGTGAACCGCGGTTCCACGCCATGCCGCCGACGGATCGGCATCGACCGGGTCGAGCGGTGCCAGCCGCAGGATCTTGCGCGCGTAAAAGGCGTAAGGGTCGGCCTTCAGCCGGTCGAGATCGGTGACGGCGATCATGCGCGGGCGCAGTTCGGCGGGCGGCGCGGGCCGGGGGGCGGCGACCGCGATCTGCTCGGCGGGCGCGTCGATCGCGCGCGCCAGCGCGAGCAGCCGCTCGTCGCTCTCCCATTTCGGTCCGGCCAGCGCCTTGAGCCGCAGCCAGAATCGCGACGCGACGGTCGGCGCACTGACGTCGCGGACCGCGCGGGTGATGAGCGCGCGCGGGCTGCCGAGGCCATTGGCGAAGTCATGCGCCGCCAACCCGATCCGCCGGTCGAGCCCCGGCAGGTTCAGCGCCTGCCGGACGCGCGGCGCGAGCCACGGGTCGGGCGCGGGCAGCGCGGGCCATGTGCCTTCGTTGAGGCCGCCGAGGATCATCAGGTCGGCCTGCTGCAACCGCGCTTCGAGGAGGCCCCAGATCGACAGGCGCGGATGCCCGCCCTGCGGCGGGCGCACCGGCTCGGCGGCGAGAAGCTGCCCCAGCAGAGCGACGAAGCCGGGGCCGTCGCTGGTTGGCGGACCGAAAGGTGCCGCTTCCTCCACCGTCGCCAGCAAAGCGGCGGCGGCGCGGCCCTGATGCCCCGCCCAGACCGATTCGCCCGACAGCAGCGACGCTGTTTCGCGAAGGGCCGCCACCAGATCGGCGAGCGGTGCCTCGCGCTGGAACAACGGTTCTATCGGCGCGAGCAGCACGCGCGTCTCGCCCCACCAGTCGCGGACTTCGCCCGCCAGATCGGCCTTGTAGCGGTCGGGCGCGGCGATCAGCGCGTCGATCCCGGCCAGCCCCGGTGCCGGGCGCGGCCCGCGCAGCAGCAGGTCGAGCACGCGCACCTTGTCGAGCCACGCCAGCCGCGCCTCGCCCGCCCGCACCAGCGGGTGCTTGAGCAGCGCCAGCAGCGGCACTGGGGCGAAGCGCTCGGCGGCGGCGGTGGCAATCCCCATCAGCAGCGTACCGGGCGCGAGCTGGCTGAGCGGGCGTCCGGCGCTGTCGTCCGCCTCGATCCCCCAGCGCCTCAGATGCGCCGACACGCGCGCGGCAAGGTCGCGGTCGGGCGTGACCAGCGCGGCCGTGCGTTCCGGCGTCTCCAGCGCCTCGCGCATGGCGATCGCAATCGCCTGCGCCTCCTCGGCCGGGTTCGCCGCCTCGATGGCGGTCACGTCGCGCAGCACCCGCGCGCGGTCTCCGATATCCTGCCAGATGCCGGTCAGCGGCGCGGGCAGCATCGCCAGCGTGATCGCCCTGCCCCGCTCGGCGCGCGCGTCATGCTCGCTTCCCCAGCGCCATGCCGCCACCTCATCGCGATGCACGTCCATCCGGTCGAGCAGCAGCTTGAGCGCGAATTGCGGGTGGGTTTCGGCGAGCGCCGCACGACGCGGCGACAGGGGATCGGGACGCACCGGACCGATGGCGTCCCATTGCTCCGGCGTCAGATTCTGGTCGAGGTCGGGTAGAACCACCGCACCTCGCTCCAGATCGGCGACCGCGCGCAGCAGCCGCGCGACAGCGGGCGCGGCGGTCGTGATTCCCGCCGCGACGACGAAGCTCGCCGGAGGACGCTCGCGCCAGTGACGTGCCAGCGCGTCGAACAGCCGGTTGCGGCGATCCGCCGCGTCGATCATCCCGCGCACCGCCAGCTCGCGCGGCCATTGGTCGAGGAGTAAGGCAAAGGATTCGAGCGACGCCTGCCAGTGCTGCGACAGGGCGTCGGACAGTTCCTCGCCCAGCGCCATCACTTCATGCGCCGTCTTTCGCTCGACAAGAAGCTGGTCGAGCGTCGAGGCGAGCGCCATCGCCAGCCGCATTGCCTCGCCCGCATCGACCGGCTTGCCCTCGCGCGCGCGCGTGGCCTGGACCAGCCGCGCGAGTATCATCAGCCGGTCCATCGGCGCGATGGCGGGCGGCAGGTCCATCGCCACCGGCCCGGCGTCGAGAGCGACCCCCACCGTTTCGGCCAGCTCAAGATCGCCGATGGCGGCGAGACGCGGCAGCAGCAGACCGCCGCCCGACGCGCGCACGAAGGCATCGCGAACCGCCCGTACCGCGCGCCCGCTGGGCAACAACAGGATGCCGCGCGCCAGCGCGTCGGCGGCGGTGCCCTTTCGGCCATGCTGTGCGATGATTCCCGCGACGAGCGAATCCGCGAACGCGCGGTGCGCGGGAATAGTGTAGATGTTCGGGCGCGCGGCCCTATGCACCCGCCATCACCGCTTCGACCACCGGCAGCGCGGCCGGGGTGCCGACATCGAACCACAGCCCCTGATGCGAGAGCCCATAGGCGCGACCGGCGGCGATGGCGCGGTCCCACAGCACATTGGTCGAGAAAACGGGCGATGGCGGATCGACCAGCAAGCGGGGCGAAAGTATCTGCACGCCGGTGAAGACGAAGGGTGCCACCCTGCCCTTGCGCCGCCGCGACAGGCATCCGACCGCGTCCATGTGAAAGTCGCCTGCCCCCGAATGGCAATGCGCGCGCGCATGGCTGACGAGCAGCAGCAGCGCATCCATGCGATCATCGTCCCACCGCTCGGCGAGCAGGCCGATGGCGTCGCGCGGGCCATCGAGCCACAGATTGTCGCTGTTGGCGCAGAGGAACGGCTTGTCCCCCAGCAGCGGCGCGGCGTGAATCAGCCCGCCGCCGGTCTCCAGCAACTGCGCGCGCTCATCGGAGACCACATAGCTGACATCGCGCGTCCGCCCCCGCGCCTTCAGATGCGCTTCGACCGTGTCGGCAAGATAATGGACGTTGACGACGACCCGGCGGATTCCCGCCGCCTCGACCCGGTCGAGCGCATGGTCGATCAACGGCTGTCCCGCCACCCGCACCAGCGGCTTGGGGCGCGTGGCGGTCAGCGGGCGCATGCGCTTGCCCAGCCCCGCCGCCATCAGCATCGCGGTGTCGAGAACGGCGGGCATCAGGCCTCCGCGTCGGCCAGCGCGTCGTGGCGGCTTTCCGCCGGTATATTCGCCGCGAACCACCCCGCCACGGGTCCGAGCGCCGGATGCGCCAGATCGCGTTCCAGCAAGCCCCACATGCGCGGCAGGAAGGAGAGATAGCGCGGCTTGCCGTCGCGCTTCCAAAGCCGGGTGAAGATGCCGATGATCTTGGCGTTCCGCTGCGCGCCGAGGATGGCATAAGCGGCGTCGAAGTCGTCCGAGACGACCGCAGCCGCGCGGTAACGCGCAAGCATCAGCCGCTCGACCTCCGGCGAAACGTCGCGCCGGGCATCCTGAAGCAGCGAAACGAGATCATAGGCCGGATGGCCGTTCAGCGCGTCCTGGAAATCGAGCAGACCGAGACCGAAGCTGCGCCCCCTATCGGGCAGCAGCATGATATTCTCGGCATGATAATCGCGAAGCACCGTGACGCCCGCGCCGGTATCGCGCTCGACGACGGGCAGGACGGCATCCCATGCGGCGACATAGGCGTCGGGGTCGACATCCAGCCCGGCGGCGGGGCAGAACCATTCGGTGAGCAGGCCCGCCTCGCGCTGATAGACGGCACGGTCATAAGGCGGAAGCGGCGCGGCATCCTCGCGATGGAGAGCGACGAGCAGATCGACCGCGCGGGCATAGACCGCCGCTTCCTCCTCCGGCCGCTCGTCAAGATATTCGCGGACGCGCAGGTCGCCGAAATCCTCGAGCAACAGCAGCCCCTGCTCCATGTCGCTGCCGTAGACCGCCGGGGCGGCAAAGCCCCGCGCGCACAGCCATTCGTCGACAGCGGCGAACGGGCGCGGGTCTTCGTGCGGCGGCGGCGCGTCCATCAGCACCGCGCGCCGCTCGCCGCGCTCCACCCGGAAATAGCGGCGGAAGGACGCATCCCCGGCAAGCGGCAGGATCGTCGCGCCGGACCAGTCGCATGCGGCGAGAAAGTCCTGCGCCCCGGCGGGCGGAATCATCGTGGAGGCCATCGGTCTTCCCAAGCGCGCGGCACGTCGGCTGTCAAGATGCGCGCCCCGGCCTCTCCAGCCGACAAGGTCAGCGAGAGCGCCGCCGCCTTGTGCCACGGCTCCAGCCGGTCGGGCCACTCGACGAGCAGCACGCCGTCCGCCAGCCATTCCTCAAGGCCGAGCTCCGCGATCTCCGCCTGATCCTCGATGCGGTACAGGTCGACATGCGCGATCGGCAGGCGGACGGCGGGCGGGTCATAGGGCTGGACGATGGCGAAGCTGGGGCTCGGCACCTCGCCCGCATGGCCGAGCGCCTGGATGAGGCCGCGCGCGAACGTCGTCTTTCCGGCGCCCAGCCCGCCGCTGAGGGTGACGATGTCGCCGGGACGAAGCAGCGGCGCGAGAGCCGCGCCCGCCGCCTGCGTCGCGGCCGCATCCGCCAGGACGAGCGGCGACGTTCCAGTCATTCGCCGCGCGGCAGTTCGATGGTGACGACGGTGCCCAGCCCCGGCTCCGACAGGATCGACACGGTGCCGCCATGCGCCTCCACCTGTCGGCGGACAAGCAGCAGTCCCAGGCCATCGGTCTCCCCGCCGCGTGTCTCGCTGAAGCGCGCGAAGACATCGAGCACGCGCGCCTGCGTTTCGGCGTCCATGCCCGGTCCGTTGTCGGACACCACGATCCGCACGCTGTCCGCCGTTCCGTCGGCATAGACGAGCACGCGGCCACCCGCGCCGGTATAACGCAGCGCATTGTCGATCAGATGCTCGATCGCCTGTCCGATCCTGCGCGCGTCGCCCGCGAACACGCCCGCATCGGGCTGCGCGTCGCAGACCAGCTCGATCCCGCTTTGCCGCGCGGCCTCCTCGAAATTGTCGACGGTGCTGCAGACGAGCTCCTCCACGGCGACAGTCTTGCGCTCGATCGGCAACAGGCCAGCCGCGCCCTGGGTGAGGTCGAGTACATTGTCGATCAGCTTGGTGAGCCGTTCGGTGCTGGCCATGATCGCATCGAGATATTCACGCGCGCGGGCGCTCAGCGTCCCGGCATAGCCCTGCATCATCATTTCCGCGAAGCCAGCGATCGAGGTCAGTGGCGTGCGCAGCTCATAGCTCATGTTCGAGACGAACGCGGTCTTGAGCTGGTCAGCCGCCTCGAGTGCCTCATTGCGGTCGCGAAGCGCGCGCTCGATGCGGCGGCTGTCGGTGATGTCGAGCATCGCGAACAGCGCGTTGCCGTCGGGCAGCGGGATCGCGGCGAACTCGAAATAGCGCCCGTCGGCAAAGGCGATCCGGCCGCTCCGTTGGCGCCGCTCATTGGTGGCGGTGCGGATGAGCTGGCGCACCAGGCTTGCCTGTTGCGGCTTGGCGAGGCGTCCGCCGGCGACGCCCAGAAGCTCGTCGACGCGCGGGTGGCTCGCCAGCAATTCCTCCTCGACCCCCCACAGGATGCGAAAGCGGCTGTTCCACAGGTGCAGGCGTCCGTCGGCGGAGAAGACGCCGATCGCCTCGAACAGATTGTCGAAGGTCGCGGTGCGCACGCGCAGCAGCGTGTCGCGCGCGCTCGACAACTGTACCTGCTCGGTGCGATCCTCGAAGATCAGCAGAAGGCCGCCGTCGGGCAAGGGCTGCGCGACCACGCGGATATGGATTCCGTCGGCCAGCAGCCAGTTTTCCTCGCCCGCCTGTTCGGCGACGAACCAGCGCTTGCACTCGCGCCGCCACGCCGGGAAGTCGCGTATCTCCGGGGCGGTCCCATTGTCGCGCATCGCGTCCAGCACCCGGTCGAACTCGGTGTCGTGCGCTACCGTGTCGGGGGTCAGGCCGAAGATGCTGGTGAAAGGCTGATTGCAGAATTTCAGGCGCTGATCGGGGCCGAACTGGGCGACGCCCGCCGACAGGCGGTCGAACATGTCGTGCTGCGCGCCGATCTGCTGGCGAAGCTCAGCCCGAGCCGCCTCCAGCTCGTCCATGTCGAGCGCATAGCTCGCCACTCCCTGCGGGCCGAGCGGCACGTCGACCACGCGCATCATCTGGCGGTGGCCGCCGATCGTGACCGGAATGGTC
Organism: uncultured Sphingobium sp.; assembly: GCA_964532255.1. GTDB lineage: Bacteria > Pseudomonadota > Alphaproteobacteria > Sphingomonadales > Sphingomonadaceae > Sphingobium. The sequence continues at coordinate 21,951 of CAZHGR010000048.1, forward strand.
CGCGTGACGGCCTGCCCGGTTTCCGCCGCCTGCCGCGCCGAATCGGCCGCCGTGACGCCGTTGACCGGCTCGACGAGGTCGATGCCCTCCGCAATGACCTGCTCGGCCGACGCGGCCTCGACCGAGCGGACATAATGCGTGTTGACGAGGTGCAAGCGGTCGTCCGATCCCCGGAACCAGATCGGCATCGGGGCCGCCTCGATCACGCCCGACAGCGCCTCCAGCGCCTGCCGATAGGAGGAAACATCCCCGCGAAGCCGGTCGATCTGCGACTGGCTCTCGGTCGCGTCGAACACCCACAGCACGATCGATCCCGGCTGGGCGTGTGCCGTCGTGACGGGCATGCCGCGAACGAGCAGCGACCGGTCGGAGCCTTTCGCCCGCACGGGCAGGGCAAAGGACCGCCCGCCCCGCTGCGCCGCCTCGATTTCCGCCGCCAGCGCCTCGCCATGCTCGGGCTCGAGGCCGCCGTCGGGCGCGGTGAGCTCGGAGGCAAAGGCCGGGGGGCCGGTGCGGCCCAGCCAGGCCGCGAGCCGGTCGGGTGCCTCCACACGGCCGTCGGGACGCAGGATGACGGGAATCGCCGGCGCGGCTTCGAGAAGGTCGGCGAGCGCCGACACCTGCCGCGCGGCCGAGCGGGCGGCCAGGCGCATCTGAACGCCCGTTCGCACCGCCCAGACGGACGCGGCGAGCCAGATTGCGAGCACGATGCCGATGACGGACATCGCGATGGGGCTCAGCACGATCATCGCGCTCTCCTACCCCATTTGGGGACAATGTGGAGCCGGCATTTACAGCCGGCTCCCGGGGCGGACCGCCATTCAGCCCTGACGGCCTGCAAATGGTGCCTTTCCGTGCTTCCGGTGCTCACGTACCTTAAGTACGCTGCGCTCCGGGTCACGGAAAACCCCCATTTTCGTCACGTCATCATCTGAATGGCGATCCGCCCCGACCCGCATCAATAACGGTAGTGGTCGGGCTTGAACGGCCCCTCGACCGGCACGCCAATATAATCGGCCTGCCGCTGGCTGAGCTTCGTCAGCTTGACGCCCAGCTTTTCGAGGTGAAGCGCGGCGACCTTCTCGTCCAGATGCTTGGGCAGCACATAGACTTCGTTCTTGTACTGGTCGGCACGCGCGAACAGCTCGATCTGCGCCAGCACCTGGTTGGTGAAGGACGAAGACATGACGAAGCTGGGGTGGCCGGTCGCGCAGCCCAGGTTCACCAGACGGCCCT